>NZ_ALKF01000146.1:0-36158 GCF_000283315.1 Paenibacillus sp. OSY-SE | reverse complement strand
TTTTCAAGAGTTATATTTAACTTAGTCTAGGTTCATACAGAACAAACAACTAAGCCGTGTTCGGCTCTGCGAAAGTTGAGTTAGTTAGTAGAGTGAAATGAAGATATTTTCATGAAACTTCCAGATTCTACTTCCATTCTTGTTATTTTTAGAAAGCGGTGTGACTTTGGAAAATGGCCAATATTATAGCCTTTGGATCTCTTCCACAAGTTGCAAGTGAGCTAAGGGCCATCTAGTCATAATTGGGTTTTAAGCCTGGTTGAGGGCTTTGATCGGCTCAGAAATTTGGAATATAGCCTTTGATAGAGCTGCAACAAGAATGATCAAATCAGCATGGGACACAACTTAGAATACAGTTTTGTTAATTCTCCAAGTCGGAAAGATGTGCGGAATCTTAAATACGGATTTCATAGCTCTCGCCCTAGTGACAATGATGTTTACAAAAGAGTATCCCTATTGACGCAAAATATGGAAATGACCTATAATATTCTTATACATAAAAAAATATCTAACAAGATTTTAATCTGGGACTAAGAGGTGATCTATTATGGAAAGGAGATATGAAAAAAGTTTTAAACTGAAGATATTACAAATGATTAGCCAGGAAAATCAGCCAATTTTGCAGGTAGCACGGGAATTTGGAGTACCAGAAAAGACCTTGTATCATTGGCGATCTACATATAAAAAGGATGATAACCAAAGAAGGATTGTCGAAGGAAAAATAAAGGCTGATCATAAAGTTATCCGTGGCTTGCAACATCAAATCAAGGAACTGCGTGAGAAAAATGAAAGCTTGCTAAGGGTAATCTATTGCTTGGTAAATAATCGTTTCTAAATTATGTTTGAAAACGATATCTATTTTGGGTACAAACGATATTTTGCAATTTTTCGTCAAAAATGCTACGACGATAGTAAAAAGTAATTCCAAATAGTATGATGGTACTATATTTAGGGATTGGGAAGAATTAATTATTAAGGCTTTCTGCTTGCAAAACAAGTCTTCTTTGTAAATCTCTTTCGAAAACGGTTTCATTCTATTCAGCGGTCTTTTTTAAAGTAAATAGACTTTATTGTATTACTCTAACGGACATGGCCTCTATGAAATTGTTCGTCATTTATAGGAGGTGAGCAGTATGTTGGCTGAATCCATCATTCGCATTGGCAGACCTATCGTACAAAGCGATTTGCCGAACCAACAGCGCATCCGATGGTTGACCGACGTTGACAGTGAAAATTGCAAAAACTTCTTTCAACATGTATTCCTTATTGAGCTGGATGGGGACAACACGGCATTTCACTTCATACAGATAGGAGATATAGAAGACAAAAGCTTCGTACCGAACAAGATAAATAACATTGCATTTCCCATCCTCTATCCTAACGGAGGGAATCCTCTTCACGCACAAGGGATATATCCGGTTCCCTGTTATCTCATGTATGAAGCACATATTCATGCAATGGAACATCCGGAATCGTTTGCGGTGGATGTGATCTTCCCTAGATTAAAGAATACGGTTTCGTTCAGACAGAGAAGCGAAGAGCAACTGCTGGATGTTGCGCGACGTTCTGCTGCAAGTATAGCCCCTCATTTTGAACAGTTCATCAAACAAGAAAAACAGCTTGGCATTTTATACATATATGATCATAGCCTGTCTGTCTATCGCTCATTAGACAAGAGGAGCGAGGACGATCGGTACCTGTGGATAGCAGAGAGCCGCTTATCTCTTGGCAAACAGCTTCATATTGATGGAGATCAAGCACTTGCGGGCATCATCGAAGCAAAATTCACGGAAGCAAAGTCATTGGGCAGCGCAAACAACGCAATCTCAACGTTCACAAATCAGGAAGAGGAAGAAGTCGCTTCGATTTACAATAAATTTTGGTTGTGGATGTCACCAACATGGGAGATGCCTCGCTCCATCTATTGGGGGAAAGACGAGTGGATACGCGGAATTAAGGTTGATCGCGTCAGCTACGAAGCTTTCTTATACGGGACGCAGTTCCTGAAGCAGATTACCGTTCCGGTGACAAGCGCGATTCTCAAAGAAATGTTTGCTCCGGTAACGAGCATGGAAGCGAAACGCCATATGAAGCATTCCAGCTTTGAGCCGATATTCGGGGTTCCGTTCGTGCTTCCGCTTCTAGAGGGGGACGTAGAACAGCTTTATTACAAGTACAAACGTATTTTGAATCAATCAGACAAAAGCGACGATGACATTCATCTTGAACTATTGGCAGGCATCCATAAGTTCATACCTCAAATGAGTGATGAGCACCGACTGATGATCGTATATTACTCCGGTGATTTATCGCGAGGCAATATGCATATTCGCAAAGTGATTGAAGACGTTGTCCCGAGCGTAGCGGCTTTGCTGCAAAAAATAATAAAAGATCTGAATCGCCAAGAACTTCTTCCCATTGTTAAAGCGTTAAGGTGCAATACAGACAAGGAGTATCATCGCCTTCGCTCCCTGCCTTCGCTATTGGCGAACGCATACGGCCCGGGTTACGTATGGAGCAGTCTTCAAACGGTGCTGCACCGTGAGCCGATCACGGTACATCGCCTATACAAGAATACATGCATCAAGCTATTGGAATTAGCGCTGAAAGAAGATGAATGGGGGATGCGGGAGGAACTGGTGTTCCATCATGGCTTCCTGGCGTTCTATGCACGATATCAAGAAGAAGTGTTACAAAGCAATGAAAGGGTGAATACCTTGGCGGATTGGGAGCGTTTCATTGATCATTATCACGCCGGAGAAATTTCATTATCTCAATTGCAATTGGCCGAAGAGTTGGGATTTGTGACGGGATTGTTGTTAAAGCAGTTCTCCCATTCCTATCACAGGAAAACGGGAAAAGACTTTGTGAAGCAGCGGGTAATGAAGTTCGGCAGCAAGCTTACGCCGGACATGATATGGAAATATGGCGTGCTTCGCTGCGAAGAACTGGCAGAACAGCGGGACATGGGGCTCGGGAAGAACTTCCGGCCCGTTCTGGCGCAAGTATTGCTCGGCTTCTTGGAAGCCGAACAAACGCATACGCTCCATTCAGACAAAGACAAGTTCATGACCGCCTTCTGGTCGGGTTATCTGATGTACAAGAAAGAGGAGGAGTAAGAAGATGGCAGTGCATAATGGTGAATTGTTGTTCGTCAAATCGGTAAAGGACGGAATCCCGAATCGCGATCCGCTGCAGGATAGCGACGCGCGCAGACTGTTCCCGGAGGAAGACGGCAGAATCTCACTGAGTGATGTCAGTATCAAACGCGATGTACGCGATTATGTGTTGGAGGCAGAACCGAACGGAGGGGCAAGCCAGCGTAATTATATTTTTGTGCAGGGGAAGGTTAACGAAAAGGGAAAATTGCTTGGACGGGGAAGCTTGGCAGAGTGGATTGCTTCGCAAGTGGATAAGAAAAATGAAGCAAAGGATCAAATGAAGTCGGTGCTGCTGGAACACAGCTTCGATGCTCGCACATTCGGGATCGTATACTCCGTCACCCCTAAGTTCCATCTGACGGGGCCTGTGCAGTTCGGTTGGGCGCATTCGCTTCATCCAGTAGATAGTCAGTATATTCAAGGTACTGTTGTGATGCCAAGTTCCGATACCAAAGATGGAGAAGAAGGAAAAACGCAAGGCACGATTTGGACAAGCTATATCGTTCCTTTTGCTGTATTTGCAATGCCAGGCGTCATTAACGCCAAAAATGCGGAACAGACCGGGATGACGGTGGACGATCAGGAACTGCTGCTCAAGGGATTATGGCAGGGCACGCAGCATCGTCAAGCACGTGGCCGGGGGCAGCAGCAGCCTCTAATGCTGGTGCATGTGGAGTATAAAGATCCATTTTTCCGGATCGGATATTTGGAAGATTTGATTGCGCTGCAACCAGGAGAAGAGGCATGGAGAGAGACAGGCCGCCGACCATCGTCTCTGAAGGACATTACCTTGGACGTATCTGAGCTGGTTCGCACTCTTGAGCAATATAAAGAGAAAATTGAGCGTTGCCGGATTTGGATTCATCCTTCTTTGTGTGTAGAAAGCGATATAACCCCGTACTTACAACCATTATGGTAGGCGATGATGATGAAAGCAGTTATTTTTGACGTGAAGGGCTCTATAGCTCATTTTCGGCGACCGGATACGACGGCTACTCATCTGACGTACCCGTTCATCACTCCTACAGCAGTAAAAGGTATGGTAGGCGCGATGATTGGCATAACCGACTTTGTCACTAGTGATCGAGTCGGCATACAGCTTCTGCATCCGGTGCGCACATCGGCACAGCAACTGTCCATGTTAGGAAAAGATGCCGGCAATACCTTTAATCGTCCAACAACGATGGAGTTGCTAGTCAATCCAGCTTACCGCGTATATTACGCTGGCGATGAGTATGTTGATCGGCTTGAGGATAAATTGAAGCAGGGGCATTCCGTTTATCCGACGTATTTGGGTGTCGCATTTGCGATGACGTTCCCCCGACTGGTTGCGATTGAGCCACAGGTGGAGCGCTTTGATGAAGATATGGTTACGACACATACTGCTGTTCCGACGACGCTTATCCAGGATTTGATGTTAACCGAGACCAGGTCAACGTACAGTCGTGCAGGGGGCTTTATGAAGGAATATTTGGGGAATCGGACATTCGAGAAGTCCATATCATACATCTACGAGAAGGATGGCGGGCCGATCGTATTCCGGCAACAATCAGATGCCGATGAGGATTGCGGCGTGTTCGTGATCAAGGGGGAAGCGGTATGTCTCGTATAGTTCCTTTTGGACAATGCATTGCCAGACCGGGATCTTTGTTAGGCGAGCATTTAATTCAGGTCAGGCGCTCGGTAGAAAGGTTTCTGAATAATGAACCAGATGCGCTTATACGCTTAGCCGGACTGGCTGGGATATGCCATGATATCGCAAAGTGCCATGTCGAGTGGCAGGACTATATTTGCAAAAAGACGAAGAAGGGCCCCAATCATTCTGCCTGCGGGGCCTTCTTCTTTTCGTATCTGGGTTACCATATGCTCCAGAGCATGGGGGAGTGGGAGCGATATTGCATAGAGTGGCTATGGCTTGTGCGTGATATCGCGGATCATCATAGTCGACTGCATAATTTAACTGAGGATAGCTGGCTTAAAGACTATGATTGGACAGCACTTGATCTAACGGGAATAGAGGTATTTATTCATGAGCAATATCGTAAGTTATCTGCTGTCAAGATCAATGCAGACAGTTTGAAAACATGGCTGAAAGAAGATGCAGAGGAAGCCGTAGAAGAGGCGCTCGACGCATTGCAAATCGGCTATGGAGCTTGGCGTCCGCTCCGACTGATGCAGAGTGTTCAAAAGTGGCGGCAGATCACGACCAGCTTGATCGCAGGTGATCGTTTTGATGTGAAGCAGGTGAATACTAGCTGGTTCGATACCAATGCGCACCATCAACATCAAGAGCTGATCGATGACTACTGCCGCCGAAAACAAGACGATTCAATGTCCGTGATACGAATACAGGCGCAAGAGGACATCATGGCACAATTGCTGCAGCATCCTGAAGGGCGATTCTTTACGCTGCAAATGCCTACCGGATACGGAAAAACGATTACCTCTATGAAAATTGCCTCGTGGTTCGGTGAGCAGCAGCAATTTCAAAAGATTGTGTATGTTGGACCCTATTTGTCCATTATTGAACAGACCAGTGTTGTCATAGAAGAAGTAATGCAAGAAAAAGCATTAGAACATCATTCTCTTGCCTTACTGGAGGAGCAGGACAATCACAATCAAAGGATGAGCAAAAGCCAATTGGCCGTAGAATCCTGGGCGCATGCTATCGTTTGCACCAGCTTTCATCAGTTCGGAAAGGCTTTGTTTCCTAAGCAATCACAAGATGTATTGCGAAGGACATTTTTGCAAAATGCAGTCATTATCATAGATGAGCCCCAAATTCTGAATCCCGATGTATGGAATGTATTTCTGTGTGGACTCGAAGCCTTGACCGAGCTTATGAACCTTAAGGTCATTTTCTTGTCTGCAACGATGCCTCCTTTTCAATATGGGCTGTCCAAGCAGCCTGTCAATCTTCAAGTTAAAGCATCTTCTAACCATGATCGGTATCAATTATTTGTAGAAGAGGCTCAGAATGAAGGTTCATTGGCTTCGTTCATGAAGGAAAAAGAAGTCTCCTCGCAGGCGGTCATATTGAATACGATCGAAGATGCATACCGGGTATATCGAAACATGGAGGCGAAAGATGTGTATTTGCTCCATGGCTTAATGATCCCCCTTCATAAAAAAATAGCAATTGAAACGATCAGACGAGAGTTAATAAATGAGAATCGTAAGCAGCCATTGTATGTTGTTTCCACCCAAATTATTGAAGCGGGGGTAGATGTCAGCTTTCAGCATGTGGCAAGAGCATTGCCGATTATGCCTTCGATTGTTCAGGCGGCGGGACGTGTCAATCGCCATCTGGAGGGCACAGTTCTCGGTAGAGTTTCGATCTTCCCGTTTTATCGGGAAGGCATGAGGGATACGCGTAGCCTTGTATATCCTAAGCCGCTGCAGCAGATCACGGATCAATTGCTGCAACAACAATCCATGTGGATGGAATCGGAGCTTACGGTATTAGTCCAAAATTATTATGAAGAAATGTTCCGACACAATACGTATGAAGCGGCTATGGCATATATACGCGATGCTTATGAGGGAGAATGGGAGAAACTATCGAGTTTTCAACCCTTCGATCAAAGCATGCTGACGTTGCCCGTTTTTGTACCGTGGAACCCGAATGAAGAAGAGCAAAAGTTGCTGCCGAAGTCGTATTCGATTTTACAGAAGAAATTCAAGCTGTACCATGCAGATGATATCTATGAGCGATATTCGGACAAAGGATATATGAAAAGATTGACGTTCGAAGATCAAAAGCAATTTATGATTCTATTCAATTATTATGTATTAAATTTGCCTGTCAAGAAGGCACTGAAGGTGGCAAGCAAGGAGGATTTTTTGACGCACCGAATACCTATGCTATATGGAACAGAGGTATATGATTCGCAAGTTGGCCTTCGCACACAGTTCGAGCAGTTTGACAACTTCATTTAGGAGGAAGTGCCGTGAACTCAGACCTGCCGGTAGGCGGAACGGATATTTGGTACTACTTTATATGCAAACGGGAAGCGTGGCTCAATATGCACCAAATTGTTCCGGACGAAGAGGATGAAAATGTGGAGATTGGGCGCTTTATTCATGAATACCGTTACGGGAGAGAGAAGAAGGAAGTAGCGGTAGGTTCGATAAAAATGGATCGGCTGAAACGTGAAAAAGGGGAACTGGTTGTCAGAGAAATAAAAAAGTCGTCAAAGTTTCTGACAAGCTCCCGCTATCAGCTTCTTTATTACTTATACACTTTGAAGCAGATGGGAATTGATGCAAGGGGAGAGCTGCTCTTTCCCGAAGAAAAACGTAAGGAAAATGTTGAGTTGACGGAAGACGCAATCCGAGAGTTAAAAGTTGCCGTAAAGGATATACAAGCTATTTCGCAAAATCCGATACCACCGGCTCCGAAAAAAATTGGATTTTGCCGTAATTGTGCATATCGGGAATTTTGCTGGGCGGAGGGATGACAAATGAAAAAGTCATTGTATATTTTTCAAAATGGCGAATTGCGAAGAAAAGACAATAGCTTGTACTTTGAATCGGAATCGCGCAGAAAATATATTCCAGTGGAAGATACGAACGATATTTTTATTTTTGGAGAGGTAGACGTTTCAAAACGTTTTCTTGAATTCGCATCGCAAAAAGAAATTGCGGTCCATTATTTCAATCATTATGGTTATTACATCGGTACTTTTTATCCGCGTGAGCATTATAATTCGGGACATCTTATCGTAAAGCAAGTGGAGCATTATATAGATATGAACTTGCGTTTGGAGTTGGCGCGGACCTTTGTAAAGGGTTCTATTGGACAGCTGCTGCAAGTATTAAAATACTATGGCGGCAGGCGCGATGACAAGCATTTTTTCGAAGAACTCATCATGAGTATATCCGGGCATGCGCAACAAATTAATGAGGTAGTCAGTGTTGAAGAACTGATGGGAGTTGAAGGACACGCGCGCGAACGGTATTATCAAGCCTTTGATTCCATTATGGGAGATCCGGACTTTATCTTTGAAAAACGAACGAAGCGGCCACCACAAAATCGGTTGAATGCTCTGATCAGTTTCGGAAATTCAATCTGTTATACCATTGTATTGAGTGAAATTTATAAAACATTTCTCGACCCGAGAATCGGATATTTGCATGCTACGAATTTTCGCAAGTTTTCTTTAAACTTGGATGTGGCCGAGATTTTTAAACCTATCATGGTGGATCGGCTTATATTTACGATGGTGAATAAGAAGATGTTGAGCAAGAAAGACTTTGATGAGCATACAGACGGCATTATGCTGACGGAAGACGGGAGAAGAAAGTTTGCCCAAGAACTGGACAAGCGAATGCAGACGACTGTAAGTCACCGTCATTTAGGCAAATCGGTCTCCTATCGTCGATTGATAAGGTTAGAATTGTATAAGCTGCAAAAGCATTTTCTTGGTGAACAAAAGTATATCCCTTATCATTCATTGTGGTAGGTGAGCATATGTTTGTGATCTTAGTCTATGACTTTAATGAAAAGCGAGTGGGAAAGGCAGTTAAAATCGTAAGGAAGTACCTTCATTGGGTTCAAAATTCGGTATTTGAAGGGGAGTTATCTGGAGCCAATTACGTGAAGCTTAAAATGGAATTGGAAAACCTAATGGACCCAACTGAGGACTCTGTCATTTTTTATACTTTTCGAACGCAAAAATATTCTAAACGGGAAGAAATGGGTTTAAAGAAGGGAGGGGACGAGTTTTTTATTTAGCCAGAATTGTCGTCGATCCCCTATAGCGCAAAAAAACCGGGGGATCGACGACAAAATGAAAAAATGAGGAATAGAGAGAAAAATGAAGTAAAATGAGGGGGATTACTATTGTTTTTGATGTTGTAGGAATTGATAATCTTGGCTTGTGAAAGTAATGGCTGTTTGATAGAATCAGCGTGAGCCAGCACTTTTTGGGTTTTGAACGTACCTATGAGGATTTGAAACTCGGGATGAGCGTTAAGGACTGCCGATATCACTGCGGTTTTGAACGTACCTATGAGGATTTGAAACTTGCTTGGATTCGTTAACCATCCGCGTTCGTTACGCGCGTTTTGAACGTACCTATGAGGATTTGAAACAACCACAACAACACCCGACTGTACTTCTGGGCCATAGTTTTGAACGTACCTATGAGGATTTGAAACTACTGTGGTTGAAGGGGTGGGCCATAGTGTTCGTGGAGTTTTGAACGTACCTATGAGGATTTGAAACCCTTCAGGTTGACTCGTTGGAAGGTTATACAATTCATGGTTTTGAACGTACCTATGAGGATTTGAAACGCTTTATAACGCCTCTAACCTCCGCACAAGCGTCACAGTTTTGAACGTACCTATGAGGATTTGAAACCGGTGTCCCCTCAGGCCAATATAGCGCATTACCATGTTTTGAACGTACCTATGAGGATTTGAAACCGGAGTCGCTTCCGGCTCCCCTTCCGCGAACATTTGGAGTTTTGAACGTACCTATGAGGATTTGAAACGCCATCATGTGCCATTTCAGCCTCGGCGTTTATTTTGGTTTTGAACGTACCTATGAGGATTTGAAACAAGTTATTCCCATGTGTTTCTGACGAAAACCAAACGTGTTTTGAACGTACCTATGAGGATTTGAAACTTCCACAGTCTGTTCCGCTTCCTGCTGCGCACCGTCGTTTTGAACGTACCTATGAGGATTTGAAACATGATAAGCCCAGCAGAGTGCTATCGCATCTGAAGGGGTTTTGAACGTACCTATGAGGATTTGAAACATGAGACACCCCGTACTGTTTGGCTACCACTGACTGCGTTTTGAACGTACCTATGAGGATTTGAAACTTGAATCTTGGCTTTTTGTTAAGCTTCCATTGAGTCGGTTTTGAACGTACCTATGAGGATTTGAAACGCCGTCTTGTTAACGAACTCAATAGGACGGAATATAGTTTTGAACGTACCTATGAGGATTTGAAACTAGAATGCTTTAGCCTTCTTGTTGCGTTTGTATTTGGTTTTGAACGTACCTATGAGGATTTGAAACTTCGCTTTTCAATGCCGGGGCGAGCTGCCCAGGTGGTTTTGAACGTACCTATGAGAATTGAAACTGGGGCTGGTGTAACTCGAACAAGTGGTGTTTGCGTATTTTACATGTTATTTCCATAACGTCGGCAGATTCCATAATGGTAGAAAGTACAGGCAAGCTCACCGGCCTCCATGTAGTACTATACGTGAGAATCTTCTCCGGGAGACGAAAGGCAATAGCAAGAAATGAATAAGTTTTACACGGCGAGCGCTTCTCTCAATGGGAGGCGCTCGTTTTTTAGATCTGTGTTACTCTTCATCGTTAAATCTGTTCAGTTTATCGAAATAAATCCCCTCCGTATATGCACGCATCGCCTATTCCCAGCGGCTCACCCATGGTACATATTCAGTCGAGAAGAGCGTCACGTGACAGAGAAACGGTGCGTGATTTGGAACAAGGAATCTCTTGAATATTTTGGAAAACTAATCTATAGTGATTATAACGTCAACATACTATCCGGTCAGTATGTTGAGCGAAGGGAGGAAATTCGTATGAATTTTGATTACTCCAAGAAGGTGCAGTCCTTGCAGACATCGTTGCTGGAATTCATGAATGAAGTGGTATATCCGAATGAAAAGACGTACGAAGAGCAGTTGCATCAGGCCGGCAGCAGGTGGACGGTTCCGCCAATTATGGAGCAGATGAAACAGCAGGCCAAGCAAGCTGGACTCTGGAATTTGTTCTTGCCGGACAGCGAATACGGTGCGGGTCTTACCAATTTAGAATACGCGCCGTTGTGCGAAATTATGGGCCGTTCGCTCATCGCGCCCGAAGTATTCAACTGTGCAGCTCCGGATACGGGAAATATGGAGGTTCTCGTTCGGTACGGTACTCGGGAGCAGAAGGATAAATGGCTCATTCCTTTGCTTGAAGGGGACATCCGTTCATGCTTCTCGATGACGGAACCGGATGTCGCGTCATCGGATGCGACGAATATCGAAGCGACAATTGAGCGTAAAGGGAATGAGTACGTCGTGAACGGACGCAAGTGGTGGTCTTCGGGTGCGGGCGACCCGCGCTGCAAGGTGGCGATCGTGATGGGGAAGACCGACCCGGGCGCGCCGCTCTACGAGCAGCAGTCGATGATTCTGGTTCCCATGGATACGCCAGGTGTCCGGATCAGCCGCATGCTTCAAGTGTTCGGATATGATCATGCGCCGCACGGTCATGCGGAAATCGAGTATGACCAGGTGCGCGTACCCGCCGATTCGATCCTATGGGAAGCAGGCAAGGGATTTGCCATTGCGCAAGGACGATTGGGGCCGGGACGAATCCATCATTGCATGCGCCTGATCGGTGCGGCGGAACGTGCGCTCGAGCAGCTGTGCAAGCGCGTGCGGCAGCGCACGGCATTCGGCAAGACGCTTGCCCAGCAGGGCGTGGTTCAAGATTGGATTGCCGCTTCGCGCATTGAGATTGAGCAAGCGCGTCTGTTGACGCTGAAAGCGGCTTATATGATGGACACGGTCGGGAACAAGGCGGCTAAGGCGGAGATTGCCATGATTAAAGTGGTAGCGCCCAATATGGCGTTGCAGGTGCTGGATCGGGCGATTCAGGCACTGGGCGCCGCCGGTGTCAGCGAAGACTTCCCGCTCGCTTCGCATTGGGCCAATGCGAGAACGCTGCGTCTGGCGGACGGCCCGGACGAAGTGCACAAAGCCGCTATCGCCAAGCTTGAGCTGAGAAAACACGAGAACTTGAAAGCGGTTACGGTCTAAATGGATCTGTATATCGGCGTCGTAGATGAAGGGGGTACGGAGGATGAACGCCAAACAATTATTTGATTTGACGGGCAAAACCGCGATTGTTACTGGCGGCGGCCGCGGGCTCGGGGCACAGATTGCCCAAGGGCTGGCCGAAGCAGGGGCCAATCTTGTCCTGTGCTCGCGGAATGTGGAGACTTGCGAGGAGACCGTAACGCGGATTCAACAGGACACGGGCGTGTCATGCGCGGCTATGGCTTGCGACGTAAGAAATCCTGAAGATGTGCGGCGAGTTGTGGAACAAACGGCAGCAACGTTCGGGCGCATCGACATTCTCGTTAATAATAGCGGCGCCTCATGGGGTGCGCCCGCGGTCGATATGCCGCTGGAAGCCTGGAATAAAGTAATGGACATTAACGTGACCGGAACGTTCTTAATGTCGCAGGCGGTTGGCCGGGTCATGATCGAACAGAACGGCGGCAAGATTATCAATATTGCTTCCATAGCGGGGCTAAGCGGAACCGATCCGAAATGGCTGGACGCTGTCGGCTACAGCGCGAGCAAGGGAGCGGTCATCGCGTTTACGAGAGATTTGGCGGTCAAGTGGGGCAAGCATAATATTAACATTAATGCGATTGCGCCCGGTTTTTTCCCGACCAAGATGACCCGGGAGATACTTCATCATGGAAGCGAACAAATTCTCGGCCTCACTCCGCTGGGGCGACTCGGCTCTGATAGCGATCTCAAGGGCAGCACCGTATTTCTGGCATCAGACGCTTCCAACTACATGACTGGCGCAGTGCTGACGGTTGATGGAGGCATGTCAGCAATGTAGCTTCGTATTGGAAAACGGCGGCATTTCTTCGACCACGGTTTGAAAGTAATCATACGATAAGGGGGCTTACATAAACGATGTCCAAGCAAGATGCATTACCGAAGGACACGATTCCCGTTCGGAAGGGCGAAGAACTGAATTTCTCTGCGCTTGAGACGTATTTGCGGGATCATCTGGACATTCCGTCTGGCGGTTCGATGGAAGTCGAACAGTTCGGGGCGGGTCATTCCAACTTAACCTATCAAATTCGCATGGGAGAGTGGCAGGCGGTTGTGCGTCGTCCTCCTTTCGGTCCAGTTGCGCCCAAAGCGCATGACATGGAGCGCGAATACACAATCCTCGACCGGCTGCATCCATTTTTTTCGCTCGCTCCCCGTCCGTATTTATACTGCGAGGACATCTCGGTTATCGGCAGTCCGTTCTTCGTTATGGAGAGGCGGCACGGAGTCATTTTGGATCGAAGCTTTCCGCCACATGTGGAATACACGCCCGAGTTGGGGAGAAAAATTTCCGAGACGATGGTGACAACACTCGTGCAGCTGCATGAGGTGCCTTACCAAGAGACGAACCTGACAGCGATCAGCCAACCGGACGGCTTTATGCGGCGGCAAGTCCATGGCTGGGTGGAACGGTATGAGCGGGCGAAGACAGAGGAGATTCAGGAAGCGGAGCAGCTTAAAAAGTGGCTTGTCGACTCACTGCCGGCTTCACAAGATCCGACTGTCATTCACTATGATTATAAGCTGAACAATGTGATGTTCTCCGGCAGCAATATAAGTGAAATGTCTGGCGTGTTCGACTGGGAGATGGCGACGATTGGAGATCCGATGGCCGATGTCGGTGCTGCGCTCAGTTATTGGTTCGAGCAGGATGACCCGCCGGAGCTGTTGCGCGGCTTGGGTCATCTTCCGTTGACGATTCGATCGGGATTTATGACGCGGGATGAATTCATGGAGGCTTATGCGACCCGAAGCGGACGCGATGTGTCGGACGTTCATTACTATTTGACGTTTGCTTATTTCAAGCTTGCCGTCATCTGTCAGCAAATTTATTACCGTTGGAAAAAGGGGCAGACGAAGGATGAGCGGTTTGCCCGCTTCAATGAAACCGTGCAAGCGTTGGTTGCGCATGCTTTGCGGCAGACTGAACGACGGGAGCGGTAGGCAAACGCGTTGTCCAACATAGATGGGCAGGATGCAAGCGATGAATGCATATTCCAAACGGCGCTTTTGAGAGATACGAGGTTTGCTTGCGAAAGAAATGAAACGAAGGAGGTATGAACGAATATGGGTAACGAACATTTGCTGGCACATAAGGATGGGCATGTCCTGTCACTGAAATTAAACCGTCCGGAGGCGCTGAATGCGTTCAGTCCGCCGATGATTCTGGGATTAATCGAGGCGTTAGAAGAGGCGAGAGCGGACGCGGACATTCGGGTCATCTGCATTTCGGGTGCGGGACGTTCCTTCAGTGCGGGCGGCGACGTGAAGACGATGGGCGATGCAACCCCAGAGAACGTATACGATCATATCGGGAAGCTCAATAAGTTAATCCAATTAATCAAGGAAATAGAGAAGCCTGTCATTGCGGTTGTGCATGGATTTGCGGCTGGTGCGGGCTTTAACTTGGCATTGGCGTGCGATTTGATTTTGGCGGGGAATGGCAGCAAATTTACGATGAGCTTTGCTCAAGTGGGACTGATTTCTGATGGAGGAGGACTCTTCTTCTTGCCGCATTTGATCGGAATACACCGGGCCAAAGAGCTGTTATTCAGCGCAGAGCCGATTGAGGCGGAATATGCGCACCGCATTGGCATCGTCAACCGGCTGTATCCGCTTGAAGAACTGGAAGCGGGTGCCATGCAGTACGCCTCCCGGTTGGCGAACGGGCCTAGCAAGGCATATGGCATGATCAAAAAAATTGCCGATCAGTCATTAGCGTCCAGCTTGGATCATATTCTTGAGCGGGAGCGGACTGCACAGGCGATGATGGTTACGACCGAAGACCACCGGGAAGGGGTGCAGGCTTTTACAGAAAAGCGGCAACCGTCATTTAAAGGCCGCTAGCAGAACGGCTCTATCTGTTGGCAGTTCCAGAGATTTCGAGATTCGTATGAATGAGGAGGCGAATTTTTGGTGATACGTTCCTATTTTGCATATTGGCCTGCGCGCATGCCTGCTACACTTTCGGTTCCGGACACGACGCTGAGCGACAATTTGGAAGTTACCGCCCGCCGCTACCCAGATAAGACAGCCATCATTTATTATGATAATTTTTTCTCCTATCGAACTTTACTGGAAGAAGTAAACCGCATGGCCGCTTATTTGCTCCATCTGGGTGTTCAGAAAGGCGATCGTGTGCTGTTGTACATGCAGAATAGCCCTCAATTCATTATCTCCTATTATGCGATTTTGCGGTCCGGCGGCATCGTCGTGCCGATCAATCCGATGAATCTGACGGAAGAGCTGTCTTTTTTTATCGAAGACGGCAGCGTGAGAGTCGGCCTGGTCAGTCAGGAGCTGTATCCGCGTATCGAACCGCTGCTTGCGTCCAGCTGTCTGGAACGCATTATTCTCGCTACTTATTCCGACTACTGCAAGATCGCAGGCGCAGAAGTGCCGGACATCTGCAAGGCCCCGCGGCTCGAAGCGGCATCCTCGCAAGTCATTCCATGGACAGAAGCTATGGCGGCCGCAATCGAACCGCGGCCTTTCCCGAAGACGGAGGCGCGTGATCTGGCGGTTCTGCCTTACACTTCCGGCACGACAGGCAAACCGAAAGGCTGCATGCATACCCACAAGTCGGTGCAGGCCAATGTGATATCAACCGCATTCTGGGGCGCGCTGACGCCTGAATCGAAGGGATTGGCGACGCTTCCGTTATTCCATGTGAGCGGAATGATTCACAGCATGCATGTGCCTATCTATATCGGTTCCACCATGGTAATTATGACGCGGTGGGAGCGAAATACGGCAGCACTGCTGATTGAACGCTACGGGTGTACGCATTGGACCGGGATCAGCACGATGATCATTGATTTTTTGGCCAATCCATGCTTGCATCAGTACGACATCAGCTCGCTTACGGTCATTAACGGAGGTGGAGCGGGGCTGCCGGAAGCCGTCGGCGAGAAGCTGCACCAAGCAACCGGTATTCGGTTTGTAGAAGGATACGGTCTGTCGGAAACGATGGCGCAAACGCACTGCAATCCGATCGATCGGCCGAAGCTGCAATGTCTCGGCATCCCGGCGTTCGACGTGGACTCCCGCATCATTGACCCTGTGACGCTTGAAGAGAAAGGACCTCATGAAGTAGGGGAAATTATTATCAACGGACCGCAATTATTTCAAGGGTATTGGAATAATCCGGAGGACACAAAGAAAGCTTTCATAGAAGTGGACGGTAAACCGTTTATCCGTACCGGGGATATCGGGCGATATGACGAAGAAGGATACTTCTTCATCGTCGATCGTGTGAAGCGCATGATTAACGCTTCCGGCTTCAAGGTATGGCCAACGGAGGTGGAATCGATTCTTTACAAGCACCCGGTTATTCAAGAAGCTTGTGTCATCGGTGTGCCGGATGAGAGAAAGGGCGAGGAAATCAAAGCCTTCGTCGTCCTGTATGAAGACAAGCGCGGTACGGTGGAAGCGGGCGATATTATAAGCTGGGCGCAGCAGCATATGGCAGCCTACAAATATCCCCGCATCGTTGAGTTCGTTGCTTCGCTTCCGATAACCGGCAGCGGTAAAATTTTATGGCGCAAATTGCAGGAGGAAGCGTGGGATAAAGCGAAAAAAGAAGGCGCTAATTCCATGTAAAGAGGACGTTGCTTGCAAGTTTGGCTTCTTAGTCCCATTTGTTTCCTTTACATGTCTCCATTTTTCAAGATAACATAGAAACAGTTCATTCGACATGAGGAGGAGAATCCCGCTTGGAGCCGTCCATGAAAGATAGAATCATCAAGCACAGCATCGCGCTTTTTGAAAAGAAAGGATTCAGCGAAACGTCGATTCAGGACATTGTCGATACGCTGGGCGTGACAAAAGGAACCTTCTACTATTACTTTACCAGCAAAGAACAACTGCTTACGCAAATTCATCTGCAGTACATTGACCATATCCTTGAGCAGCAGCGCCGCATTATCGAGCAGCCGGACAAATCATGGAAAGAGAAGCTTTCTGATGTCATCCAGATGTTGATTCAACAAATTAGAGACCGGGGAGGAAGCGCAAGAATCTTTTTCCGTGAACTGCTCCATATTACAGGCGACGATCTGAGCGACATGACGGGAAAGCGGGACCAGTTCCGGTTCAACTTTCAATTTATTATCGAACAGGGAATGGCAAGCGGAGAGTTCCGCGATGACTTACCGGCAGATATGATGACGTTCAGTGTACTCGGCGCTTGCAACTGGTGTTACACATGGTTTAATCCGGATGGCCCGATGAGTGATGCCGAGGTCGCGTCCATCTATACCGAAATGTTCCTCAACGGGATGAATAAGTAGCCAGTCCCTTTCCCATTGGGAAGGGATAATCCTTTTCGGCGTTGACACCCATCTGTTTAAGAGCACGTAGGAGCTTATTCCTAAGTGCTCTTTTTATTATTTTGTGACAAATTTATGAAGTATATGGTAAAATAAAGGACTTATTGCTTGTATAATAGAAATAAGGAAATGTAACCAAAAATTACAAGGAGGTTCATGACTATGATCACAAAAAAGAAAGTAGTAGCTGTAGCAACCATTCTTACTTTAGGTTTAGGATTTACAGTAGGATTCACACCGGCTTATGCGCATTCAGTTGATTCTTCACCGAAGAGCACTTCTACATCATCTGTCGAGACACAAGAACAATCACCCTTTACTGGATATATCATGTCCGTTGGCGACAAGTATATGACTGTTGCAGATACTCCCACAAAAGAAGAAGCAGTGCAAGGAGATTGGAGAGAGCTAGTCGATCAAGGCAAAATATTAGTTGTCCCTATTCCGGAAGATGGAACATATGTAGTAGGAGATAGATTGAATGTCTATTTCAAAGCAATGACTAAGTCACTTCCACCAATTGCGATTTTACCTACTATTGAAAAAATTGTAGAGTAATCTATGTAGAAATGCTGGGTTTTAGTTAAGTTATTTCAATGAAAAGAAGACGAAGAGACCACAGAGGCGCAAGCCGCCAATGTGGTCTTTTTTGGTGGTCTGTCAAGAGCTTTGTTTAATCAATTTAGTCGACCTTAAGAACGTGCAACTAATTCGAAACTGTGCTTTTCGACTTGGACAAGGGTCGAATGGAACATACGAACTGCATTTGTGCAGTTGATTTTGCGAAATCCCGCCCTTTTTGGCGTTTGAAATGCAAATGTTCAGTTCAAAACGAGCCGGCTACCCGTATTGGTGCGATTACGCGAAAATGAACTGCGCTTTTGCAGTCCAGCGTGACGAAAGGCGCAAAAAGGGAATTTTCAAATGTATATTTGCAGTTGAAGACGCTCCCCTTCGTATATTCATCAACCGTTCGACCATACCATAGAGCGCATCTGGACAATGCTGGCATCGCGGTTACTGACCGAAGGGGAGACTGATTGGAAACTAAAAATTATACCTTGGTATAGCGGATGCTCTATAATTCACGAATCCTATCAAGGAGTATCCCGTTATCATTCGGTTTTGAATTTCGAAGCTGCTTCTCTCAGCTCTTTGGTCAGATTGTCAATTTTCTCGATCATGTCAGAAAGTTGCTGAACCATGGCCGATTGCACCTGAATGGTCGCTGTCACTTCCTGCACGGAAGCCGACACTTCTTCGCCCGAAGCCGATAAGTTCTGGGCCAACTCCATGACATCGTCCTTATCCTGCTCCATATCGGCCATTTCTTGCGCCATGCCATTGATTTGCTCCGATATATCCATGACGTTCTCCAAAATAACTTGGAAGGATTGCTGCGTCTGGCCGACATAATCGTCCTGCTTGGCAGATACTTCTTGCAGCTCCTGCACACTATGGTTGGTTTCATCGACCAGATGCAAGTTCTGCTCGATGATGGCATTAATGTCGTTGGATTGCTTAGCGCTCAGTTCCGCCAGCTTGCGAATTTCTGCAGCGACCACGGCGAACCCTTTGCCGTGCTCTCCGGCGCGCGCGGCTTCGATCGAAGCGTTCAACGCCAGCAAATTCGTTTGGCTCGCAATCTTCGCGATGGCTTCCGTAATCATGCCGATCTGTTTGGAGCTTGCTTCGAGCTTCTGCGTCATGGCGGCGATTTTGCCTACCTCTACTTCATTTTTGTCGTTGATCTGGATAAGGTTCTCCACCACTTGATTCCCGGTATGAAACACTTCGATAATCTGCTCGGATCTTTCCTTCACAGACATGGCCGTCCCGTTTATGTAGACGATCTTCTCGCCAAGCCCGTTGAACTTGTTGACGATATGCTCCGTATCTTGGGCTTGCGATTCCATCGCTTTTGCAATTTCCATCGTTGTGAGGGACGTCTCGTGGATGGATTGCGTGGTTTGCTTGGAAGCGGAATCCAGTTCGTTCGTACTGGTATTCAAGTGCCGTATCGAGTTGTTCATGTTGGCAATAAGGCGTTTGTTCTGTTCGACCATCACCGTAAAGCTGTCCGCCAAGTCTTTGAATTCACTCTCATATTTTCCGGCGGCCACAACCGTCAGGTCACCTGCAGCCAATCTCTTGAACAGCCCGGTCAATCTGATAATCGGATTGGTAATCGAGCGGGAGATCAACAGACCTGCTCCCAAGAAAAGCAGCAATGCCACCACGGTAATGATGCTAATGTTCAGCAGCAATTTATTGAGCGGACGCTTGATGTTTTCGTAGCTGTCTTGCACGACTACAACCCAATCGGCACCGGGAATCTTCGTGTAACGAATATAGTTGTCTGGATCGTCGATATCGCCGCGCAATATTTCCTCTGTTGGCGCGCTGCCCAGCACTCCGGCAAATTTGGCGGATTCTACTTTTTGCCCCTCCATTTTCTTATCTGCATAATGGTAAATGACCGTTCCGTTCCGGCTCGTAATAAAGATCTTTCCTTGGTCAGCTTTGCCGGCATCTTGCAACTGGTTCACAAAAAATGAGGTGCTGACAGTTGCAATATAGACGCCCTTCACACCGCCATCCTCCGCTTGAATGGGTTGAGCGAATACAACGACCTGATTGCCCGTGCTCTTGGAAATAATCGCATCGCTTATGAATGCTTTCCCGCCCATGGCCGCTGTGAAATATTCGCGGTCTGTACGATTTTGCTGAAGGGCGTCTTGATTCGAGCTTGCAATGACGAGGCCGTTGGCATCGATAATTTGAAACGCTTCGACTCCATGGCTGCCTTGGCTGCTTTTTGCCAACAGTTCATTGGCTTTTACAAAGAGAGGATTGTTATTCGAGAAAAAATCAGCCTCAGGCAACTCATTCTTCGCACGCAGCTGCAGCAAATCGACAAACGTGCGATGAATCGAGCCCAGATAAATCGATTGCTCTTCGAGCTGCACTGCTGACCATAAGCCTTCTCCAATGCGATCGGCATTGAGCTGCATGCTGTTCTTGCTTTCCTTCAAGAGCAAGTCCGAACTGAACCAAAATAATAGAGAGCTGGTTCCAACTAACATAACTACGGCTAAAGCGCTGATGAGCAGCGGCAGCTTGATTTGCAGCGACATGTTGGCAAAGCGAATGTTCCATCCTTTTCGTGTTGGCATGTTTGTCAACTCCTGCTGTGATTAGTATGCATCTTTGGTGTACCCATTAGCGATATGTTACGGGTGATCTCCTCCTTTATTTTCTCGGTTGGGTATTGCAGGTGAAGGGCTGACGAATGGCACAATTACGGGGGCGTATGTCTATTAAACATAAATTAGTGTCTGTTGATCTATTGGTAAATTAGACCAATATAATGAAGCTGTGGCTCCACAAAAAAGCTGCCCCAAGGTCTATGACCCCGAGGCAGCCTTTCCACTTACAGATTACCCAACATTTGAAAATCATACAGGTAAACTTCAGGTGAGATGACGTCTCTCAAGTTAGGAATTTGTAACTCCGAGACGAACGTACCGTCCGCTAGCTGATATTTTTCCACTTTGTGCGTACGCTTGTCTTCGTCGAAACGGTACAGATAGAAATACGGTCCCCGCACATAGCCCATCTCATCGTTCAAGTAGGCTTTCCGCTCGAAGCGGGATAGGGAATAGGCAGTTCCCACGGTGTTGGTTTCAAGCGAGAAGGGGAAAATCGTCCCGTACCCGTCCACATAATACAACGTATCCTGCAGGAGGCCGATGCTGTTCGCGCTGAGCGAGAAGAAAGCATTATCCGGCTCTTTCCCGTACATATGAAGCGGATACGTTTGGGTGTCGCGGGTGCGCTTGTCGATTTCCATGACTTGAAGCTCGATGCGGTCGTCATCGGCACGGGTGCAGTAGACGACGAACAGCTTATCTTGGTAAGAGATCATGTCGCTCTGCACAATCAGCGAGCCGGTGTACATGTCCCGCACGGGATACTTGGATTGAATCAGCCGCCCGTTCTCTGGCTTCAGTACGACCAGATGCAGGCCTTGGAGAGTATCGTGGTTGGAGGTCAAGGCATATACGGCATGTTCGTCGCTGCCTTGGGCTTCGACGAATTCTCCGATTTCCTCGCAATAATGATGGCCCGCATCCCCCCAGCGGAAGGTGGAGACGTATGCGGAATCTGGACCAACGCCCTTATTGAATAGGGAATAATACTGATTGCTGCCGGTAAGATAGCCCGACATCTGCCGGTATCCCGCACTGACGGAGCAGGGGGAGGCATATGACTGTGCCTTCAGATCATTGTTCTGAACATGTACCTCGTTCTTCCGTTGAACGACGAGGCTGTCGGCACCGGGAAGCTTGACGGGAGCGTTCCATTCCAGGCCTTCTCCAGCGATGGTCCGGATATCTCCTTTCTTGCCGATATACAGCAAATATGATGTTCCCTTGCTGTAATACTCCTTGGTTAAGGAAGTCGAGTAGTAGACAAGGGCCATGGCTTCATCGAGCTGGAGGTCGGATTGATCTAGGTTGGTGGAAGAATTGGTGCTGCATGAGAGCAGGAAGCAGGTGATGGCGAGCGTTAAGAGGATGAAAAGACACAATCGTGTGACGGCTCGCAGCGACGGTTTTCCCATAATGGATTTCATCTCGAAGCGGAAGAATTAATAACTTTTCAAGGTGACGAACAAAGAAGAATCCCGAATATCCACTGGATAGACGCCAAGCCCGCCGTCCAGATCGATGTCGATATTGGCTTTTTCTTTGAAGGCGCACCAGACCAGCTTGGAGCAGTTCTTGTCTCCTGTGCACGAAGTCAACCGGTTCGTGGCGAAATTATACGAATAGTCTTCACCCAAACGGCCGTTCGCCCAATCGGCAGCTTGCGCTCTGGCAGTCGTGCTGGCGTGCTCTTTCTTGAGCGTAATGATTTTGGAGCCTTTATCGACGCGCTTGTCGATCAGCTTCACTTTGCGAACACCGGTGCTGGGCACGGATTCCACGATATAGTCTGGGGTGTAATAGATGCCGACGTGGCCATGGGGAATGCCGGCTGTTGAGGCGGTTTCGAAGAAGACGTCGCCTTTGCTGCTTGAGGCGAGCGGATACACGCCTGAACCTTTGTCAGCAGAGTAGATGCCCTCTTGCGGCTCGGGAACTTTCAAGCTTAATTCTTCGTACATTTGGCGGGCGATGGCATCGCTTGATTGCTTCGTGACGCTGGAAGCGTATTCAATATCGGATGCAAGCTGTTCTTTCGTGACATTCGGATACAATTCCAGAATGCGGTCCATGATGTCGTCTTGGCCGAGGGCGCTGATAGGGGCAGGCAACACCAGCACGAGCAGAATAAGGGCAAACACAAACTTTTTCATCATATTCCTCCTTAGACATTAAAATATGCTTACACGGCCATTATACAGCCATTGTGGAAATATATTCAATAAATATACAAATATTTAACACATACTTCTGTCGCTGAAAAATAAATTTCTCGAACTTTAGTAGGAAACTATCAGGGGGCAGAGCAGATGTTCATGCCAGAAGATTGAGCGGTCATGATTGAGGGTCAATGTGGCTTGAGCCATTGCTCGATCAGATTAGCTGAAGACATTGCCCAGCCGAGCTCCAAATGATTGTGCCGTACCGTTGCATTGCCGGCCACATTGCCGATGCCTTGAACAGAGGCTGCACTTTGGAGGAAGACGACGCCATCGCTTGGGCCCGTGTGCTCACTATGAATGACGGAGATGTCGTTCTGATTGCCCGACAGCAAATACGTCTCGATTGTCGCCGGAATGCCCGCCGCCAAGATCGTATTGACCAGCGAACCTTGACGTATAGCCGCATCGATGCCGTCTCCACTCGTGAAAAATCCTTGACCGCCATAGTAGGTCGTATACCAATCCTGCTCATCGAGAGGTAGCGGGTAGACATCCGCCCATTTGGCCAACATTTGCCGCTGGCCCGGGAAAAAGTCGCCTTGCGCCGTGGCGTAAATGGATAGCTCGGGGTGATGCCGCCACAAGCCATAACACATCATCCGTGTATGCGGGGAAGGGGCATTCGTATTCCCGCCGCATGCCGGAATAATGCCGAAATTGAAGGTCCAGCCATGGCGGAAAATGAAATCCATGCCTTTGTTCGGATTGCCGATCAGGATCAACTTGCGAATGTCACCGGCATAAGGGGTGCCGCCTGCTTTTGTGACCGAAGATGCGTACATTCGGGAGGCGAACGCGCCTTTGCTCCAGCCGATGACGTCGACCTTGCTTGCGCTCGTAACGTCCTTGATGACGTTGATCGCATCATGGATCAGTTCGGCGGCATAGTAGTTATCCCCGTGCTTATGTCCGAAATTGATCGCAAATACTTTGTAGCCTTTGCTAACCAAAAATTGCATCAGCCCGGTGCCCGGACAAGCAGCGGCGCCGCAGGCGTTGGAACCGGCCTCGTTCGGATTGGCCCAGGCCCGATCGGCGTTGTCGTTGGCGCCATGAACGAGAAGAATTGGCGTCTGCACCGGATTCGTATCGAACTGTGGAGCATAGTAGAGCAAGAAGCGGCTGGAATGCGGCTGCTTCACTCCGCCGAAAAACGTCAGCCGCTGGCCGTTCTGATCGCCCCGTCCATCTGCTGGATAGTCTTCTGCGGCGAACAGCGGGCTGTTGTTCTTCCAGCGCTCCACCTTGCTCCAGCCATTGCTGACGTTCGCATACGTCTGCTCCAGCACGAGCTTCGTCCCGCTTCCCTGTACTGAAGAGAGCGGTGCAAGCAGCGCGCAGAGGAGCAGCACAGCGGCTGCAATGGCAGGCAAACATCGTGTATGCATTGACATCCTCCTTTGATTGGCGGCTGTCCACATATTATGGTTGGCGTACAGCCGCTTTGTTGTAAGAAGCGCCGCATGGCGGCACCAATCAGATTATATAAGAAAGCGGTTGCAAAATGGTTGCACGTGGTGAAAAAGGTAATGTGGATGGTATGGGAATTTTAGGTAAACAAGGGTGAGGGAGTTCGTCTATGAACTTGTCGTCGACCCCTAATAGCGCAAAAATACCGGGAGATCGACGACAGCCGATTTTGCTACCATGGCCTATAGTATCAAGGATAATTATGTTACATAGTTTTGGGATACATAGTGTTTTTCTTTGTTGCTTTTTTTCGGAAACGCTGCCACTAAAGCTTTTTTACGGGGGATGTAACGTACCTATGAGGAATTGAATGTTTAGACATTCTGCGCAAAGACTTATTTCACCGACGGATGTAACGTACCTATGAGGAATTGAATGCCTAACTAGCTATGCGGCCCGTATGGGCGGTTCTTTGGTATGTAACGTACCTATGAGGAATTGAATGTGCTGCTCGCTCTCTTAGACTTTTTATAGGCGATAGGTGAGTATTTAGCCACTTAATATTATCTGCTGAATAGACTCACTACCGCTTCGTCTGTGTTGATAGTCTAGACTCCATTGGATTCTGTCCAATGAAACAGCACGGTTATAGCTTGGCAGAGAGGTTCCATTGGAATTCGTCCAGTGGATTGGGGCTCATTTAGCGGAAATCTCTATAGATCGGTGAAATCCGCTGTACGAAATACAGTCAAAGTGCCGTTTGGACGTAAAGTCTGTACATTTCACTGTACGATTTCCAGTGGAATATGCGAGTTACCTCCACCTGTGCTGCAAAATGCGTATGGCGCTCCTTTTTCATTGCCATCCACCCTTTTTCAGCCTTTCTGACACGTACTACTAGCACCACTTATGCCTGGTTGCACCACTCATAAGCCATGCAATGTCCGCCACGCTGCTGGCTTCACATCACCACTTAGCGCCGGAATTAGGCCCCGCCCGTGACTATTGCATTACGCTCCCGCGTGGCCACTCCTCCGCACACCATGCTGGATACAGTGAAAATGGCCACTTGCTCTGGCGATTGCGCTGTGCTAAGATAATGGTAACTTTTACAGAACGGAGGGTTCCCAATGATTGATAAGGCAGCCTTCTTCCATTTCGGAAGAATCCGATTGAACGTTTTTGACACTAACTGAATAGTGCTCAATGGCTCTGCCTGTGTGCAGAGTAATCGGGATTGGTCTGCCTATTTTTAGGGAACCCTATATACTGCATGACAGAAGAGGGAGGACGAATTGACCCTCTTTTTTTGTGCCCTTAAAACATAGTACCTGCCAAGGATGAAGCGCGTACCGTCAGTATCTTGATCGAACGCTCCGCCTGCTGCCGTCTTTAATCGACTTGTCTTACAAGTGCAAGGACTGCAACGGGGCGGTGCTCATGGATCTATCGACGGTATTCAAATTACTGATTGGGTGATCGCCACTTCGCCGCTCGTTATGCCTCATACAGAGGGGCTGACGCCAGCGGATGCAGTGTGTTTTGTCACCCGAGTTCGTAATTGATCTGCGCGCATCAGCGACTCTTTTTTTCCGTTTACTCGAAGCACAGGCGACACGTCTGTGTTTTTTTGCGTTCATTCGGTATTCAACGCTCAGGATGGAATCAGGTTAAAAAAGCATTTCTTGAACAACCTCTTTATGCGCGAAAAGCTCGCGAGCATAAGGGGCATAATTGAACATTATCTACAAGTAAAGTAACGGAGGAATCACATATGGAACAACTTACCGTAGAACCACAAAAGGCGATACTCGCCGGAGTCAATTTGAATCACCAGCCGGATTTCGAATATTCCATGGAGGAGCTTGCCAACTTGGCTGCTGCCTGTGATGTGGAAGTCGCAGGCGTCGTGACGCAGAATCTGAGCAGGGTCAATACGTCGCATTACATCGGCACCGGCAAGCTTCAGGACGTGAGGGCGTTGATGGAGCTGCACCAGGCTAATATGGTCATCTTCAACGACGAGCTGTCTCCTTCCCAGATTCGCAACTTGGAAAGCGATCTCGATTGCAAAGTTATCGACCGGACGATACTCATTTTAGATATTTTCGGCGATCGGGCGCGAACGAGAGAAGCGCAGCTGCAGGTCGAGGTGGCGGAATTGCAATACATGCTGCCGCGCTTGGTTGGCCTGCGTGAATCCCTTGGCCGTCAGAGCGGCGGTGTCGGCACGAAGAACAGAGGCGCGGGCGAGAAGAAGCTGGAGCTCGACCGCCGCAGAATCGAGGAGAAAATCAACGCGCTGAACAAGGAGCTGGAGGTGCTCGTCGCCCACCGTCAGACGCAGCGCAAAAAGCGCAAGAAGACCGAGGTTCCGGTCGTGTCGCTCGTTGGTTATACGAATGCGGGCAAGTCTACCGTCATGAATGCGTTGGTGGAACTGTACACAGAGACGAAGGACAAATTCGTCTTTGAAAAAGATATGCTATTCGCCACGCTGGAGACGTCCGTGCGCAATATCGAGCTGGAGGACAACAAGACGTTCCTGCTGACGGATACGGTCGGCTTCGTCAGCAAGCTGCCGCATCATCTCGTGAAGGCATTCCGTTCGACGCTGGAAGAGGTGAAGGATTCGGAGCTGCTCGTCCATGTCGTTGACTTCTCCAATCCGGAATACGAGCAGCACATCCGCATTACGAACGAGACGCTGAAGGCGATTGGCGTCGAGGACATTCCGATGATATACGCCTACAATAAAATCGATCTGAAGGAAGGCGATATCCCGCAATCTCAGGATAACATTGTGTATACGGCCGCCAAGCAGAAGCAGGGCATCGATGAGCTTATCGGGGCGATTCGGGAGCGGATTTTCAAAGATTATGTAAAATGCGAGATGCTCATTCCTTACGATCAAGGCCAGCTTGTCTCGTACTTGAACGAGCATGCAACGATTCTCTCGACCGAGTATGAGGAGCATGGAACGAAGCTGACGCTCGAATGCAGACAGAGCGACTACTCCAAATACGAGCTGTACGTCTGCAGTTAAACAGCTAACAACTCAGAACAGCCCGATCTTACGGTGAAAAATAGGGTAGCTAGTCCATGAAATATCTGGTACGATATATTCCGCTTACACGAATTGATGCTGCAGACAGGTGGAACCTCAAGTGAAAAATTGGAAGAGTATTTTATTGTTAGCGATCCCATCTTTGCTGTCCTTTGCGACGCAGACGGTAATCGGAACGATTAATCTGATTATGGTGGGGCATTTGGGCGCTATCATTATTGCGATTGTGGGCGTCGTTAACATTATCATTTATAATACGTTCGCCTTATTCTCTGGGATAGGCCATACCGTTAACTATCTAGTTGCCCAGAACTATGGCGCGAATGAAATGAAAAGCGGGATTCGGCGCACCTACATCGCCCTTTACATTAGTGTGACGGTCGGCATATTGCTGTTCTTGATTGGCTTGTTTTTCTCCGACAACATCCTATACTTGGCCAGCGGCTCGAAGGAAATTACCGATCTGGGAACCTACTACTTGCAATTGCGGATCTTTGCGCAGTCCTTCGGCATCGTCTCGTTCTCGCTGCATGGCTTTTTGCGGGGAATCGGTGATACGAGAACCTCGATGATACTGTCGATTGCGAGCAACGTTACGATTGTGGCGTTGGTGTACGTGTTGACGTTTGGCCATTTCGGGTTCCCGGAGCTGGGGCTGAACGGAGCGGGCTATGCGATATTAATTGGCGAAATCGTCGGCATTATTTTGGCGCTGTATGTGTTCTTTGTAAGGAAGCATAAGCAATTCAACACGCGGTCCAGAGTGAAGGTGCGTCTAAGCGAATTGAAGCAGCTCGTTAGTGAAAGCTTCAAGCTCGGAATGCAGGAATTTTCGATGAGCGTGTCCATGTTTATTTTCACGATGTTCGTCGCACGGCTTGGGACGACGGCACTAGCTGCCAACGAAATAGCCCTTAACGTGATGGCCTTCGGGTTCATGCCGGCGTTTGCCTTTGGCTCAACGGCGACGATTATGGTGGGGCAGGAAGTGGGGCGCGGAGATCCGCTGCGAGGCAGGCGCGTAGGGACCGATGTTGCCATAATGGGCTCCATATTTATTCTGCTGCTTGGCGCGGCGGAGTTCATATTTGCAGAACCGATTGCGAAGCTCTACAACAATACCGACCCGGAAGTATTCCATCTGGCAGCGGTGCTGATTATGACCTCGGCATTTTTGCAGCTGTTCGATGCGCTGTACAACTTTTATGCGGGCGCTTTGCGGGGCATAGGGGATACAACCTTCCTCATGCGCGCTTCGCTCGTCACCAGTTGGCTCATTTTCGTGCCGCTTGCGTACGTGTTTATTTATGTGTTCGACTGGGGCAGCATCGGCGCATGGATGTCGCTGTACTTATATTTGATGGTGCTTGGCATATCGTTGATGGTGCGTTTTTACCGCACGGATTGGGGAAATATACTCATCAAGAAGACGATGCAGGAACGGAAGCAGGAGAATTCCTTGAGTGTATAAAGGACGAAAAACAACGTGCTGATTTTTATGCGCGTTGTTTTTTCTTTTTACGCGGCAAATATGATTTACATAACAATCTTGAAATGGTAAAGTGTAGGTGGTTTGTGATTCCATTTTAAGGATGTGATGGTGTGGGTTCCGTCAGCACTGTGATTTCAACATTGGGGGAACTGATTCAACGCTATCGGAATGAGCGATCAATGACGCAGACAAAATTGGCCGATTTATCAGGGATTAATAGAGGAAGCATTTCCAAAATCGAAAATGGTAACATGAAACAGCTTAATTACAAAACGATACAACCCATCATTTCTGTGCTGCAAATCCCCCTGCATGAAGTGCTTGATCATTTTATGTTAACTGATCCCCGTTCAGAGACATTGTTCGAATTGCTGCAGGATTCCATTGCCTATCAAGATAGTTCATTGTCGGCAAAAATAGCGTCACTGTTTTTGACTTCCCAAGATGGAGAGAGCGGCGTTTTGCTGCACAAGTTATTTCACATGACCCAACAACTATCTGGTACAGACGAACTTCAACTCGCGTTATTCGATACTATCATCACCTATGCCAGAATCCACAGCAAGCAATCATACATTGCACAAGGCACGTTTCATAAGTATTTAGTGGCACGAAATGATTTCAGCAAGCTGGAAGAAACATATGAATCCGGTAAAATTGTTTTGCAATATGTCGAGTTCTTATCTAGCGAAGAGCGAGTCACTTTATATTACAAACTGGGCGTACACGCATACAATTTGAGAAGGTTTTGCGAAAGTATCGAGATTTGCAAGAGGGCTGTCATTGAAGATGAAGATGAGAGCAGCTTTAAGGCGTACTCCACCTTGTTGATATGTTCCTCCTATTTTCATCAAAAGCAGTATGAACTAGCAGAGAAGTATTTAAAAACATTCAGTTTGTTCAACTTTCCTTTTGTCAAAGAGAATGTGGACTTCATGACAGCCAAACTTAATGAAAGAAAGGGAAAGATCGAATTAGCTATTGAGCAATTGAAGCAATGTTTGGATTCATCTACCCACAAGATTAACATCGTGAACTCACTCCTTACTTATTATCTCTCAAACAATGATCTGCATGCTGCACATCAATTATTTCAACGTGAACAAGAGTTTATGGAATTAGATTTATCCAATCCTATTATTAAAAATGGAAATGCGCATTACTATATCAAGAAAGGGAAATATTTCAACAAAATAGGAAAACAAAATGAGGCGGTTGATTACTTCATTAAGAGTGTGACTATGTTCGAGGCACTTAGCAAGGCGGATGAAACGTTAATCAGAAAAATCGAGAATACTAGACTATTAATGATAAAAGCAGTTCAGGAAGGAAAAAATTTCACAGATGATGATGTGGTCCAACTAAGCCAAGAACTGGATACCTATTTAGTTGAAATCCAGAAGAAAGGGCTTATTAAAAGAGTGATGTGGACAAGTTAGCTAGGGGCTTAAAGGGCAGAAATAAAAATGAAAGCGTTGTCTACTATGCTGGGAGATTTATTTCTTTTATAAGGAGGAAACTATGAGATCGATATTCAAGCGTTGGTTGAAGGTGGCCCTTATTGCCTGCTTCATCCTTGGCACGAACCATTCCATTTATGCGGCAGAGGTGCGCTACGATTACAATCAGAACGGCCAGTTGTATAGAACGGAAGGTGGCAAGGAGGCGTACGATCTGAATTACGATAGCAACGGGAACATGGTTGGGAAAAGAAAAGGGTACAGCCAGCTTCAAGACTCGACCATTAACAATGTGCAAAATGCTGTGTTTGCGCATGGAGATCAGCAGCTAGGCACGCACTGGCTGAAAGTAACGGAAGGAACGGCTAACGCGCACTATGCAAGAATGCAGGCAGGCTCGAACTACTATCAAAAAATAACGGCTTCGAACATGAGCCGCGATGCGATCGCGGGTGTAAAACAAGAGATTCCAATCTCCGTTCTCCCCCATCAAGTCTTGCAAATGAAGGCCGCCGTGGAGGCAAAAAACTTGACTAACGCAACAATCCAACTGCTGGCCTCCTATCGCACGGATAAAGGCTACACTAAGCCCAGAATCGTACGGTCTTATTCATCTAACACGAATGGATTTATAACGTTGTCGGGCACGGGGGCGAAAGTTCCGGAACATGCAACGCAAGCGATGATCTATATTGTAATTCGTGCCGAGGGGGATCAGGCCGCCGGGGAATTGAACATAAGAGGCGTCTACGCTATGGTCGGCCATAACGACAATGATCTGATAAACGGCGATTTTCAAACTGTTGGTAACGGGGAAGAGCCGGTTTTGTGGGAGCGCGCCATGGATCGGGTCCGGCAGGCGCAGATTCAGTTGCAGCGCAACAACCGCAATCAATATGTGAAAGTGTCGGGTTCGGGCATCGGTAAAGACGGGTTTCTTGGAGTGACACAAAAATTCGAGACCCAAAGCGTCTCCTACCATGTCAGCGCCGCCGTGCAGATCGAACAGCTCAACGGTGCGGCAGCTGAAATTGCCGTCGACTTTTACAAGAAAGACGGGACATGGATCGAAAGACAGGTGGTGCGGCAGCATCCTTATCTGACGGCAGGCAAATTCATTACCGTATCCGATACGATAAGAGCGCCCTTGAAAGCGGATTATGCCGCGCTAATGGTTGGAATCAAAGCGCTGAGTAATGAAGCCGCGGGAACCATTTATGTGGACAATGTGCAATTTCGGTTAGGCACATTCCAGGGGATATTATCCAACTTCTTGTTCGATTACAGAAGCGAGGATGATCCAACGGTGAACGGTTGGGAGATCATCGCGCCTGATTCGAAGAAAGTTCAAGCGGATCTGAAATATATGGATGGAAAAACGCTTCATCTCATCACTGCAAAAGACCTGAGAGGATATGAGGCGGCTGGAATTAGCCAAGAACTATCTGTAAATAACATCACGAAATATTATTTAAGGGTTGGCGCAAGTGTGCGTCAGCTTAAAGGAGCAATATTCATGGTCACAGTCAAATTTTATGACCGCAATGGCGCGCCAATTCAATTTATAAGCTTCAAGGATCCGACATATTATTCCGTCACCGGGGATGAATACGTAACGAAAAGCACAACTAGTTATGCGGTGCCTAAGGATGCGGCAACGGCCCGTGTGAACGCGGTCATACGTTCTGAATCCCAGAGCGGGGAAGGCAAAGTGTTCATAAACTTTATCCACTTCATGCCTTCAGGTCCGCCGCCGGACGATCCGATTAGCGTGCCAACACCGCCCAAGCCGCCCGCAACCAGCTAAATCAAATAAACGACTGAAGATCACGCTTTTAGGAGGATAGAGCATGAAAAAATGGATTGCCGTTATTCTTGTATTCCTATTGACGATAACTGGAATGCCTGTTGCATCGGCGCAAGAGTTTTTCTCTTCTGCAGGGCCGCCCTTGTATTCACCATCCGTCACTTCTAATGTATATGGGGCTCAAGCAACCTTCGCAGATCTTAATCCGGAAGAGCTGATTACCATAACATCCCTCACCGAGAGATTTGGCGTGACCCGGGATTGGGTGCAAGATGAGTTGCTCAGAGGCTACCAGCTTCATCAAATCTATCAAGGCCTGCAAGCTCAGCGGCAGGGCAAAGACTACGAAGAATTCATGAACCACACCTATCCAAAGCCATCTCCCGATCCGCTGGTGGCTCACAAGGAACGAATGAAAAGCGTGGCCGAGGCCGTATATCAAACCAGCGTAACGGAGCAAGTATACGGAAAGAGGGAACTGACGGTAACGGATCAGGTGTACGGATTGCAGATGCGCTCCAGCAGCCAGCCCTATGATGAAATCGCGCTGCGCAACCGGCCGATCCGCATGGATCAAGCTCCGTATTCCGTCGGTTCTGTGAACGATCATATTTCAACCGTCGATGGATCGCTGCGCGTGGAAGAAACGGATCTGGTCATGCCGGGCCCGAATGGCTTGGACTTTGCGCTGCGGAGAATTTATGACAGCTCTTTGGGGAAAGACGATATTTACTTCATCCCGTCCCGGAACAGCAACAGCACCCGGGAAACAAAAGAAGAGCAAATATTCCATCTCGGCAAGGGCTGGATCTGGGATATTTCGTATATCAAGCGGGTGAACGGTTACGGCTATATCTATATTTCCGGTCTTGGCACCTACAGCCTATCGGAAAATGACCGTCTGCTCGGGTATCCATTCCGTGATTTGGACTTTGGCGCAACCGACAAAACCACACAGGCCGGGAGCAGGGCCTCCTATGAACTTATTAATAACAAGACGGGAACCCGGCAATATTTCAGCCATACCGGCAAACTGATGCAAATCGAAGACAAGGACGGCAACTGGATTCAATTTTTGTATAAATACGAACCGGATGTTGGAGAAGTGCTGTCTCTTATCGCCAGCTCGACCAAAGATCGCCGCCATACGAACGCCATGTTTATTTCCTATAACAGCGACAATACAATTTCCATCGAAACCGGGGATCGAAAGGTCATCTATAAGAAAAAGAGAGTCAGCGATATAAAGGGGGATCGGATACGGGAGCAGGATATCTTGACGGAAGTGCTCGACCCGCTGGGCCGCTCGACCAAATATGATTATGGCGTTTGGAAATGGCTGAAGTTTAATTTGCACGAGGGGTATAGCCCATTTCCGGAGTATTCCAATGAGCGCAACATCTTCTGGGGACATAACGATGCTGTCGTGCTGGGGATGATCGAGCACCCGACCAAAGCCATTACAGAATTTGGTTTCGACAATGTGATTTACCGCAAGATCGGGGAGTATGCGGAAGAGCAGAACGTGCGGTATAAATCGCGCCGCAACTATTATAGTTCAACCAACCATACCCGAATGAATGAATTAAGTCTCAACTATAACAATGGGGATGTCGGGCAGCATTTCGATCGGGACTTCACGTTCTCTGTGAATGTAAACGACGGATTGAAGACCACTACGTATACCTACTGGAAACAGTATACCGATTACTTCTCCCCTTCGGTGTTATATAACACGAAAACGGTCATTCAGGATCGAAAGACCAGCAACAGCCAGGTGTTTCGTTACAGTCATGATACGGCCCGAAAAAATCCAAATCCGATCCGCATCGAGGAGACGCATTATCAAGGGAGTTACTCGTCCACTTCTCGCATTACGGAACGAACGTATGACCGTAATGACTGGGGGCTTATCACTTCGGAGACGAATCCGCTTGGAGCCACAAGCCGTTATGAGTACACCATCGTGTCGCCGAAAAAGCGGTTCGGCATGATTAGCAGTGTCGTGCCGGCCGATCGGGATAGGAACGTGCATTCCGAGTATGACTACGATGAGAATCGTGGAGGGCTGAAGCAAGTCATCTCCAAGAATTATAAGGGCGCAATCGTTCAGCAGCTCCATTATGAGTACGACAGTGCCGGAAACCCCATTCAGATTCGTATAAAGGGCGATGCAGGCGACACGGTTGTGCACCAAGAGTTTCCGTCTCTGTTTTTGAGCAAGCAAACGGCCCATGTGACGAACGTGGAAGGTCAGGCGGAATCGATTGCTACCCAGATGGATTATATCCCCGCGATGGGTCTCCCGTCGAAATATACGGATGGCAATGGAAACAGCACTTCCTATACGTATGACAAACTCGGGAGAATAACCGCCGAAATCAATCCGGATGGGACCCAAACGACGATCGTCTATGATGATCATGCAAATAAAATGTTCATCACCGATCCGAACGGGCTGCAAATCGAGAAGCACTTCGATCCCTTGGGTAATCTTATTTCAGAAACCAACGGGCGCGGAGTTGCCACGCATGCGTATGATGAGCATGGCCGGGTGATTCGAAAAGGGGCGTTTAACAGTACTTGGATCGAATATGAGTATGATGCCTGGGACCGCGTCATTCAGGAAAACTTCATTCACGGCGTGAATCGCATCGTCTATGACGATGCCGCCCATACGAAGACGACGATCGATGGGGCGAACAATGCCATTCGTGAAACGTATGACGTCATGGACCGGTTGATTAAGAAGGAAGAAATCAAGCCATCCGGCCAGGCGGTGGTATTGGCCCGTTACGAATACGATTATGCGGGGAACGTCAAGGTTGCGTACGACGGAAATAACAACGCAACGAAATATGAGTATGATGTGTTGGGACATCTTATCGCCGCAACGGATGCCGTAGGGAAAACGACGCGTTATTCTTACAGTCTGACTGGCGATTTGGTGCAAGTCCAATACGCGGACGGCAATACGGTTCAGAAACGGTATGACGAAATCGGCCGTTTGTTGGAGCAAACCAACCCGATGAAGCAGAGCAAGCGTTTCTATTATGACGGCAACGGCAACGTGGTGAAAAGCATCGATCGGAAAGGGCAAGTTCAACAATTCGGCTATAATAACCGGAATCTCTTGGTCAGCAGCGTCGCTGCGGGTGAAACCATTTCGTATGCATACGATGCGGCAGGCAAACGAACGGCGATGACCGATCAGACGGGGACGACAAGCTACGTGTACCATCCGTCGGGCGAATTGGCATCCATCACGTACCCGGATAGGACGGTCCTGTCATTCGATTATGATGCACGCGGGGTACGAAAGGAACAATCCATTGCTGCAGGACCGTACCGCTTAACGGCCCAGACGGAACTGAATGCAATCCTGTCTATTCCGAGGGATATCAAAGTGCTGGATGGAGCAGGGGGACAGCTCGGCCAATTTACTTACACGTACGATAGCTCGTATAACCGCGTATCCCAATTGCAGTCCTCAATAGGCCTGAATGAATCATTTGCGTACGACGGATTGAAATTGACTGGCATTCAGCAGAAGCAAGGCGAGGCTCCATTCGCCCAGTATGGGTATACCTATGACAACAACCGGAACATAACGGGCAAGATGGACAATGGCGCATCGTTCCAGTTTACGTACGACCCGTTGAACCGGATTAAGACATCGAGCCAGTTCAATGAAAAGTACACGTATGATGTCAGAGATAACCGGAGCACGTTAACGAGCGACAAGGTGCTGGATATCCAAGGCGCGAGCTATACCTACGACAGCCGGAACCGCTTGACGCAAGTCACGATAGAAAAAGGAAAAACGGTCTCCTACCGCTACAACGGAGACGGCCTGATGGTCGAGCGCACCGAGAACGGCGTGACCACCCGCTACTATTACGACGACCGGGCGCTCATCGTGGGGGAAGGCACCGTGAACCCGGACGGAACCGTTGCCCTAACGGCGGCTTATGTGCACGACGCGAGTGGCAAGCTGCTGGCCCGTCAAGTGCCGGGACAGAGCGGGCTCCAATATTACTTCACGAACGGCCACGGGGACGTCACGGAAATCCGCGACGCTCAGGGGAATTTGCTCAATCGCTACACGTACGACATCTGGGGCAATCCGCTAACAGAAGAAGAGCAGGTGCCAAATATCTTCCGCTAC
>NZ_ALKF01000145.1:0-34686 GCF_000283315.1 Paenibacillus sp. OSY-SE | reverse complement strand
GCAGCCAGCGTGCCAAATCTCCGGTCCGGTACAGCCGCTCGCCAGACACAAACGGGCTGTCCACAAATTTCTCAGCCGTCAGCTCCGGACGCGCCCAATATCCGCGGGCGACCCCCACGCCGCCGATGCACAGTTCACCGGCTACGCCAACGGGCTGCGGCTGCAGCGCTTCATTCACCACATACACCTGTGTGTTCGCCATCGGCCGTCCGATGCTGATCCGTTCTTCCCCTTCAAGGGATTCAAACGTAGACCAGACAGTCGTTTCCGTCGGCCCGTACATGTTGTACAGCGCCGCATCCGTACGTTCCTTCAGCTGCCCATACAGGGAGGAAGGGAAAGCTTCCCCGCCGACCAGCAGCGTCTGGACGTTCCGCAGCTGCGCCGCGCTTCGCGCATCGCCGAGCAGCAGCATCAGCCGTGAAGGCGTCGTCTGCATCATCTGCACCGGATGCTGAGTCAACAGTTCCGCCAGCAGGACCGGATCCTGCTGCGCTTCTTCGCTTGCGAGGACGATCTGCATGCCGCAGCTGAGCGGCACCCAGCTCTCCGTGACGAAGATGTCAAAGGACGCGGTCGTAACGCACAGCATCGAAGCATGCGTCCCGAAAGGAAGCTCGCGAATCATCCCCGAGATGAAATTCACCACGTTCCGGTGCTCCACGACCACTCCTTTCGGCGTGCCGGTCGTTCCGGAGGTGTAGATGACATACGCGCTGCCGGATGGTTTTATCTCCACGCCAACGGGCGCGGAAGAATACCCTGCCAGCTCCTCTGCAGAGGAGAACGAGATGGTTTCTCCGCAGAGGCTTATTTTGTCTCCTTCATTGTCTCTTGCCTGATCAGCTTGCTCCGTCCGCCCTGCCAGTTCTTCCGTCAATGTATCATCCAGACACAATACATGGCGCAGCGCTGTCTCCTGCAGGTCTGCCACAGCCCCAAGGTTTGACGCATCCGTCAACATAACCTGCATTCCAGCATCCCGGATCATCCCCTTCATGCGCTCTTCAGGCAGAATGGGATCGATCGGCACATAAGCGGCACCGGCTTTCAGGATACCCAGAAGTCCAGCGAACAGCTGCAGCGAACGGTTCATCAGGACGCCGACACGGTCTTCGGCCGTCACGCCGTGCGCCCGCAGCCATTGGGCGACACGGTTGGCCTGTTCCTCAAGCTCCCGGTAGGTCAGACGCTGTTCTGCGCACACGACCGCCAGACGGTCCGGTGTCTTCGCCACCTGCAGTTCGAACAAGGAAGGTATGCTTGCCTCTTCAGAAATCGTCACCTTCGTGTCGTTGAACTGAACCAATAACTGTTCTTGTTCGGCAGCCGCCAGCAAGCTGACGCTGCCCAGCATTACCTGCGGATTGGTAGTAACCTGACGTAGAAGCTCCGTAAAGTGATTCGCCCAACGTTCGATCGTCTCGCGTTCAAACAACATGGCACCATATTCGAGTGAGCAGCGCATCCCATTCTCGTGTTCGCTCGCCGATAGCGTCAGATCGAATTTAGCCGCGCTGTAGTCGAACGGATAGGAAGATAAGCGCACGCCGGGAAGCTCCAGCTTCACTTGCTCTGTATTCTGCAGCACGAGCATCGCGTCGAAGAGCGGATTGCGGCTCGTGTCGCGCCGGCGCACGACCTGCTCCACCAGCTCCTCGAACGGATAGTCCCCGTGCTCGAAGGCTCCGAGCGCCGTCTGCTTCACTTCCTGCAAATAGGCTGCAAAGCTTTTCTTTCTTTCCGGATACATGCGCAGCGCCAATGTATTCACGAACATCCCGAGCATACCTTCCAGATCGGCGTGCGGCCGGCCCGCCACCGGCGAACCGACGATGAGCTCCTCCTGCCCGCTAAGACGCGACAGCAGCGTGCTATATACTGCCAGCAGCACCATGTACACCGTAGCGCCGCTCGCGCGGGCCAACTCGTGCACCGCCGCCGCAAGTTCGCTCTCCAGTTCGAAGTCCACCTGGCCGCCTTCAAAACTGCGCACTACCTGGCGCGGATGATCGGCCGGCAGGCTCAGCACTGGCAATTCGCCCGCAAACTGTTCCAGCCAGTAAGCTTCCAGCTCGTGGTACGCCGGCATCTGAGTATATTCCCGCTGCCAGACGGCGTAGTCTTTGTACTGCAGCCGCAGCGGCTCTAATTCTTCGCCGGCGTACAGCTTCATAAATTCTTCGATAAAAATGTTCATCGACATGCCGTCCGAGATAATATGATGCATATCGAACAGCAGCAGGTGCCGCTCTTCGCCGAGACGTATGACGGTCGTGCGCAGCAGCGGGGCTTGGCCGAGATCGAACGGGCAGATGAATGCCCGGATTCGCTTCTCGGCTTCCTCTTCCTCCGACTCCTCATAGAACACACGGAAGGCCGGTTCCTCCTCCACCTGCTGCACCGGCTCGCCATCCACGACGATGAACGAAGTGCGCAGCGACTCATGGCGGCCGATTAGCGCCTGCAGCGCGGTTTCCAGCCGGACCTTATCCAGCGTTCCTTCGAGCTGCAGCGCCACCGGCATATTGTAGCTGAGTCCCGCACCCTCCAATTGCTGAAGCAAGTACAGCCGTTTTTGAGCAGAGGACAGCGGATAATACGCCTGCTTCTCCACAGGCAGCAGCGCTTCATACGCTTGACGCGTTACGGCTTCCAGAGCCGCTGCCAAGCCTTCGATCGTAGGCGACTGGAATAACAACCGCAATGGAACTTCCACATCCAGAGTCTGGTGAATACGCGACGCAAGGGTCATCGCCCTCAGAGAATGGCCACCTAACTCGAAGAAGTTGTCATGGATGCCTACGCGCCCCACACCCAGCACATCCTGCCACAACAGCGCGAGCTGGGCTTCCATATTTGTTCGCGGAGCCTCATACCCTTTGCCTGCTCTGGCCCCGTCCGGCTTCGGCAGTGCCCGGCGGTCCACTTTTCCATTCTGTGTAACAGGCAGTTGGCCGAGCTGGACGAAGTATGAAGGTATCATATAGTCCGGCATTACCGTCCCTAGAGCCTCCCGCAGTTCAACAAACGCAAACTCGCGTTCACCTGCGATATAGGCGCACAGCTCATTATTACCGTACTCGCCCCGAAGAACGAGAACGGCCGCTTCCCGAATCCCTTTCACCCCGAGAAGCCGCGTTTCGATCTCGCCCAGCTCAATCCTGTATCCCCTTATCTTCACTTGATGATCCATGCGGCCCAGATACTCGATGTTCCCATCTGCCAGCCAGCGGGCCAAATCCCCTGTCCTGTACATCCGCTCGCCGGGAGAGAACGGATCGGGGACGAACTTCTCGCGAGTCCGTTCAGGCTGCTGCAAATAACCTTCGCCGACACACGCTCCCCCGATGTACAACTCGCCTGCGACACCTATCGGTTGCGGGCAACCCAGCTGATCCAAAATATAAATCGAAGAGTTGCTGATAGGTCTGCCGATTGGAGGAAGCTCGGTCATAATGTCCTTCGGTATAATCGTGTACGTAGTGGCAACATGCGTCTCTGAAGGTCCGTAGTGATTATGGAGAGTCACCCCTCGCTCGCGCAAATATCGCTGCAGTGACTTTCCGACGACCAGAGCCTCGCCTGCTGTTATCATGTGACGCACGCTCTTAGGCCACACAGGCTCGTAGGCAGGGTCATTCCACACGAACTTTACAAAAGAAGTAGGCAGCCAAATCGTCTCGATGCCCTGATCCTCGATATAACGGAAAAGCGCAAAAGGATCCTGTCGCATCTCCTCATCGACCACATGAAGCGTCCCGCCCGCAAGCAGCGTAGTGAAAATCTCCTGATAGCTGGCATCAAAGCTGTAGGAAGCATACTGAAGCACGCTCTTGTGAAAGGGTATGGAGGTATGCTTATGCTGATAAAGCGCCAGGTTGATAAGGTTGCTATGCTTCAGCATGACTCCTTTGGGATTGCCGGTAGTTCCTGAAGTATAAATAACGTAAACCAGCATCCCGTTCTCTTCGGCCAACGAGACCTCATCTGGATCCGGTTCGCGGGGAACCCCGACATCATGATTCGCGGCAAGCATATCGCTGATAAGTAGCGTTTCACCGTCATACGCAAGGCGCTTGTCCGTCTGAGCTGAATCGACGAGCAGGCATGATACCTGAGAATCCTTCAGCATATAAGCAATCCGGTCCGCGGGATAAGACGGATCCACAGGAAGCAAGGCTGCCCCTGCTTTAAGAATTCCTAGCAAACTGATAATCATATAAGGAGATCGGCGTGCCATGATGCCGACAATGCTGCTGATGCCTATATTTCGATGTTGCAAAGCAAGCGAGACTTGATCGGATAGCTGATCCAACTCTTGATAGGTCAGCATGGTTTCACCAAATACCAAAGCTATGCCGTCCGGAGTCTTTACCGCCTGTTCTCTGAATAACTGATGCAGGGTTGTATTTGGCAGCTCCATGGCAGGTCCGTCATGCCATGTTGCCAGCGTATTCCGTTCTTGTTCACTCAACAAATTTACTTTACCGAGTGCAATCCCCGGTTCAGCAACCGCATGCTGCAGTATTTGGATGAAAGTTTCTTGCCAACGTTCTATGGTGCCAAGTTCAAACAGAGCTGTGGTGTACTCCAGACTGCAATGCAGCTGATCTCCCCGTTCGCTGATTAACAAGGACAAGTCGAATTTCGAAGTGGGATTCTCCAGTTCATAGGGAGATACCTCGACATCCTGCATCTGCAGCTCGGATTGTTCCATGTTCTGCAAAGCGAACATGACGTCAAAGATCGGGTTGCGGCTGATATCCCGGTGCTGGACCACCTGCTCGACGAGTTCTTCAAACGGGTAATCCGCGTGTTCAAACGCTGCAATGGAAATCTCTTTGACTTCTTCAAGATAATCCGCAAATGTTTTCTCCCTGGAAGGCATCGATCTGATGGCCAATGTGTTCACGAACATACCCAAAAGATTGGACAGATCGGCATGAGGACGGCCTGCAACAGGCGTTCCAACAATGATATCATCCTGTCCGGATGTTCTTGCCAGAAACAAGCTATAAGCTGAAAGCAGCACCATGAATAAGGTAGTCCCTGTGTTCTGCGCGAGCTTGCGCAATTTGCCGGTCAACTCCGCATCAATGATGAAATCCAGGTGGCTTCCCTCAAAGCTTTGTACCGGCGGACGAGTAAAATCAAACGGCAAGGAGAGGATTGGAAGTTCGCCGCCAAGCTGTTCCAGCCAATATTCTTTGTGTCGGTTGTACACCTCGGAATGTTCATTTGTGTTCTGCCACACTGCATAATCCTTATATTGAAGGGACAGCGGCGGCGAACTCTCGCCCATATACAGCCTTGTCATTTCCTTAATGAAAATCCCCATGGATGTGCCGTCGGAAATGATATGATGCATATCAAACAACAACAGATGCCGTACATCCGTCAGCTTGACCAATTGGATGCGCAGAAGCGGCGCTTGGCTCAGATCGAAAGGACGAATGAAATTCTGGATGATTTCTTCAAGCTGCATCTCCTTGGCATTGCGGAAAGACAGCGCAAAATCAACCTCCGGGCAAATTTTCTGCACGGGTTCGCCATTTACAAGCTCAAAGCGGGTTCGAAGGACTTCATGGCGTGTTGCCAGTTCCTTGAAGGCAAATTCCAATCTTGCAAGGTCCAATTGTCCCTCAAGGAGCATCGCTGCGGGTATATTGTAGCTTCGCTCCGCTCCTTCGAGCTGCTGCAGAACATATAGTCTCCTTTGTGCAGAGGACAGGGGGTAGTATTCCCGCTGCCCGGCAGGTTGCAGGCCTTCATACACGTCCGCAGCTCTCCCGTCCACGGTCAGCGCCATGGCTTCAACGGTCGGGAACCGGAATACGTCCCGGATGGCGATGTGTATACTCATCGCCTGATGTATGCGCGATACTAATATCATCGCTCTCAGAGAATGGCCTCCGAGTTCAAAGAAGTTGTCACGGATCCCTACTTGCGCTACGTGCAATACCTCCTGCCAAAGCTTGGCAAGCAGAGCTTCCGTGGCTGTTCGAGGAGCTATATATTGGGAAGCCGCTGCCATGTCGTCTTTAGGCTCCGGCAACGCCATCCGATCCAGCTTGCCATTTCTCGTAAGCGGCAGTTCCGGCAGATGGACGAAATACGCAGGAACCATATATTCGGGTAAAGCGATGCTCAGGTGATTTCTCAATTCGACCGCTTCCAGGCGCTTGCCGCCGACATAGTAAGCGCACAAAACCTCGCTTCCCGGCCGCTCTGTCCAAGTCACTACAGCCGCTTGGCGAATGTCCGCATGAAGCTGCAGGCGCGCTTCGATCTCACCGAGTTCAATCCGATAGCCCCGAATTTTGACCTGCTGATCGATTCTCCCCCAATATTCAAGTGTTCCATCTGGCAGCCAGCGTGCCAAATCTCCTGTTTTATACATCCTCCCGCCTTCAATAAAGGGATCCGGTTTGAACTTTTCCAGCGTAAGCTCAGGCAGATTCCAGTAGCCTGCGGCTACCCCGGCGCCCCCAAGGCACAATTCGCCCGGCACACCGACCGGAAGCAGCTGTCCCTGAGCGCTCAGCACGTAGGCTGTCGTTCCATCGATCGGCCGGCCAATCGGGATGCGATTGTCGCCGTATGTCGTGTGGACCGCGAATGAGGTCGAGAAAGTCGTGTTTTCGGTAGGGCCATATCCGTTCCAGATCGTAAGCCCCGGACATGCGTCCCTCACTGCGTAAGCATGCTTCGGCGACAGAACCTCTCCGCCCATAATCAAATGCTCTACACCGGCAAACAGGCCCGCATCCTCATCGGCCAGATGATGAAAGAGCGATGTGGTCAAGAACATGACCGTAATGCCGTGCTCTGCCAGAAACGGCCCCATCCGGCGCGCGTCCAGCAGCACGTCTTTCTCAACCGGATGCAAGGACCCTCCATGCAGAAGGGCTCCGAATATTTCGAACGTAGCCGCATCAAAGCTTACCGAACCGGTCTGAGCGAAGCGGTGATTGGCATGGAACGGCACGTACGCCTTGTTTTTCACCAAGTTGATTACATTTCCATGCGTCACCAGCACTCCTTTAGGTCTTCCCGTGGTGCCCGAGGTATACAGGATATAAGCCGGATCATCGGAACTGCATGCCTGTACTTCTTCGCGCCCCAACACCTCTAACGCTTCATCTGGAAGAGTCCCGTCATCAAGCATGATGACCGTCCCCGGGTAAGACTCCGGCACTTTGAACTTCTGTACAGCCAGCAGGAACTCCGCGCCGCAGTCGCCCAGTATATACAGGTGACGCTCCTCGGGCGCTTCCGGATCCAGAGGCACATAGGCTCCGCCCGCCTGCAGAATTCCCAGGACAGCAACGATAAATTCGATCGAGCGCTCCGCCAGAATGGCAACAGCTGCCCGTGGCCGCATTCCTTCCCTCAGCAGTCTGCCGGTCACAATACTCGCTTGAAGCTGTAACTCCGCATAAGTGAGTTGCCGATCGCCACACACGATGGCCGTCCGATCCGGATAGAGACAAGCCATTTCTTCGAAACGCTGATGAATCGTCGTTCGAGGCAGGAGCAGGCCTTCGACAGGCAAACCGCTGTATTTCATCAGCTGGCTAAGCTGTTCTCCCCCGCTTATTAATCTGGCTTCTGCAAGGGGCGTATCCGGTTCAGAAGCCACATGATCCAGCAGTTCCGTCAAATGGCCGGCCCACCGTTCGATGGTTACCCGTGTGAATAAGGCTGTAGTGAACTCCAACGAGCCGTGATAGCCCTCCGCACTCTCGGTTACCATCAAGGTAAGGTCAAACTTGGCCTGCGTATCGGCAAATGGACAAGACTCTACCTTCAAGCCAGGGAGATCCAACTGCAAGTTTTCCGTGTTTTGAAGCACGAATACAGCATCGAACAGAGGGTTCCGGCTCATGTCCCGCTGGCTGACAACACGGTCTACCAGTTCCTCGAAAGGATACTCTCCATGCTCAAAGGCATCCAGCGCCGTTTGCTTGATTTCCTCAAGATATTCGGCAAAGGATTTTAGTCCGGAAGGGAAGGTGCGTAAAGCAAGAGTGTTGACAAACATCCCCATCATGTCCGTCAGATCCGCATGCGGACGCCCGGCTACCGGCGAGCCGACAATTATTTCATCGTTGCCGGACAGACGGGACAGCAAGGTGCTGTACGCGGCCAAGAACACCATAAATACGGTGACCCCTTTGTCCAGCGCCAGTTGCTGCACGGCTTCCGACAGTGTTCTTCCCAGCTTGAAATCAACCCGGTCGCCTGCAAAACTGCGCAAGGCTGGGCGCGCGAAATCGGTTGGCAGCTGCAATACCGGCAGCTCCCCTGCAAAATGCTGGAGCCAATACCTCTCCTGCATCTGATAAGCATCGCTGAGCACATATTCCTGCTGCCACACCGCATAATCTTTGTACTGCAGTCTCAGCGGGGCAAGCTCTTTCCCGGAATAAAGCTTCGTAAATTCCTCTACGAAAATGTTCATCGACATGCCGTCCGAGATGATATGATGCATGTCCAACAGGACATAATGAAGCAGGCTCCCCACACGTACGACCTTCACACGCAGCAGAGGCGCCTGACTGAGATCGAATGGGCGTATAAAGTCCGCGATAATCGGGTGAAGCTGCGCTTCTTCCGCTTCACAATAGACCGCTGCAAGCTTCACTTTTTCGTGTACTCTCTGCACTGGCTCTCCGTCTGCCTTGGCGAAGGAAGTGCGCAGCGATTCATGACGTGTAACTAGCTGCTGCAGGGACGATTCCAAGAGCATCCGGTTCAGCACACCCTCCATTCGAAGAACGGCAGGCATGTTGTAACTGATCTCCGCTCCCTCAAGCTGCTGGAGCACATACAACCGCTTCTGTGCGGAGGTAAGCGGATAATGCTCCTGCGAATCAGCAGGCTCAAGTCCCTGAAATGCCTTATTCTGTCGGGAAGCTATAACTTCAGTCAATGTCTCCACGGTTGGATACTGGAATAGATCCCGTAGCGTGACGTCGGCCTGCAGTTGCTTTTGGATGCGCGAAACCAAGACGGTTGCTTTCAACGAATGTCCGCCTCGTTCAAAAAAATCATCCCGCACGCCTAACGGACGGACGCCCAGCACCTCCTGCCACACCTCTGCCATCTTCTGTTCGGCAAGGTTCCGCGGGGCGATGTAGCTGCTGTCTTTCTCCAATTGGCCGTCAGGCAAAGGCAACGCCCGCCGGTTCAATTTTCCGTTGGCTGTCAGAGGCATCTGCTCCATCGGAATGAAGTAGGCGGGAATCATGTAAGGCGGCAGTGTTCTGCCAAGCGCCGTCCGCAGCTCTTTTACTGAATAATCCCGGTCCGCTACAAAGTAAGCGCACAGACTAAGGTTATTCTCCGCTTCTTCCACAACCGCAACGGCTGCCTCTCTAATGTCGGGAAGCGTCAATAGATGGGCCTCAATCTCCCCTAGCTCAATCCGGTTGCCGCGAATTTTGACCTGGTGATCGATTCTTCCCCAATATTCCAAAGTTCCATCCGGCAACCAGCGGGCCCAGTCTCCGGTTCGGTACATTCGCTCGCCCGATACGAACGGATCCGAAGTGAACTTGTCTGCCGTTAGCTGCGGCTGGTTTACATAACCGCGCGCCACACCGGAGCCGGCAATGCACAGCTCGCCCGGTACGCCGAGCGGAGTGAGCAGCCCTTGAGGGGTAAGAATATATACCCGTGTATTGGGGATCGGCCGCCCGATCGTAACAGCCTTCTCTTCCTCAAGCTCAACCGATGTCGTCACTACGGTATTTTCGGTTGGGCCGTACTCATTCATCAGTACCATGTTGGGATTCATCGTCTTCAAACGGCGGATTAGCGGCATTCCGACGGCTTCGCCAGCCAATACCGCGCTGCGCACCGTACGCCAATCCTCGGGATTCATGCTCTCCAGCAAGGCCGAGTAGAAGCTCGGCGGGCTCTGCATATGGGTGATTCGGCGCTTCACGATGGCCTCGTGAATGGCCGACGGATCTTTGCTGTCTTGATCGTTCAACAGGACAACCGCCGCTCCCGAAACGATGGGACCAAAAAAGTGGGTCACAAACGAGTCAAAAATAAAAGGATTCAACATCAACGCCTTGTCACCGGCGCTAAACTGATAGTGGTTCGCTTTCCACTGAATGGTATTGGCAAGGCTTCCATGTTCGATCATAACGCCCTTGGACGCCCCCGTAGTGCCTGATGTATAAATAACGTATGCCAAATGCGCGGGTGCGGCTGTTCTCTCTAGCCTCTCAGCGGGCACCTCCCGGAGCGGGTTGTCTTCGAAATAAAGGACGGGAATCTGGTTGGCTACCTCCGCTGCGAGAGGCTGGGGCTCTATCGAAGTCAGCAGAACTTGGGGATGACTGTCGCCCAGCATATAACGAATCCGTTCCGTCGGGAATTCAGGGTCGATGGGGAGGTAGGCCCCTCCCGCCTTCAAGACGGCGAGGATGCCCGCCGCCATTGCGCAAGACCGGTGGATCATGACGGCGGCAATCGTCTCCGCCCCTACCCCTCGCGCGCGAAGCACAGCTCCCAGCTGCTCCGCCCACTCGTTCAGTTCACGGTAACTTAGCTCCTCATCTCCACAAATAACCGCCGGCAGATCAGGGGTGCGGGCAACCTGCTCTTCGAACAAGGCGAGCACCGTTGCCTCCGGGCGGTAGTCTGCTCTAGTTCCGGCAAATTGCTCCAGCAGCAGCTGTCTTTCCTTATCGGTTACCAAATTATACTCACCCAATTGGGAGTCTGGAGAATCAATGGCCTGACGCAGTAGCTCCAGGAAACAGCCAGTCCACCGCTCTATCGTGCTGCGAGTGAACAAGGCTGCGGCATATTCCCAACTGAAGGAGAAGCCCCCGGCCTGCTCTGTAACGGTGAGTGTCAGGTCGAATTTAGACGCAGTGTAGTCAAATGGGTATGGAGAAAGACCTACACCTGGGAGCTCTAACACCGCGTGTTCGGTATTTTGCAGCACGAGCATCGCGTCGAAGATCGGATTGCGGCTCGTGTCGCGCTGCCGCACGACCTGTTCCACCAGCTCCTCAAACGGAAAATCCCCATGTTCAAAAGCAGACAGCGCCGTCTGGCGGACCTCCTGCAGATAGTCGGAAAAACGTTTCTCCCCGGCTGGATGCGTGCGCAGCGCCACCGTATTTACAAACATGCCGAGCATGCTTGCGAGGTCGGCATGCGGGCGGCCCGCCACCGGCGTGCCGATGATGAGCTCCTCCTGCCCGCTAAGACGCGACAGCAGCGTGCTATATACTGCCAGCAGCACCATGTACACCGTACTGCCGCTCTCCTGTGCCAACTTGCGGACACCCTCCGCCAACTCGCCTTCCAGTTCGAAGTCCGCCCGGCCGCCCTCGATGCTGCGCATCGCAGGGCGCGGATAATCAGCCGGAAGGCTCAGCACCGGCAGCTCGCCGGCCAGTTCCTTAAGCCAATACGCTTCCTGCTTCGCATAGGCCTGCGACTGCCTGTATCCCTGCTGCCATACCGCATAGTCTTTATACTGCAGCCGCAGCGGGTTCAGCTCTTCTCCGGCATACAAGGCGGCCATTTCTTCCGTTAGGATTTGAACGGAAATTCCGTCCGAGATAATATGATGCATATCGAACAAGAGCAGATGGCGTTCTTCTCCGAGTTGAATCACCTTCGTGCGCAGCAGCGGGGCCACGCCGAGATCAAACGGGCGGATGAATGCCCGGATCTGCTTATCCGCTTGCCCTTCTTCCGCTTCCTCGCAGGATACGGAAAATGAAACCTGGTGCTGGACCTGCTGCATGGGCTCGCCGCCCACGACCGTAAACGAGGTGCGCAGCGCCTCATGACGGGTGATCAGCGACTGCAATGCCGCTTCGAGACGCGCCTTATCCAATCGACCTTCCAGTTGGAACACGGCCGGCATATTGTAACTAAGACCTGCCTCATCCAGCTGTTGCAGCACATACAACCGCTTCTGCGCCGACGACAGCGGATAATAAGCCTGCTCCGATGCAGGAAGGAGAGCCTCATAGGCACGTCCGGCTGCCGAAGTGACTGCTTGGGTCAGTGTCTTCAGATTGGTTGTCTGAAATATGTCGCGCAAGCCGATCTCGGACTGGAACTCCTGATGTATGCGCGTCAGCAGCGTCATCGCTTTAAGCGAATGGCCCCCGAGCTCAAAGAAATTGTCATGGAGTCCCACGGAGCCCTTGTTCAAGACCCCTTGCCACAGTGACGCCATTCTCTGCTCGGCGTCTGTTGTTGGACGAATGTATTCTTTGCGGGATGCAATTGCATCGGGTTTCGGCAAAGCTTTACGGTCCACCTTGCTATTCGACGTCAAGGGTAGCCGCTCCAGCTTCATATATACGGATGGCACCATGTAGTCTGGCAGCATCGAAGATAGGTATGCCCGCATCTCCGCGATCTCCAATTCGGCCTCGCCCGTGTAATATGCACAAAGCACAGGCTCTCCCTGCAGATCGGGCATTACGGCAACCACTGCCTCACGGATACCTACGAACTGCAACAACTGCGCTTCAATCTCGCCCGGCTCGACCCGGTATCCGCGGATACTGAGTTGATCGTCCAGCCGTCCGAGAAATTGCAAATTTCCATCCGGCAGCCAGCGGGCCTGGTCTCCGGTGCGATAGATCCGTCCGCCAGCCGCATAAGGGTCTTCGGCAAAGCGCTCACTCGACAGATCCGGCCTATTCAGGTAGCCCCGGGCTACTCCTTCTCCTCCGATACACAGTTCCCCGGGCACGCCTACCGGCTGGAGGGTTCCGCCCCGTCCCAGCACGTACAGCTTGACATGGGGAAGCGGCCTGCCGATTGGCACATTCCCTTCCTTAGGCGGCTGACTCCCCTGTTCCACTTCATAATAAGACGCATCGATGCATGCCTCCGTCACCCCATAGCTGTTGAGGATGCGCATGACGGAGCCAAACCGCCGGTACACCCGCCGGAAGTCTTCAGCTGCAAGACGGTCCGAGCCCAAGATCAGCAGTTCCAGCCGGCCGGTGCTCAAACGGTGTTCATAAATGTAATCCATGAGCGGCACTAGCAGTGCAGGCGTCGACTCCAACAGCGTAATGCCGCATTCGACGATCATCTGCTGGAGCCGGGGCAGCTGAAGCCGGACCTCGTCCGGGCAGAAGACCATCATTCCCCCGTTAGGCAGTGTTCTGGCCAGATCGCCGGCAAACACGTCAAAAGAGAAGCTGGCTAATTGCAGCAGCCGCACCTCCATCTCTTCCAGCCTATACTCTTGACGCCATGAGCAGGCAGTCTGAATCCAGCTCTGGTGTTCCACCATAACCCCTTTGGGCTTCCCAGTCGTCCCTGACGTATAGATGAGATAAGCGAGCTGCTCTGGACGGCAGTGAAGGTGTAGATTCGTAGCGTCATCGGCGTAGCATTCCTCCTGACGCAAATCGATGACCCCGCACGCATCAGGCACAGGAAAGGCAACAGAATCAGCCGTCAACAAAATGTCGGCTCCGCTATCCGCCAGCATATAAGCCAGCCGATCGGAAGGCAAAGAGTGATCCAAAGGCACGAACGCCCCTCCCGCCTTAAGGACAGCAAGAACAGCCGTTACAATTCTCGGCGACCGTTCCCCGAGAATCGCCACGGGTTGGCCCATCCCAATCCCCAGATTGATCAGGGTGCGGGCCAGCTTGTTGGCGCGTTCATTCAATTGGCCGTAGGTCAGTGATGAGCCGTCCAGTCCTGATAGAACAGCCATCCGCTCCGGCGTCTTCGCAGCCTGCTCCTCGAACAGCTCGTGCAGCAGACCGTCAGGCTGTTGCACCATATGGTGTCCCGGGCTAAAGGCTTGTAGGATCTCATGGCGTTCCTCCGGCGGTAATACTTGTAGTCGTTCTACCGCCTGCAAAGGTGCAGCCATTCCTTCCCGAAGGACATGCATCAATCTGGAAAATAAGCGGTCCATGTCTTCCGCCGCGAATAAATCGGTCAAATAATCGATTTGAATAGCCATCTCACCGGTTTTTACATTTTCACGTATATGGACGGTTAATTCATTATCCTGGTGACCATTTCCGAGAGGTAACGTGTCATACTGAATGGGAGCATCCTCCGGAAGAGTATCCCATGCCAACGGATGATAATTAAAAAAAATGGGCAGCAAGGATTCCGTAAAGCTAAATCGTTCACGGAGTTCAGGCACAATCCGATTGAAGGGGTATTTCTGATGCCGGATCAGCTCACCCTGCTTCATTTTCACCTGCTTTAAGAGATCAGCGAATGACAAAGAAGCATCCACGCTCAAGCGAAAAGGAGTTGTACTGACGAGCATGCCTACCATCGTTTTTTGCTCAATTGACGTTCTATTGGCATACATGGTTCCCAGCACAACTTCTTCTTCTCCACAAATCCGGGCGAGATACAGGCATAGAGCCGTTACAAACAAGTTGAAGGCAGAAACTTGCTGTTGTTCACAAAATTGCTGAATTTCTTGGCATGCGGATGAGGGGATCCGGTATTGGCTATAGGCGGCTAAACTGCTGGCAGTCTGGGCTTCGCGTTCGGAACTAACCAACCGTGTGATTGGAGGCAGCGAACTGAATTCTTTGTCCCAATATGCTTTGTCTTTGAGAAAGCGGGAAGATGTAAGATAAGTCTCTTCACTAGAAAGCAGTTCTGTAAAAGAGGGCGCTTTTTCCGCCATGAGCTCCTCGTTGCGTAACAAGGTCATATAATTTTGGATGATTTCGTTCCCTAACAGGTTCAAGGAATAACCGTCTGCAATCACGTGGTGAATTTTCAAAAACAATTTGGCCTCCAGCTCTCCTGTCCGGAACAACGTAAATTCAAATAATGGCGCATCAAATAGAGTGAAGGGCAGACGTGAACGAAAATCGACGACCTCCTGCCATGCTGCGGACTCTTCCTCTCTCACATCCATCTTATCGACATGGAAGGGTTCGAAGGGAACAACATAGATTTGCGGCTCCTGACCATCCATCTGTTTTAAGCGCATCCGCAGGGAATCATGCCGAAGAGCCAGCATCTGCAATGCTTGTATGATCATGTCTTCGATAATCGTTCCCTTTAAGGTAAGCAAACTGTTCAAAGTGGCAACCGTCGTATTGGGATTGAGCAGTTCCATGTACCATACTCTTCGTTGCGCTTCTGTCAATGTCCAAGTATGTTGCATAGTTAATTGTGCTTCTTTTCCGATATTTGACATTCAAATCCTTCTCCCTATTTAAATTAAGTGTGTAAGTGAGCTCTTGGATAGACTCTATACAACCTAGTGGGGTTCTTGGGATGTCAATAGCAGTTCGGCATGACGAGGGACGTATAACCCATTGCTTATTTCATGATTCAGTTCGTGACCTTCAATAGATGGATTCCATTCGTGTACAGAATCACCCGTGAGGTTCTATCTTATCCGAAACGGTACGTTTGGCTTGAGCGACGACGTCAATTCGCTCCTGTAAAAAGGTATCAAACGCAAATCCTCCCGTACCTCTGGCAACGGAAGCATCTTGGTTGCGGATATATCTGCTGACTAGCCCCTGATGAACATTACGAAATTTGATGATCTCGTTGTAAATATCGACAAGAAGGTTGAGTTCGGAAGAACGATCTCTCCCAGATTGCAAATCGGCCGAATAAATTTGCTTTAAGGAAGGGGCAGCCAACGCATTTTTAATGCGGAATTGCTCACATGGCTCCAAATATGGCAAAAGATCATGAGTCGTTTCAATATAGGCATCATCTGCGGTGCCCGTAATGAGATCGGTTAGGATCACGCCCGCAATGTGCACGCCGCTAGGCGCATTGTAGCTTATCCCATTCACTTCAATGGGGAAAAAATAATCTCTGAAAAAGGTAATAAAAAAGACGGGATCCACCCCTTTGTGTACCTCGGCATTTTCCTTGCGCACTTGCCTCATCGCCGCTCTTACGGCACTAAGAATTTCCAGGCGTTCCGGCATATTCGGCTCAAGCTGAAGCTCCAGCAATTCCTCAACCGCTGGCTTAAGCGCTAGCTCCGATTGCTGGTGCCGGGTGATAAAAGCGACTTCACTGGCATCCCCAGTAAACGTTCGCAAAGAATCGGCAGGGTTGTATGCAATATACGAAGCATAGGTATCCCGTGGAATTAAACCGGTAGCCAAGGAAAAAAGATCTAAAATGGAGTACACCCTGCGTAGTTCAGAAGCAAGAATCCCTCGTTTCAAGCACGAAACTAGGAAGATCCCCAACTCTCCCATTGCCAATACCTTTTCATTGTAAGGACGGTGATATACGAAATCGATAAGTTGCTGCTGATCATCTGGTAGAAGAGAAAGGCCGCGCCTCAGGAGGTCAGCCGGGGACCCCGTCTTATTCAGGGGGGGAAGTTCATTTACCACAAAACGGCTAAAGTTACCCAATGGATAGTGCAGGTCTTCACATATACAATTCACCATAGTCATAAAAACTCTCTCCTTATATCCGAAGTTATTAACGAGAAAGATTTCAACCTATTACTCTTGCGGGAAGATACACTACATATGAAGTAGATTTGCAAACAGCTTCACTGGGAGGAAATATACAATCCAAACTATCACAATAAGGTTATTGTGTCAATTTTATCCTTTTGAACATTTTATGACATGTATTTCTAACGGGTGAACCACATCAACATCAAATCAACACGAACTTACGTACTGTTGTGCTGTGCATAATGCTCTCGTTTCTATGTGTCTATTCTATTGACAACCTACTAAGGAGGGCTGCTTGTTAAAAACTTCAAAATACTGTCTTGACATCTTGTGGCACTATATAATTCCATACGTATTAACCATTTTGTGCAAATGAAGCTTAATCGTTGGTGAATCTTCCACGAACAAAAAGAGATTATTCGCTAGATCGTTCTCGGCCAATGCCTTATCATCCTTCTATGACGCGCGCAGAATCGGTGCGCCATTCGTCCAGCGACCGACCAGCAGCACAGCGAATCGTCCCCGACTCCTGCGCTATCCGCTGCACAAACTTCCAGAATGCCGCCACATCCTGCCGTAGCCGCCCGACGGCGCTTATTTTTATGTTTTACACTTTAGACATTCGCTTTATCCACACTCTAGGAAATATATGGTAAATTGGGGGTGTTGACGTTTTATAAGAAGGATAGGCCGTACCGGGAGCTTAGTTATCGGAGCAGACATTGCCAGTAAATACACGTGGCTCAAACTATGGATTTCAAGGAAACAACAATGACGAGAAAATAACCCCTTCCTCACGCCAACAACTTTTCTAACTTAATTTCCAGTTCACAAGTTGGAATAATAAAAATTTTACCCAAGAAGGTGGGATGAAAGGAAGTATACAAGAAATCCCATGATCCATCTGCCTTGGCGAATGCCCAGAGGCTATTTTATAGTGGGAGGTAAGGGATTAACGTGATTCAGTTTATCATTGATTATCGCTGGAATTTGTTGATTATCGCTGAAATTGTTTTTTGGGTTTCCTTATTTATTGCAACCACATTGCGGTATTGGTTCGATAAGCCCAAGGCTGCGCTTCTTGTGTTTATTCTGACTCTTGTCAATGAGCTGTGGATTCTATATCTAGGGGTATTGGATTTAAGGCAAACCGGCAAGCTATCGATCTTTCAAATCGTCATCGTCATTATCATTCTGTATACGCTCGTCCTTGGAAAGTATGATTTGAAAAAGGTAGACCGATTCATTTATAGTACGATTGCAAGAATAAAAGGAAAACCGATCATGGATTCACAGGAAAATAAACGGTATGGAATGGCGAAAGCCAAGGAAGAATTAAAAGTTTTTAGTCTTCACGTAATCCTGTTTTTAGGGGTACATGCCGTATTCTACCTCATGTTGTATGCGGTCAATCAGGAGTCTCATCCGATTTCGTCAGCAGAGTTGATCCCGTGGCTGCAAGAACAATTTCAGAACAATTATGCTTTAGTTCAAGTCAATAAAATTTGGTTGGCTTTCTTGCTTCTGGATGGGATCATTAGTTTCTCTTATTTGCTTTTTCCCAAGAATGAGAGCAACAAGCCCGATAATCGGTGATCAGCCCGAGGCGCCTAGCAAAATGTTTGGGTTTGGCAGCTCCTCATGTGGAATAGAGATACACTTTATCGTCAAGATAGAAAGTCTGCTGCTCTATGGTTATTCTAACTCCTAAAAAAATGGTTGTTCCCTGACAGAATATAGGGAACAACCATTATTTAAACAAAAATCTTTTAAATAAACTTTTTATAAGATCGTCTTTTCTGCGTGTTAAACAATCAAGTACTTCAAGTATCTTGAGCACAGCCGCAACCTTAGACTGATCGTCAACAAAGCTGAAACACCATCAACAGAATCCGCTTTCCTCACGGTGTCAAGTATGCTGTATAACCCGAATCAGATCATATTTTTTCAACAGACGATCGAGCTCCACCTTCTTCTCCTGCGACAGCGAGCGTGCCGGTGGCAACACATCGGTCGGAATATCCACGCCAGTGGCTCGGACCGCTTCCTTCAACACATTGAAAAACGGCGTATCCACCGCATACACCTCGGTCACGACGCGGAACAGCTTCCGCTGCAGATCCTGAACCATCGCAAAATCACTGCGCCGATAAGCGTCATACAGCCCGCACGTCAGATGCGGCGCGAAGTTAGCGCTCGCCGGAACAACTCCGTCGCCACCGGCAATCAGCGTTTCCAGCAAATGATGATCATAACCAGCGAACACCTGGAAATCCGGGCGCACGCTCTTCACCTTCGCGATGGCCTCGAGAATCGGCTCCACGCGGTCGACCGTCTCCTTAATGCCGACGATGTTCGGGTACGTCAAGGCCAAATCCTTGACCAGATCCACCTTCACATCCTGCCCCGTCAACGCCGGGAAATTATATATGTACATCGGCACACTGACGGCCTCCGCTATATCCGCATAATGACGGAACAACAGCTCGTCGCTCAGCTTCGCAAAATACGGGTTGATGACAACCACCCCGTCCGCCCCCATGGCTTCCGCGTGCTTGCCGTAATCCACCGCTTCCGCCGTGCTCGTCGAACCGATGCCGATCAGCACCGGCAGGCGCCCGTTCACATGCGACACGGCGAACTCCGCAACCTCTTGTCTGAGCTCCTTCGAGAGATGGAAGCATTCCCCCGCCGAACCGAGGAAAAACAACCCGTGCACGCCGGAGGCGATCAAATGATCGATCATGCGACCCATGCCCGGCCGATCCAAAGCTCCGGATGAATTAACTACCGTAATGACTGGAGGGACGATGCCATGTAACCTGTTGTGTTGCATATCTACTCGCTCCTTTGCCAATGCTTCAAATTTTATATTGTGAAAAAACCTACAATCCAAGCAATACAAAATGAGATACCGATAACTCACTCTGCAACTTAAAGATATCACGGCTCCCCGGCATTTACAATCTTCCTTTATGGAGATATTGTAACAAATTGCACAAACTACTGCCTACCTGAACATTTGGGAGAGTGGCCAAAAGCACGAATCGGCGGATACGTTTCGCCACAAGCATATTCCCTATTCTCCGCCCCCTTGTCACAAAACTCCCTCACTCCTCGTTATATGTGCAAACCATAACAAGGAGATGTTTACGATGAAAGAAATAACCTGTATTGTCATCGGGGGCGGCTACGCTGGCATCAACGCTGTCAAAGCGCTGCAGCAAGCTTTCGCGAACAAAGCGAACGGCAAGTCCCTGCGTCTCATCTTAATCAACAAAGAGCCGCATCATTTTCGCAAAGTGCTGCTGTTCAAGCCCCCCGCTGGAGAAGCGGACAGCGCCCTGCCTTTGACAAGCCTCTTTCCGGAAGGCGTCCAATTGCTCCAAGGCACGGTAACGGCGAATGAAGGCAAAGTCCGGAGTCTGATTTACATGGACACATCAGGCAACCAACTTACCTTAAGCTACGACGTTCTCGTCGTGGCGGCAGGCAGCATTATCCGGCAAGCCGCTCCCGAGCAAGGCGGCATCGCTTTGAACAGCTTGGAAGTGGCGGCTTCCATCCGTGAGAGTATGGTGAAATAACGAATAAGAGGGCAACAAAAAAACGCATGTCGCAGCAACATGCGTTTTTTTTCAGACCGCGACTGACATATATGTGATTTACAAATCGGGCTCTTGCTTTGAAAGCTCTTGAAGCATCCCGCTTATCTGTTCTACCAATGGCGCCGGTGCTTTCTTAGTTGAACCCGTATCAAATGGAGGCTTAGGATCGTATTCCAAAATCAACTGGACTCCTTTGCTCATATCTTCCCCCAATTCCCATGCTACTAATTGGAGTGCCATGTCGATACCGGAGGAGACACCGGCTGCTGTTATGATTTTGCCATGGCGAACCACTCTTTCATCTGTTGGAATGGCTCCAAGAGAATGGAGCAGGTCGAAGGAGCTCCAATGAGTGGTAGCCTTCGCTCCATTCAACAAGCCTGCGGCGCTCAAGATCAGAGAGCCGGTACAAACCGAAGTAGTCCATTTCGTGGTCTCATGTAATTGGCGAATCCAATTCAGAGTTTCTTCGTCATTCATCGGAGTTTTATAATTAGGCGGACTACAGCCAGGAACGACGAGAATATCAGCTGAAGTAACTTCAGAAAAGCTGTAATCAGCATGCAAACAACCCATTTTTGAATCCAGTTTAATTAACCCTTTTTTCTTGGCGACAAATTTCACGTTACTTTTCATTGTAGCAGCAAATACTTCATATGGACCAATTGTATCTAATGCTGTGATTCCATCATAAAGCATGACTGCGATATCCATGATCATCTCTCCCTTAAGCATGATGTTTAATTCGTCTTCAAACAAACTATACCACACCCCCCTATAGTATACAGGTGTCAATATTGTGAAATTCACTACGCGGTGTTAGGGTCATTCCTCCCTTATTAACAAAAAAAGCCGCAAATGAACAAAGCGTTTTCCTGTTAGCGCACTTCAGATTTGATATTCACTGGCGTTTCCCGATGAATCAAACAAGCCGCAAGCAAGCCAATGCCTAGCACGAGTGCAAGCAAAAGAAAGGTAATCGCAAAACTGCCTGTCTTCATGAATTGAATAGACAAAATTGGGCCTAAGCTCGTTCCTGCAAATAGGACAAAAGTATACACCGACACCGCTATACCGCGCGATTTCCCGCCCAATTGGCCAACGAGCGCAACCAATGAAGGAACGGCAATTGCAATCCCCGTTACAAAGACTAGGCTCATTACCACCAGTAGCGGCAGGTTAGATATGAAACCCAATGAAGAGAGTCCAAGTATAGCTAGGGTCAAGCCGCCCCGCAACACGGATCGTACACCATACCGCTTGGCGAGCCGCCCTGCAAACGGTGAAATCATCATGCCAAGTACTCCAAAGGAACGAACGTATAGAATTTCCTGCTTGCCCAGCCCGAACGCTGGACCGCTCAGATAAGTGCCTAGCACAGTATACATACTCACAAAAGACATTAGCAGCACAAGCGCCACCAGATAACTCAGTACTAGATTTTTCTGGCTGAATACCTTTCCGATGTGCTTGATGGGTTCCCACACGTTGGCATGCGCCTGATGGATTTCTCCCTTTGGCAACAGCCACAGTACTAGAAGCGAAGTAATTGCATACACTGCTGCTAGCAGATAGAAGATAGCGTTCCATCCATATTGCTGACTGATGAGACCGCTGATGACCTGGCCAACAATTCCCGCAACCAGGAATCCAGTGCTGATAAATCCGATGGTGGTTACCCGCTTCTCTGCTGGAAACATCTCTACCGCATAGGCCAAAGCAACAGGAGAAAATGTCGCCGCAGCCGCCCCCTGCAGTCCTCTCAGAACAATAAGCCATGTTAAGCTGTGAACCATTCCGAGAAGCAATGAGATAATGGTTAATGCGATAAGTCCGATAAATATTACCCTTTTGCGGCCATATTTATCAGACAGCGCGCCATAAATCAGGCATCCCACGGCAAAACCAAGTGAAAAAATACTGCCTGTCGCCGCCGCATGTGTAGTGGTAATGCCAAATGTGGTGGCAAACACGGAAATCAGGGGAATGGTTACGTACAAGCTGCACATGACCACCATTCCCGACCAGCACAGCACCGCTGTCATCAGTGAGTAGTTCCGGCGCACAGCGGATTGATTGCTTAACTGAGTCATTATAAACACCTCTTATTTTCAAGTTTTCAAATGATCGTTGTTCTGACTTGCGGAAATTGCATCTCATCAATGATTGCTTTCGTCATTTGAGGAATGGAAAATTCAAGAATTGAAATGGACAGGATGGATACTGCCGTTAATATAATAAGTTTCCACTCCGCCCGTACTTCCGAAAATGTATAACGAAACATCCCCCATGCCACAAAATGCTCCTCAACCATCCCCTTCGTTTTCTTTTCTGTAAGTTGCTTGGATTTCTCCTTTCTCCAACGTATGTTTCCATTCACCACTCATTTCAAGCTCGACATATAGTTAGATAATCTAATTATAATGCTAAAAAAATTTATCTTCCCACTCCCAATCTTCTCTCTAAGCTTCCATTCAGCTTCATCAATATTTTCTTCAGCACCACTTGCTCCTCAACCTCCAAATCACTGATGAATGAGTCGCAAGTTGACCAAAATGTTGGCAGTATCTGATCAACCAGATTACGGCCTTCTGGCGTAATGTGGACATGAACCATACGACGATTGTTTTCATTCGTCTTACGTTCAATCCAGTTTCTTTTCTCTAGCCAATCGAGCAGAGCTGTTGCTGAAGCGCGCCGGATTCCAAGCCGACCTGCGATAGATGAAGGGGTAATCCCCTCTTTATCTTGATGCAGAATCAGCAACAGCAACAGGTCCAGCTTGCTTTCTGTAATTCCGAATGAAGACAGATTTAAATCCATCATATCCTGGATGTTATCGCCAATCCATAGCAGCAGTAAACCCATATGAGCTGATGCTTGATTGGTATCCTTAGAAGCGGTTTTCCCCATAAGCTCCAAGTAAGGAGCAACGCCCAATCTGGGCAACTGCTGTTCACCCACATGCTCCTTCTCAATCTTCTTTCTCATTCCATCACCCTAATTATAATTAGATTATCTAACTATAAGCTAATATAATCGATTTTTCTTTTTATTGCAACCCTTGTGTTTATTGAATTTGCAAAAAATCGTCTTCTCTAAAAGCGGCCAAAAATATCGTAGAAGAACCCATTCTCTTGTTTTGCAGAAGAATATAATGAACCAACACGTAAACGGTAATTCCCATCATCTTTACCCTAGCGTAGAACCATCTCTTTACGAAAGGATGATAGAATGAAAAATAATGAAATGCCCGTGAGTAAGACAAGCAAGGGGAATGGAATTATCAAGCCAAGGCGAGCTTGCTTGATTGGGCCGTTAAATAGTTGCGAGCGCCGCCGTAAGGCATTACGAATTCGTACAACAGCAGCCCAACTGCAAGATAGACTCCCTTCCCCCGCTCACCCATGCAATGGTGACGAAAGCAGGTATCGGAATAAAATCGGCAGCTTTACGAAGGGGCTGCCGCATAATAGCCTTGGTGAGGTAGACCTTAATGCGTATCATGCATTCATTGCCGCTCTGAAGACAGGTAAGGATTTTGAATCCATTCCGCTAGGCGGGGTTGTAAAGATCGTCAACCCTCAAGCCTCATACGCGTTCGATTTGGTTGGACCTGATAGTCATCATTTAGGGATAGCTTCACCACCGGCTTTCAGCAGTTCCTGGGAGGCCAGTGAGATGGCGGAAGTTTACTGGCAGGCGCTGACCCGCGATGTGCCCTTTTCAGACTATGATACCCATCCGTTAACCCTGGGGGCCGCTTCGGATCTGACCGCATTTTCCGATTTTCGCGGGCCGAAAGTAAATGGAGCCGTCACCACTGGCACCTTGTTCAGAGGGGATACCCCCGGTGACATAGCAGGACCGTATATCTCTCAGTTCCTATGGAAGGATATTCCCTTCGGAGCCACAACTGTTGTTCAGAGATATCGTACGACTATTGCCGGCGATGACCATATGACGTCGTATGAAGAGTGGCTGCGAATTCAAAACGGCTCCTCTCCAAATGCGACAGATGTACACGATCCCATTTCCCGTTATATCCGCAACAGCCGCGATTTAGGAGAATATGTTCATGTGGATTTTTCCTACCAATCGGTTCTTAGCGCTTGTCTCATTCTGCTCAGTTACGGAAAGAACGCATTAGATCCAGCCAATCCCTATTTTAACTCTGCAACCCAGAGCGGTTTCTCCACATTCGGTGCGCCATATGTGCTAGATTGGGTAGCCCGGACGGCGAGAGCGGCGCTAGATGCCGCTTGGTTCCAAAAGTTCCTCGTCCATCGCCGGCTCCGCCCTGAGGAATTCGGGGGATGTGTGCACAACCAGTTGACGGGAGCCGCTAATTACGAAATCAATTCGGAACTGCTCGACTCACAGGCGGTTTCCGAGACCTTCAACAAGTTTGGATCCTACCTGCTGCCTGCAGCTTATGCGGAAGGCTCTCCGATCCATCCAGCTTATCCCTCTGGTCACGCCTGTTTAGCTGGGGCTGGGGTTACTGTGCTGAAGGCGTTTTTTAACGAATCGTTCCCTATCCCCCATCCCGTCGCGGCCAGTTCGGATGGACTCTCATTGCTCCCCTACTTAGGTTCTCTGTTAACAATAGGAGGGGATTTAAACAAATTTGCCGCAAATATTGCTCTTGGCCGCGATGCGGCTGGTATCCACTGGCGATCGGACGGCATCGAGGGACTAAAGTTAGGCGAAGCAGTCGCTATAGGAATGCTTCAGGATTACAAAAAAACCTATCATGAGGACTTTTGTGGCTTTTCCCTCACCAAGTTTGACGGGACTACGATTACAATCGGTTAGCCGGCAGAAGCCAGACCTAATCTCGGAGAATGTTCGATGAAAATAATGCATTAGACTGAAAAATATTTTATCTGATGTACAATAATTGTATGAACCTTCCTTAATCATGGGATTTTATATGAGGTAGTACTTTTAATAAGATATTATCGAGTATTGGTACAGTGGAGGTCATTATTTGTCCTCCACTGATAGACCCTTGACATACCATAATTATTAATTTATATTTATATTTCCTTTTTTACTTAAAGCCATCTAAATCAACTGTTATATCAGATGAATCACTGTTAGCAGTAAGCGTTAATGAAGTGAGAGCTTCTATATAAGACACAGCAATATCTCCTGACTTTGTTTCTAGAAGTAATGACTTTCCTTCTTTTGTATCTTTGATTTATACTTCACCATCTGTTGAAGTAATTTTCCAAAACTGAATCCTGCAATAAAACCTCCCTTCTGGTCTTGCTGATTAACGGCAATTTTCTTCCCATCATTTTAATTGTTACAGGATCGTTCTTCTTGTCTATCCATTACACGGGGGAATCAATCATGAGTTAAATTGTACGAAACGAACATCTCCTTTTATTTTTTCTTACTCAACCCTTACAAATTCCTTAAGCTCAAAAAAGCTTGTAGAACCCATATATCAATGCACACAACACACACAACCTTTCATCACTTCTTAAAGTTATGCCCAGTGTTTTTCCATCATCCCATACGTAATCGCGTTCGAGATGCTGATCTAAAGGGACAGTTTTGTGAAGGGAGGGTATTCGTGTATTGTATAGAAATTCAAGTTAATAAATCATACTTTTATAGATTAGAGAATGAAATTAAGGAGGATTGTTTATGTCTGATATTCCAGAATTTCCCAAGTGTAATGGAGTGAATAATTTTTATGATACAAAAAAATTGGAAGATAAACTACAAACACTTCTCCAACAAGACATTTGTTCTGTTTCTGAATTAGAGAGGTGGCTAGTTGAGGAACGCCTATTATGTGCTGAAGTTGAAGAACTAATAACTAGTCATCAAATCAATTTTTATAGGGATACTAAAAACACAAATAAACGCGAATTGTATTTGTATTACCAAACCGATATCCAACCACTTCTTACCAAATATAATGCAGAGTTTGATAAGAAATTTAGCAATTGTCCGTTCTCAAAATTACTGGAAGATGAAAAATATGGTTATATGCGTAAAGTAAGGCTAGAAAAGAGTAAGATGTTTAATGAAAAAAACATCTCGCTTACTGTGAGGGAACAAGAGTTAATAACCAAATACAGAGAAATTTTGGCTGGTATAACAATGGAATGGGATGGCGAAACAAAATCTTATTCCTACATAAAAGCAATGTTAGATAGTCCAAAAAGGCAAATTCGGGAACGAGCATGGCGCGCTTTATCTGAGTCGCATATGCTTGTAAAACCTGCTGTAGACCGTATTATGAATGAACTTGTAAAATTACGTCATCAAATGGCACTTAATGCTGGATTTAGCAATTATCGCGACTATGTATTTACACTAAAAAATAGAGAATACAGTATTCAAGATTGTTACACTTTTCATGAATCTGTTGAAAGGTATGCTATTCCAGTATGGAAACGTTTGGCGAAGCTCTTTGAAACAGAACTTGGTATAGAAAAGTATCGTCCATGGGATCTTAGTCCTTGTACATTACAAAAATCTCCATTCAACAATTTAATTGATTTATTGGATGGAGTTGAAAAAATGCTAGGTAAGACTGACCTATATTTCCAGGAGAGATTTCAGTACATTCGAAAGCAAGGATTAATTGATGTGGAGGAGCGAAAGAATAAAGCGCCAGGAGCTGTTTGTTTTACCTTACCAAAAGCAAAAAATGTATTCATTTATTCCAACTTTAGCCCATCGTTTAATGCTATTAATGCTCTTATACATGAATTAGGTCATGCAATCCATTTTTATAAGCAGTTTGCTAACGAGAGTGGTGTACAAGAACAATATCTTCGTGAAGAAGTAGCTGAGCTTTACTCCCATAGTTTAGAACTAATGTTGATGGACAAACTTGATATTTTTTACCCTGAACACAATGAATATAAGAAAGCTCAGCGTGAACAAATGCATCGTGCATTTTCCATGCTCATTTCTCCACTAGCAGGAGACTTATTCCAACATTGGCTCTATACTAATCCATACCATTCACCCGAAGAACGGGATGCAAAATATCTTGAAATCAGCAAAAGATTCCAGTATTCGTCAGTTGATATTGCAGGTTTCGAGACACAAATCGGAGCAAGTTGGATCGAGTCTTTCCACTATTTTCAGTATCCTTTCTATAAAATAGAATATGCAATATCACAACTAGGAGCGTTACAACTGTTTCAAATCTATCGCGAGAATCCAGAAAAAGCTATCACTTTATTTAAAGAAGGCGCAAGTATGGATTGGAATTTACCGATCGCGGATATCTATCGAAATACAGGTGTTAATTTTGACTTTTCTGAACAAACCATAAAAAATATCTCCGAATTCATTATTAATATTATTGAAGATTTAAATTAAATGTACGTTGTAGACTGAGTTCATTCGAGTATCGTTAAGAGAGGAAGAGGATAGTTAGTTCATTATATGAGCTAATCTCCTCTATTTTTTAATTTTAATAGGAGACGGATTGTAATATGTTGGCTTGACAATCTGTCAAATGAAAAAGAGTTCCCTGTAAAAGAGAACTCCTTAAGTAAGGATTATATGATCCCATACTTTTTTAATGCAAACTCGATTCCATTTTCACTTGACTTTTTAGTTACGAAATCAGCTACTTTTTTTAATTTTTCATTCCCATTCCCCATGGCTATACCAAGTCCTACTAATTCCAACATGTCTATGTCGTTCTCGCCATCACCAAACGCAATAGCTAGATGCGGAAATTTATACTATTTCCCTAGAAATCCGCCTTCAGATTTTATCACTTGTCCAGTAATCCACTGTGATTCATCGCTAGCTAAGAAGCTAATCGTTCTGGCTGCATCTTCCGGCAATCCGATCCGTCCCATAGGAAACATCGGCAGAAAAAGTGCTTTCATCTCTTCATTTATCCATCCTGAATCGGTTGGCCCTGGATCGAACCCATTCACTGTAATTTGGAGCGGAGCCAAAGCTACAGAGAGAGGCTCGATTAACCCAATCAGAGCTCCCTTCGTTGCAATATATGCCAAGTTGTCAGGGTCGGGGCCTTTGGAAACCATGAAGACAATTCTCCCTGGAGTCCCTTTTGCATGGTTCTTTTCAAATCTTCTTGCAAATTCTGTGCTGAGCATAATCGTTCCACGATTGTTCACGACATAGTGTTGATCGAACGAAGCGATATTCAGGTTCCGAAAATTGGTTGACACGCAATAGGCTGCATTATTAATCAAAATCGAAGCGTTGCCTAGCGATTTTTCTACCTGATCCATAATAAGCGACGGCATTTCCGGGTTGGCATAATCCGCCTCCATATGACTTGCCCTCACGCCCAAACTTTCCAATTCCTTGCGTAAATGTTCAGGCCACTCCTTGTCTCCGCCATTGCCTTCCGTTTCATCAAAAGGATGCCAATGAGTAAAGAATATATCTGCTCCAAAACTTGCAAGGGAACGGCATATCGCTGTTCCAATCCCCGTTGATCTGCTTGCGCCAGTAACGATTGCTATTTTCTTTTTCAATGAGAACATATATTGTTCCTCCATTCATGATTTGGAGGGTAAGCAGTCAGAGATCAATAGAGATGCAATTTCCCGTAAAACTAAAAACGGATACCAATAGGCATCCGCAACATGGGTTTATGACACACTCATCCCTGCGTACCCGTAAGGTTAAAGATATGAACACCAAATAGAATAGTGAAATCACTATAATTGGTATTCTATCTATTTGTTAATCCTTACAGAGTTGTACACACGATAGGTTCTATGCTCCTTCTCAACGCATCTCTGCTTTAATAATAGCAATGATGAGAGCTAAAGGCAAAGATTTAAAGACAATTCCTGCAATTACGGGAATCATTGTTTCTGACCGAAGGGGAGAGTGAGTAAAAGCGTGGAAAGAGATAGTATCGCCTCTCACCTAACCTCGTTATTTACCTGTTTTTCAAGAATTGTTCCCATTGAGTGATGTTTTCAAAACGATAAGTGTCAACACCTTGGGCTACTAAGGTGGTTTTCAGAAGAAATCAAGACGATCTCCCCCTTTGTTGTTCAAAAGGCACGTCAGTACTTCGGCTGACCCTTGATTTAATTGTATTCTTTATCCATAATTGAATGGGGGCATAAAATACAAATCACCTTAGAGCTTAATCCTCTAATACGTTTAAAGGAGTGATGGTGTTTGGATACGAACAAACAAATCGAGAAGCATATGAGAGGTCTATATTTATAGTTGAATAAAAACCTCTCATTTGCTCATGGGAGGAAAAAAACGGACATGATGTATTCCAAGAACATGGTTCAGGGAATGGAACTCACGAGCGAAAACTTTTATAAAGCAGCAGGTCTTTTTGAAGCTTTGCAGCAACATTTATCCATTAAAGGTGTCATTACAGGTGCTGTACCCGGCAGAGTTTTTCTGTCTAATGACTGTGTAACAGCCGTGTTGACAAGTCCTCAAGGCATTTTTCTAGGCGGCAGTCCAGAGAGCAACCTGTTTTTCGAAGAAGCTAATAAGTTGCTCAAAGAGGAGCTGTTACCGAAGCTCGCGTCTGATGGAGAGTTAGATTATGTACTGTTCTATCCATTGGATACGAAGTGGGAAGATGCTCTCGAGGTGGTTATGAAAGATATATTGCCTATGAGAAGCGGGCGAATGACTTTTACTCACGATTTGAGTAGTATAGATGCCCCCTTTGAAGATGGTATTGTCCCGGTAAATAGCAACTTATTGAAGCGTCAAGATTTAGTCGGGCTCGATGATGTAATACAAGAAATTTTAGAAGGCTGGCCTTCATTAGAGGTTTACGAGGACAAGGGCTTTGGATGTGTTGCCATTCAAGACACGGATGAGGGTCCAACCATTATTAGCTGGTGCCTTACGGACTGGGTAGTTGAAAACGAATGTGAACTTGGTATTCAAACGGATGAAAGGTATCGCGGAAACGGGTGGGCGCGAAAGACAGCATTAGGCGCGCTCTCACTCGCAAAGCAGTGGGGCATAACAAGAGTCGGTTGGCAATGCTGGTCCAACAATATAGGCTCGCAGAGAACAGCCTTATCTGTAGGCTTCAAGCTGCTTGCAGATTTCCCGGTCCTGTTCGGGTGGAACCTTCCCTTGAACAACCTCCTTGTCAACGGAAACCATTATATGCGTGGTGATATGAAGTATGGCGTGGAAAAAGACTACGCCCGCGCAGCATGGTGTTACGCCCAAGCGCTAGATAAAGGTTGGGACTGGAATGGAGATGTGGCATTGTATTGGAACGCAGCCTGCTTGTTTTATTTGATCGGTGAAAAAGAACGGGCCAAACACTATTATAAACAGGCTGTCGACAAGGGATGGATAGACATCCACCACCCCCATTACCATGAACATGTCTACAGGGAAGAGGACAGCGAACAGATCGCACGTATTCTTGCGGAATCACATTGAGAATGCACCTTGTCCTCAGGGTTCTTCGGATTCTATAATCAACATATATATTGTTTACCTGCCGCCGCATTATTGGCGGCTTTTTTGTTTAGTAGAGACTGCCGATCCATTCCCCCATCGAATAATTCAAACGCAATTGCCCTCCATTATGAATACATTGGTCTGAGCATCAATTGGCGCACCATTTTATCTCTTCAATTGCTTCTGTCTCGTCCGCAGCGTAATCATTTGATTTCATTGATGCACGGCATTCTATTATGCGAAGGACGCAAAACGATCACTTCAATCCAAAATCAGACCGGACAATACCGGGATCTCAGTTGTACCATTCTTTTTTAAGATTATCTAGCCTCAACTATTAACCGCCCCCGCTGCATTCCCTTCCCTGAGCATCTGGGAGAGTGGCCAAAAGAACGAATTCCCCCATACGCTTCTCTGACAACAGCATCTTGAACTATCGCTTTCCGTTAGCGGAATGACCCGGCTCTTTGGCACCATATAACTAAAAAATAACCATCCGCTAACGGATGGCTATTCCTCTCTGCCTGTATTTACGTGTTCCAATTCGCAAGCATGCCTCTAGCCATCTCCATATCGGCTTCCTGGCCTGTAATAAGCGCAAACTTGGCTACCAACACCGGATAAGCGGCCCATTGCTCGACGATATGCTCATGCATGCGCGGCCATAACTTGCCCCCGGCTTTCTCATACCGTGCGAGCAGATCCCGAAGTCCTTCTTCGCCAAAGAGAGCGTAGTAAATGACAAAATCCTTGCCTGGATCGGCAACCTCCGCCTCCGTCCAATCCAGAAATCCGGTCACGCGCTGCGTCTCGTCCACGATGATGTGGGGAGGATGCATATCCCCGTGGTTCAGCACCGAATGCTCGGGCCAGTAAGAGTCATCAGACAACCATGCCGTCCAGCGCTCTTGCAGTATCTTCGGTATCGTAAAGCTGCCTTTGATTTCATCCATATTCTTTGAAAATTCCGCGCGCGCCTCCTGAGGACTTTTTATGCGGACACCCGCCTTGGCAGCCGTGTCTTGATCCGTGCGATGCAGCGCTGCCAACGCCCCCGCGAACGAATCGAAAAAGACATCCGAAAGCGCCTCCTGCTCGAACTGCCATAGGTACCCGCCGCCCCCTGGATCTACCGTCGCGATCGGTTTTCCGCGGAGCAGCGGATACGCGATAAGCTCGGGCGTAAAAATACGCCAGTCCGGTACCTCGATCGGCAGCTGCTCCCGCACAAGCTGCAGCACCTTATGCTCATTCTCAGCCCGCTCCAATACGTCCGATCGTCTTGGCTTGCGAAGCACCCACGGCTCGCCTGCATCATCGGTCGCGAAGGCCACAAGGAAATCCATCCCGGATTCGTTTAGTTCCACTTGATTGGCGTTTATGCGCAGTCCATTATAATTTGCGGTGGTTACTATCTCTTCAATCCTATTTTGACGATTTGATTGTGCCGATGTCATTGAACATCTACTCCTCACGTACATGGCTAATTGGGTTACAGCTTGCTTGCATGCCTGGCGGCATTCCATGCAATCAGCAATTCATCTACTCTTTCTTCACGAACCGCGCGCAATGCAACTCCGACGCCCCTATGCTAATTTTCCTATATTTTACCATAAATCACTTGTTACAGTAAACAACAAATGAAACAGTTAGCTAATGTACCAACGGTATCACATGACTCCGAACTATTTTGGAGAATAGGAACATATAATTACGATGTTGGCTCTAAGCTTTTCAGAGTCAGCAATACATTCCAGATTTTAATTCCTCTGCACTACCTTCTAAGTTGGCATTACGCACAGATAAGTTGTAAAGTGAAATTAATAATTCGTAAAGGAGCGAAAAATGGTGAAAGGTACGCATGAAGATTGGATTTTGTTTAATGGGAGAATTGTGAATATAAAGGAAGAGCAGCCGATGGTTGCATTAGAAGAACGGGGCTTGCAATTTGGTGATGGAATCTATGAAGTGTTTCGTTTATATAATGGGAAACCGCACTTGCTAGATTTACATTTAGAAAGATTCTTTACATCTATGAAGGAAATTCATCTTAATCCGCCTTTTACCAAGGAGGAATTGATTGGACAGCTTCAGCAATTAATTGAAAAAAATCAATTTCAGGAAGATGGAAATGTATATATGCAAATATCAAGAGGTGCTCAGCCACGAAATCATGTATACGAATCGAATCTGAAACCAACATATTTTGCAAACATTGTACCGTTTCCAAGACCGACTACCGCTATGAAAGAGGGAATAAAAGCAACTGTGGAAGAGGACATCCGCTGGAAGTTTTGCCATATAAAATCCTTAAATCTACTTCCGAATATTATGATTAAAAATAAAATTAGTGAAGAAGGATACCAAGAAGCAATATTAGTTCGAGATGGAATTGTAACAGAAGGGTGCCATTCCAATTTCTTTATTGTAAAAAATAATAAAGTGATTACGCACCCAGCCGATCACTTTATTTTACATGGAATTACTCGTCATCATGTTATTTCGTTAGCACAAGCTCTACATATTGAAGTAGAAGAGAGAGAGTTTCCATTACAAGAAGTATATGAGGCGGATGAATGCTTCTTTACGGCGACGCCCCTTGAAATATTCCCAGTTATTCACATTGGAGATGAGCAATTTGGTAATGGAGAAAGCGGCCCAGTTACGAAGAAACTACAAGCTGCTTATGAGGAAAGTATTGCACCTTTAAAAGCAACAAATTGAATGCATAAGGAAAGAGAAGCTGGTATTTCACCAGTTTTTTTTCATGAACTAATCAAGCGTAGGACAAATTTTAAAAACGTTGTAAAAGTGAATTTTATGTATATGAATTATGAAGCATTTAAAGAAGTAAATCACGTGGTGCGTCTTTAGCATCATCGATTATCATGTTCATGGCTCTTTTCTTATTCGGTTCTATAACCACAAGAACCAATAATTTCATTGGATTCTGATTCAATTATAGCGAAACGAGCAGCTTTGTTATCCTGAGCAAGTTCATCAAGAAGTTTGATCATATTTATTGCCTGATCTTCACCCGTGAAACAACTAATATTCATGAACCTAGTAACATCTGGATCAGACCAAATTTTAAACAAGCTAGACGAATCAGACACTTTCAATTGTCTTAAAAATAATCTTTCTGTGTGTAATTCTGTAATCAATACTTTTACCTCCATTATGTTATGCTTTTAAAGTCGGGTTAAAAATATTGATATCTGCGCATAGTTCAGTCCCTTCATTATTTGAGATGGCTTTATTATACAATAAAAATTTATAGTTCGGATAAGCTCGGAAAACCCATGTAAAAACAAGAACTTATTTATTTTGAATACGATAATTTCGGGTTAGTTCAGGTACAAATATGGTCACGAATGAGTTAAGGAACAGGGCGTGTGTTGAATCGAATAATAGCTTGATTTTGCTTGGGCCTCGGAATACTCCGGGGCTTTAATTAACGCATCATATAGGTCCTTATTACTCTATTGGGTTCATGTCGATTTTCCTTTCTTTTTTAGCTCCCGTTCGTTTTTAATGTACTGAGCAACGATACGTAACTTTTTCAGACCATCCCCTCCTCTCATATTTTGTAATAGGTTAATACGCTGCTTGCGGTGAATACTGCGGTTTTCTCCAACCATTCATATAGTGACCACCTTAATAATATCCTCGACCTTCACCCACTGCTTTTCACCATCGAGCAATAACTTGATACGTTTCCCAAGCTTGTCAATATCTATAACCATCCCTATCAATTCGCAGCGTTCAAATGGATCGAACATATCCAATGTGACGCATTCCTGCCATTCCATTGATTGGGCAAGCATGTAAAATATTCGTTCAATTCCTGCTCGTCGATAGTTGGCCGGCTACGGCGTCCAAACTCATATCTATGTTGTATAATGGTTTCCTTATGTTCGGGGAGCATCATACGCGATGACTCCCATAGCCCATTGCCCTGTAACTTCTTACTCATTTGTAATGGCCTTCAATTTTTATGTGGATTGTCGATTGTGTAATCTTAAAAATTTTCTTCCTAGAAAAGACATAAATAAAATTAAACCTAGATTTCTGTATAATCTGCCCCTTACAAAAGATGGCTCCTTTTTAAGCATTACATGCTACCCGCGTACGTTCTTTAATTAGTAATTGGAAATGGAATATAATGAGAAGGACGTAGCCCAAGCGAAGGT
>NZ_ALKF01000144.1:0-34191 GCF_000283315.1 Paenibacillus sp. OSY-SE | reverse complement strand
CATCTACAGGAATGCTAACGGGCAGGTTAGTTGAAGGGATGATAGAATATAAGGAATTACAACAACAGGAGGACTTACATGCTACCTTTTCCAGCTGAAACTAGTCGAAATGAGAAATTGGATTTTATTAATGAGATAAAGAACAAGTTATTAGATAAATACGAAGAAGACATTGAGGCAATCGGTATCTATGGTTCAGTTGCTCAAGAAAAAGAGGGACCTTATTCAGATATAGAATTGCACGTAATTAGTAGAGATGGAGCGAATATACCTAGCTGTGAATTAATTTATCATCCTTTTAAATTAGAGATTTCTACAAAGCAGAAATCAGAATGGTTAGATCAAGCAAGTGCGGTGGACGATGGATGGGCGATTAAAGTGGGTAGCTTCATACATATTACCTCCTTGTATGATCCAAAAGGTATATTTAATAAGACGAAAGAAATTGCACTCTCGGTACCTGAAGAAGCATTTAGAGAAGTAATAGCAGAATTTATGATTTGGGAGCCGTACGAAACTATGGGCAAGATTCGAAATATCCGAGTTTCCAATAACCTCTCTTATCTGCCCCGTGCTGTTTTTGATTTCACGTGGCAAATTGCTAAATTGATTGGATTGTTGAATAAACAATATTACACCAGTAGAGCCGTGACTCTGGAAGAATCCATAGAAAAACCAATTAAGCCAAAAGGATATGTTGAGTTAGCAAAAAAAGTAATAAGTGGTGAGCTATCTGAAAAAGAAGAGCTCTATCTACTTTGTGAAAACTTGTGGTTTGGCTTGAATAATTTGCTTAAAGATTTAGGAATTGAATACCGAAGCGATGTTTTAGAACTGTGACAGTCTATTATAAAAAGTACCTAAAGCATTGAACTAACGGGGAACGATAGTTAAACATAAAGAGTTCCACATATTAGTCATGTACAATATGTAGAACTCTTTATTTTATCTGACTTTCTTAAAGTTAGCTCTTGATAACTGAGTAAAATAAAGTTGTAGACCAGGGCAGTGGCGTTAAACTAACGGGCAGTAATACGTAATAATCATGATGTATTTACAGCATGTAACAACCATTACGTGATATAATTGGAATGTTTATGGATAAGGATGTGGTGATGATAATATGATGTTGTGGTTTCGAAATTTGCCTCAAATAAATATGGATTTTTCTGAATGGACCCCTTTTATTCAAAATAACTGGTTTCGGAAAAATTATATGAAGTTTGTTTATCTATTGATGCTCGCTATTTTTCTAGCACCTAACTTATTAGGGGAAGGGTTTTCTTTTTTAAGCACGTTCACTCTTCTCACCCTTCTTCTAATTATTGTTGCTGTTTTTATAGTACATGAGTTCCTCCATGTTCTTGTTATACATAATAAAGGTGACATTAGCCTAACAGTAAAAGGTATATTTTTTTGGATTAATACAAATGAAATTTTATCCAAAAAGAGATTTTGGATTTTTATGAGTCTACCTATTATCGTATTGTCGGTATTGCCTGGTATTATTTCTTGCTATTCATCGGGTAGTATCAAATCACTCATGTTATTTATTGGTTGGGTAAACCTGATAATCTCTTCTTCCGATATAGTTAATTCATTTCTAATCCTAATAAAGCCTAACAAAACAGTATTTTGGAGAGGTTATTATCAAGTAAAACAATATCCCTGTATTATCAGGCATACAGACAATCATTAACGGAGAACGAATAGTGCTAATTTAGGTTGGAGGGAAGACAATGTATGTAACAACGGATAGATTGATAATTCGAAGTTTTGAATGCGAGGATTGGCCAGCAGTACTTGAATACACTTCGAATATAAGTAACATGAAATATATACCGGAAGGGGTTTTTAACGAAGAGACAGTTAAAGAATTTATTAGAAAAAACATTGGCGACCAAGCCCGAAATTTTCCTGTTGTTTTAAAGGATAATGGAAAGCTTATTGGTCACATTGTATTTCATGAATATTTTGGTAAGCATACATATGAAATTGGATGGGTATTCAATCCCAGTTTTCACAGTCAAGGCTACGCTTCAGAAGCGGCATTATCCATATTGAAAAATGGATTTGAGGAAATGAATCTACACCGAATAATTGCAACTTGTCAGCCAGAAAATTTACCGTCTTATCGAATTATGGAGAAGATCGGAATGAGACGAGAAGGTTATTTCAAGAAATGTATTCCCTATCAAAATGAATGGTGGGATGAATATTACTACGCTATACTGCGGGAAGAGTGGAACCAACGGTCTTCAACTAACGGGACACTGTAGCATAATGAGAACAGGTTGCCGGCACAATCAGCAGCCTGTTCAGCTAACGGGTAGAATAACTAAATAGATCAACATTGCATTAAATGGAAAACATATTCAATATCATGTTTTCAATGCCTACAACATGATATGATTACTTAGATGATAAGTCTAAACTTATTAAGTTGGAGGATATTTATGAGTAATAATAAAGAAAACGTAATACTCTATATAAGATTTAAAATTAAAAGTGAAAAAAAGGAAGAATTCAATGAACTATTATCTGCTAATATGAGAGCGATGGAACATGAACCAGCTTTTGTAAGTGCCGTTCTTTCAGATGATATTGATAATTCAAATGAGGTTACTCTTTTTGAAATCTGGAAAGGAACAAAGGAAAGTTGGCTAAAAGAAGAACTTCCTAAGCCTTATAGAAAAACATATGAGAATAAACTTGTGGATTTAATCGATGAAAGAATAATTAGTTATCTTACACCAACGAATGAGTGGAGAACTAATTTAACAAACAAAAAGATAGATTAATTAATAATTTAAAGAGTGACTTGTCTAAAAAACAGGTTGCTCTTTCTCATTTTAAAGAAAGGACTGAAACAGAGTCTGTAAACTATATTTTATAGTCTCCCATATCCACTCTTTCTATTGCAGCCATTATTGTGATACGTCAGTTCTTACCATGCTATAATTCTGTGGATGTTATTGAACTAACGGTTCAATAAAACAGCGGCAGTCTAGGACTTTATTTTCTCGTCCATGGCAGCCGCTGTTTCAATTTCGGGGTTAGTCTAATACTTGTTTTACGTGACTGACAGTTTTTGTAATTTGAAAAACCGCGCGAATTCAATACACCCAGTCTAATACTCTATTTTCTCGGCACACTTCCGTGCAATGGTCCTTATGCTCATTCTCCCATACAGTACTGGATGTCTTTAAATTGTCATAAACACCAACAGTATTGACAGCGCTTTCTTGGCTGGGTAATATTATAAATATACCAGAAGTGAACTATAACTTGTCCTATAAACTGTTGCTATACCTTCGTTTTTATATGGAATATTGATTGTTGTGAGGATGGTGGCTACGATAATGATGTTTACAGTGGGGTGGAAATACATACAACCGTGGTTCTTATCTAGTTTGTTGATTATATATAGAAGGGATGGTCTTATTTATGGTTAAACGCACGAACATCTTGCTGTTGACGCTTATCTTCTCATTATCGATGCTGCTCGTGGCATGCGGGTCAGGCGGCTCGAATTCAGGTCAAGGAACGGACGCGGGAGAAGCGAAGTCTGCGGGAGAACAGGCGAATTCCGGGCAGGACGCTGCAGGGAAGAAGCTGTCTGGCAATATTACGGTATGGATTCATCCGTATGTTGCCGAGGAGAAGAAGGATGAGCTGAAGACGGTGTTTGACGGAGCGATTGGAGCGTTCAACGAGAAGCACCCTGATGTCAAAGTGAAGCTGGAAGAGATTCCGTGGAAGAACCGCGAGCAGAAAATATTGACGGCCCTTGCTGCGGGCAATGGTCCAGATGTATTCTATCAGCTTCCTGACCAGATTCCGCAATTTGCCAACAAGGACGTGCTTGAACCGTTAACACCTTATTTAGAAGACAACAATATGGACGATTTCTCTCCCGGCTCTTTGGAAGCGGGAACGTATCAAGGGACGTTATATGGATTGCCTATTCTCCAAGAGGCACAAATGATGTTCTATAACCCTGACATCATTAAAGACATCGGTGAAGACCCGGCGAACGTGCCGAAGACGTGGGATGAATATAACGTCTGGGCGGAGAAAGCCGTCGCCAAAGGATATTATGCCCGGGATTTCAACGGGGGTGCCGCATGCTGTAACGCGACGTTGTATCCGATTCTGTGGCAGTTCGGCGGAGATGTAATCGACGACAGTCAGAACGCAGTCATCAACAATGCTGAAGGGGTTGCTGCCTTCCAATTCATTAAAGATATGTATGACAAAGGGTGGATTCCGAAGGACTCCATATCCAATCAAGATCAGTTCCCGGAATATTTGTCTGGAAAAATGTTATCGGTATGGGGAGCGGGCGTTACTCTGAGCGTGCTAAAGACCGAGAATAGAGACTATGTGACCGGTCCGCCGTTAAAGGGGAAGGCAGAAGCAAGCTTTGGAACCGTCGGTATGTTCGTTGTGCCAAAAAACAGCAAAAATAAAGAAGCGGCAGCTGAATTCGTGAAGGTGCTGACCAACACGGAAACGCAAATGGCGTTCAACAAGCTGGCGAATTATATTCCGACTCGCAAGTCAGCTTCCTCCATCTACGATAATGATGAAGATATGAAGAAGTTTCTTGAGGTGGCGGCCTATGCCCGCCCGGGCGTGATGAGTCCCGTCGCAAGAACGATTATGCCTAAGATTCAAGCGGAAATCGCTGCTATGCTCGAAGGCGGGAAGACGCCTCAGCAAGCGGCGGATGCAGCGGCCAAAGCCATTCAAGACGAACAAAGCAAAGGGTAACGAATGCTGAAGCGTTGATTCGTTAAGGATGCGGGGGATCATCGCAAGCAGAGTTGCGGTGGCCCCCGCTATTATTAATTAATGGGATCGTAGGTGATTACTTTGTCAAAAGCGAACGGTCAGGCCGAGCCGCTGATCCTTCAGCACAAACCGCCATTAGGCAGGCGATTCCGGCTGGAATTCAAGAAAAATGCGATCGTGTACGTGTTTTTGATTCCGATTTTGGCCCACTTTCTCGTATTTCAAATATTTCCGCTCGCCTTTAGCTTTGTGCTGACGTTTATGGACTGGCCGATTATTGGTTCGCCGAAATATGTAGGGCTTGCGAATTGGAGTTATTTTTTTCAAGACGAGATTGCTTGGAAAGCGATCTGGAATACCGTGTTGTTTTCCGTTTATTATATTTTGCCGACGATGGGCATGGGGCTGGGATTGGCGCTGTTGGTCAACTCCGGCGTGAAGGCTTCCGGCTTTTTTAAGAGCTTGTATTTCCTCCCTGTCGTTACGTCCTTCGTTATTATTTCCGGTATTTGGGCTTGGCTCTTCAAAGGCACGGAATACGGGATGATCAACTATATATTGAGCTGGATTGGCATCGATACGCAATTGTTCTTTTCCGATTCCAAGCAGGCGCTGCCCGTATTGGCCGCCTTGAGCGTGTTCAAAGTAAGCGGAAGCACCATGGTCTACTATTATGCAGGCTTGAAATCAATCCCGAGCCATCTGTATGAAGCGGCCAAAATCGACGGCGCCTCGAAGTGGAGAACGTTCTGGAGAGTGACCTTCCCGCTGCTGCTGCCGATCCATTTCTATGTGGCGATTATTACGACGATCGGTTCTTTCCAAATATTTGATTCCGCGTATTTGATAACGGGCGGCGGACCTAATTACGCTACGACCACTCTTGTGTATTACTTATACGAGGAAGGCTTTACAGGACTTCGCTTGGGTTACGCCAGCGTCCTTGCTTATATATTGTTCTTTATTATTTTCGCCATCTCGCTCGTGCAGCGCAAATATTTGGGGAAAGATGTGCACTATTAAGCTGCACGTCACAGCAGGAGGAGGAGCTTGCTTTGACTGTCTCAATGAAGAAGAACGTATTTGTATACCTGATGCTCATGATCCTCGGAATCATCTTCTTTTTCCCATTTGCGATGATGATTTTAGGTTCGCTGCAAAAGGTGGAAAGGGCTACGGCCGATCCGTTGTTCTGGATCCCGACCAATCCCACGTTGTACAACTTCAGCTACATTATGAACCAAAGCTCGTTCGTGCAGTGGATTAAGAACTCATTGGTCATCACCATCGTCCCTGTTCTGGCGCAAATCTTTTTCGGAGCAGTGCTTGGCTATATTTTTGCGAAAAAGAAATTTCCCGGTCGTGAATTCGTGTTCTGGACGATGATGGCTGTCGTCATGGTGCCGGGTCAACTGCTCATCATTCCGAAATATGTCATGTTCAGCCAATTTGGCTGGATTAATACGTATGCTTCGATCATTGTGCCAGAGCTGTGGGCGATTATGGGCGTGTTTCTCGTGCGGCAATTCATGATGACCATCCCGAAGGACTTGGAGGAAGCGGCCTATATGGATGGGGCGGGCGACTTTACGATTTTCTTCCGCATTATGCTGCCGCTTGCTAAGCCGGCCATTGCGACGATCGGGACGTTTGCCTTCATTAGCTGCTGGAACGATTTGTTCACGCCGCTCATCTTCATGACATCCGAGGATATGTTTCCGATTACGGTGGGGCTGGCCTCCATTTTGACGAAGGAAGGGAATTTCGGGGTTGAGATGGCCGGCTCCGCGATTTCATTCGTGCCCACGTTCCTCATTTTCATTTTCTTCCAACGTTACTTTACGGAAGGCATCGCTATGACGGGACTTAAATCTTAACGATTCGCGAAAGCGCGCAATACCGCACAAGAAAGGGAGAATCAGCATGATATCGGTTGTAGCATTGGATGGGAAAATCAAGACGATTACCCTCCCCGAGCCGAATGTGAAGCAGAACTTCGTCTTGGTTGATACGGAATACTCGGCCATCAGCCCGGGTACGGAAATGATGATGTCGGAGAAAAAAACGGACCGCCCGATCCCGCTGGGCTACAGTGCCGCCGGCATTGTGCGGGAAGTGGGAGCGGGCGTCACTCATGTGCAGGCGGGACAGCGCGTCGCGTGCTACGGCGCTCCGTTCGTGCGGCATGCCGGCTTGTTGGCCGTGCCGAAGCATTTGCTCGCGCCCATTCCCGATGGAATGGACATTCGGGAGGCTGCTTTTGCTGGCCTGGGCGCGATTGCGATTCACGCGCTGCGGCAGGCCAATCTCCAGTTCGGCGAGCAGGCGGTCGTAGTTGGCCTGGGCATATTGGGACAGATGATGTGTCAAATCGGGAACGCTGCGTCCTATCATATGTTAGGCTATGATCTGCTGCCCGAACGCTGCGAGGTGTTGCGCCAATGTGGAGTCGACGACGTGCACTCGACGCTGGCAGGGATCGATGCGGCCATTCAAGACGCCACCGGCGGAGAAGGGGTGGATACCGTCTTCTTGTGTACGGGACGGCATGCGACAGGGATGATCGATCAGGCGCTTACTTGGATTCGGGATCGCGGCAAAGTGGTCATCGTCGGAGACTTGGAAATGGAATTCAACCGGGAGCTGATGTTCTCCAAGGAAGCGCAAATCTTAATCTCCCGCGCTGGCGGACCGGGCAGATACAAGCGCGAGTATGAAGTGGACGGCATCGATTACCCGAAAGGGTATGTGCGTTGGACGGAAGGAAGGAATGTGGGCGAATACGTGCGCCTGCTCGCCGAGAAGCGAATCCAGGTCGCGCCGCTCATCTCGGCCGAAATGCCGGTGGAGGAAGCCGCGGCAGCCTATGAGCGTTACAAGACCTCTTCACGCGATACGGTAGGTATCGTGCTGTCTTATCCGCCATCTTCTTCGGCAGCGGAATGAAGGGAAAGATAGCTGTTCATGAAATGAAATCGACATTGGCGACGAACGATAATCCTGCAGGATTTTCACTTCCAAGCGGATTGAGAATATAATTGACCGCTGTAAACGACACTACCACGACATATATCGCTCCGGGAGGAAGCGGATTGCTGCTGCTGTTTTTGTACACTCTTATGCCTTGCCAATTGTAAGGCGGCGTTTCGCTTAGGCCGACAATAGGATCCATATTTCCATCCAAGAGCACTGGAGGAGTTAACGTCTGCACCAACACAGGGGTCGGTGGACTAAAATTATAAACATCAACCCGGGCCACATGGGCATTGTCAGAAAAGACGCATAAATTTACGTTAATTGTAAGCGGATTAGCACTACCGATGCCGCCGCTTCTTGCGGCAAATCCTCTGCTTTGACCATCGGATGTAGTTGAATCCCAAATGTATCGGGGATTTATAGTAGGGAAAGTCCCGTTGTCATTCGAATATTTAATTAATTGGGGCCAAAGAGTATAGCGGGGGATAACCGTGGCTTTATTGCCTGGCGCTCCGCTTACGGCCAAAGCAATGGCTGTATCCCGGTCATTCGCAACATATACGTTACTGCTACTAACTATTATAGCCTGACCTACAATAGGCATTCGATAACACCCTCTTCTAGATGAATGTGCTTCGCTGTTCCATGGTATTCACGACAGGTTAGATGTGACGGGGCGCAGGAATTCATTTTGTAAAAACAAAAAAGGTTTTCTTTTTTATTCCGATTTGGTAGGATAAAAGAAATTGAATGCTGTATGTAACTGGCGAAAATAGTGGGAGCAACCACAAGGGAGCATACAGTCGGAATGTACCGTTCGCCTGGGTAAAAGTGTTTGTTGAAGACTCGCTTGTTGAGCTTCGGCAAATGCTTTTTTTGTTTTTCATATTTCACATTATTGCAATAGCTATGCCACAGGAGGTTATACGATGGGAATGGTCATGAAAGCAAAAGAAGCCGCGGATGCCGTGTACAACGATATCCGGAAGCGAGTGGAGGAGTACGCGTCACAGGGACATCTTCCTTGCATTGCCACGATTCTCGTCGAGGGGGATCTCGCCTCCGCTTATTATGCGAAGATGAAGCAGAAGGCGGCGGATAAGTTGGGGGTAACGTTTCAACTGCATGCCTTCGGAAAAGATGTAACGGAGCAAGAAATATTGGAGCTTATCGCCGAGCTGAACGCTGATCGCGACGTGCAAGGCATAATGCTTGAATTGCCTCTGCCGGAGCATCTGTCCGCGGCGGCAATCGAGCAGTCCATCGCGCCGCTCAAGGATGTCGATGGCGTAACGCCGTTCAACAAGTTGGCTACAGTAACTGGGGAGCGCGGAATCTATCCGGCCACGCCGCAGGCCTGCATCCGTCTGCTTAAGCATTACGGTTATTCACTGGCGGGCAAAAATGTTACGCTGGTCGGGAGAGGGCAAACCGTCGGCCTGCCGCTCTTCCATATGCTGCAGCGGGAGCAGGCGACCGTGACGGTCTGTCATTCCCGTACGCCCGATCTTGCTTTCCACTTGCGGCATGCCGAGATTGTGTTCGCGGCGGTCGGACGCCAGAACCTGATTACGCGGGATATGGTGCATCCAGCGTTAGTTATGGTGGATGCAGGGATCAACGAGTCGGACGATGGGACGATTATGGGCGATATCGCACGGGATGTGGCGGATGACGTTGCAGCTATTTCTCCGGTTCCGGGGGGAGTTGGCTCGTTGACGACGGCTATTCTGTTCGAAAATGTATTGCTGGCGCTGGATTACCAGCTCAGCGAGAAGGAGGCGGAGCAATGAATCAGGCCATAACGTGGGACAGTTCGATACGGAGCTTTCTGGAGCGGGCGGGCAGCGCCGATCCGACACCGGGTGGAGGAAGCGTGGCCGCGCTCGTAGCGGCGCTCGGCGCAGCGATGACCTCGATGGTGGGCAATCTGTCGCAGGGCGAGAAATTCGCAGGCATTCGGGAACAAATTGAGCTTACGCTGAACGAGATGAACAGTCTGTCTGCTCTATGCCAGGAGCTGCTTGCCGACGACATTCGCACGTTCGGGCAGTACATGGAGGCGCTGCGGCTGCCCAAGGGGACCGAGGAAGAGCAGGTGAACCGCAGACAAGCGCTGCGCGAAGCGACCTATGCGGCCATCGAAGTTCCGCTCCGGCTGCTCCGGGTATGCAGAGACGGGATGCGCATTGCAGCCGCCATCGCGGAGACGTCTAACAAGAACGTCATCTCTGATTTGGGCATTGGGGCGATATTGTTCGAGGCGGCGGCCCAATCCGCCTATTTGACGATTGAGATTAACCTTGCCTCGGTGAAGGATGCGGAACGGAAGGGAGAGTACGCAGAGCGATCCTCTCAATTGCTGCTGGAGATCGGGCAGTTGAAAGAGTCGACGGTGCATACAGTCCGTCAACGAATTGCAGGATAGGGCATATGTACAACGTAGCATGAAAAAGGCCGACGGTTCCCGGTGGAATCGTCGGCTTAACGTGCGGTATGGATACGTTATGAAGTGATAGCTTGCTGGCGCTGATGCCGATCGGTATACAATACCTTCGTCATGAGCCCAATCGAAGCGATAATCAAGGCTGCAGGAATCCAGAAGATGCGCGGCGTTACCCCTTCAATTAACAACGGCAGGAAGTAGCCGATGAGAGAAGCCGTCTGGGAAATGAATACGTACAGACTGGCGCCGAAGCCCGCCTTGTGGATGAACATGCGCTGCACATAGCCCATGCCAACGCCATACAGCACGGACACGAAGAACGAGTACAACGGCTGCACAAGGAAAAATATGGTCAATGACCCGCTGACGCTGTAGGTCAAATAAGTGACCAGCGCAAAGGCGCTGCCGAGCAGGATAACGGGCTTGCTGCCGTATTTGGCGGCCCAGTAGCCGGCCATCGTCATGAACAAGAGCTCGAACACGGCCTGCGTACTCCAAATGTAAGACATCAGGCGCGGATCCCCGAACTGCTCGTGAACGACGAGCGGCAAATACAATCCGCGAATCGCATCGGCGCAGGACAGCAGCAGGATGGCGAACAGCATGATGAGGGAGAACGGTTCTCCCTTAATCGCCTTATTGGCAGATGCCTCTGCCGTAATTTCTTTATAGAACAGCAGCAGGATGAACAAGGCCGCATATCCCGCCAAATTACCCCACAGCACGCCCTGGAACGTCGCCAGCAAATACAAATTGGCTCCGAGCAGCAAACCCGTGAAGAAGCCGACGCTGTACGTCGCGCGCAGCCAAATCTGGGCGATCTCTACGACGTCCGGTGCCATGCGCGTAAAATGATTGCGGGCCATCGCGAACAGCTGTCCCATAATCATGCCGGAGGGTGCGGTCGCCAACGCCATCCCGATAAGTGCGGGCATGTAGCTTGCAGCATTCATATAGATGAGCAGACCTGCCATGCAAATAAGGGAAGCGATGATCGGAATCGTCTTCTTCCGCTTCATGCTGTCACTGATGAATCCGACCGAGATCGTAAGCACCATATTTAGAAAGAGTGAAATGGCGAAAATCGAAGCAATCTCGCTTTTGCCGAGTCCTATCGACTCCTTTAAATAAATGGCGTTCATCGGCGCCAGAATCCCTGTTCCGATTCCGTACAGAAAGAGGGTCAGCAGGAGAAAGCCCGCGCCCTTAATCCTCATAAACACCTTAAAATCCTGCCATATGTGCATGAAGGAGTCTCCTTCCTCTAAAATGCCATCTATTTTCTACCATTATGCGCATGCTTGAATGATTACTACAAGCATTAATATCATAGTTCAAATCGAGCTGCACCCTCTGAACCTTGTTCATGTGCCGCCACGCTTTGCTTCACTCTCCCCTCCAGTCAGTAAACGGTTTCTGATGGATTGGGAGAGTGGACAAAAGAGGCGTTTCAAAGGATACGGTGGGCATCATCGGGATGGATATAAATGAATAAAACCAGAATGCCGGACTAGTCCAGTTTAAATTCATTTGGCGATCAATCAGAAGTCATTAGAATATAGAAAGCGGCAGGAGCGTCATGCTCCTGCCGCTAAACTGCGTCAATCCGTTAAATCCTCAAATCGTCGGCTCGTTAAATCGCCCAATTGCCCTTGCGGAAGATTGGCTCGACAGCACCGTCTTCATAAATGCCGTCAATGTCCATCTCCGCGGATCCGATCATGAAATCGACGTGCGCGATGCTGATGTTCACGCCGGCCGCAGCGAGCTCTTCCTGTGACATCGTCTTGCCGCCCTCCACGTTGAAGGCATAGCCGCTTCCGATCGCCAGGTGATTCGATGCATTTTCATCGAACAGCGTATTGTAGAACAGGACATTCGATTGCGAAATCGGAGATTCGTGCGGCACGAGCGCAACTTCGCCCAAGTAATGCGAACCTTCATCGGTGTCAACAAGCTGCTGCAAAATGTCTTGTCCCTCTTCCGCTTCGACCTTCACGATGCGCCCGTTTTCGAACGTCACTTTAAAGTTATTGATGAGGTTGCCGCCGTAGCTGAGCGGCTTCGTGCTTGACACATAGCCGTTCACGCCGGATTTGTGCGGTACGGTGAATACTTCTTCGGTCGGCATGTTCGCCATGAATGGAACGTCCTGCTCGTTCGTGCTGCCCGCGCCTACCCACAGGTGCTTCTCTGGCAGCTCGATCGTCAAGTCCGTGCCTGGCGCTGTATAGTGCAGCTTATGAAAATGCTTGCTGTTCAATACATCCACTTTTTTATGTAAGGTCGTGTTGTGCTCTTTCCAAGCTTCCACCGGATCAGGCGTGTTGAGACGCACAGATTCGAAGATCGCATCCCACAGCTTCGCGATTCCTTCTTCGCCGTTCAGCTCTGGGAACACTTTGGCTGCCCATGCTTGGGTCGAAGCCGCGACGACCGTCCAGCTTACTTTATCCGATTGGACGAATTGGCGGAAGCGCTCCAGTGCTTTGCCCGACGCCTTCTGATTGTTGCCGATCCGCTGCGGATCGATGCCCTTCAGCAAATCTGGATTGGAGGATACGATGGAGATGAACGCTGCTCCTTTATCCAGAAATGCGTTGCGCTTCTCGACTTCCCACTGCGGGAACTGAGTGAACACGTCGTCCGCCGCTTTTTCGAACTTCAAGCGCGTCAGCGTATCGTCCGTCCATTCAACATGGACATTGCTTGAGCCTGCACCGTACGCTTTGCTTGCCACGAGGCGAACGAGGGGTGCCATTTCAAGCGAGCCTGTCACGAACACGGGTTGCCCTTGCTGTACGTTTACGCCTATCTTCACGATGAGCTCAGCGTATTGTTCCAACTGTTGTTCGAATGTTGCCATATGTCATCACCTTTTTCAATTGTTATAGGGTCTTCATGGAGCCTGCCGTGATACATTCACTATACCTTATTCGCGGGCGGCTAGACAAACTATTACCCGAAGCGCTCTCGGCGTAGGAGTTCCCAGCTGTCGTGACGGCGGAAGCGGTATCATCTCGGACAGAGACGGTGGCATCGCGGACGCCAACAAAATAGCAGAATAATTGTTCGAATAAAGCTGCATGAATAAGAAAGAGGGGCAGTATCTGCCCCTCTTTCTCTGCTGCATTATGCCTGCGCTGTCAATGCGAGCACGCTTATACAGCGTTGCTGCTCTTGCGTTTGAGCTATACGCCCATACGTTTGCGCTGATTGTTGATTTTCTTCGTGTGTTGACTCTTCATCATCTGATTGCCTGCAGCCTGATGCTGTTGCTGACCTTTCGCTTGGCCTTGCGCTTGTTTCTTCTGTTGCAGCATCCGCTTTGCCGCGTCTGCCAGACTCACTTTTTTCACTTCTTCTGTTTCTGCAGCGTTCGGCTTATTATCTTCCATCATATTTTCACCTCAAATGTAATTTCAATTTAGAATTTGACCTATCTGTTCAATAGTATCACATGTTCTTGTATTTATAATAATGTGTTTACGTTACCGTCAGCAATCCCTAATTAGGATTAATGTGTAAGAAGTAGGGGCGGAACCAAGTATTCTCTTCAGGGATGTGCGACTTGCAAATCCTTTTCTCCGCTTAGACCCTCATACAAGGAGTAATTATGATCGGCACCTGCGACACACAAAATACGTGTCCCAGACGGAACAATAAAAGAATGATAAGGAAAATGGGTTTATAAGAAGTAATGGAGGGACAAAAACTTGGCTAAATTACAACGATTGGCTACAAAAGAAGATGGCATCGTTGTTGTTCATAATCCTGTAAGCGAAGGAGAAGTGGAACAGTTAAGGGTAAACCTTAACGATACAAATTAAGCGGTAGAAACAGTAAGAAAATGCTTGTGTGTAATCCAGACCCTATTAACCCTAATAGGGGTATGACCTTAAATTGTTATTCAACAGCCATTTCTAATTGGTCAGTTGCAGAAGAAATATCAAGGCTTACTCGTATCAATCAGACCAAAGATGTTGAGCAAGAATATAATTTCCATAAGGATAGCTGAGTAGCAGGACATCTAACACCTTTTGATACGCCAAACGGTTTTTATAAGCAAGGAAAGACATTGAATAATGCTCAACGATGGCAATGTAAAGTATGTAAGAAAAAGATAAGCATTATTCCAAATAAGCGATAATCCACCACATATCGCCAAAAGTATTTGGGCTTGGAAGACAGCCAAGTACAGACCTGTGTAGTTGTCTCTGCGGATACAATTTCACGATACGTTTTCAGGTCAGATGTTGCTTATGATTGGGAAATGACAGCAGAGGACTGAAAATACGATACAGTGATTTATAAAGAAGACCATTTGAATGATTTCAGCAAGAAGAATAACCGTTTGGACTTTCGTATTACCCTCAAGAACCATCGGATAATGATACACAAAAGCCCCACGAATATCGTGCAGAATTAAACGATTTCAAAAAAAGAATGCAGTATGTATATGGACTTCACGTTAATCCAACCTATACGACAATCGCTCATTATTGGCTAATTAAACAAATGGTACAAGCAAATGAATGGAGAATGATAAGTGATAATGACCCTTCCATATTGACTGCGTTTTTCAGAGTGTTCTCTGAGGAAGTAAAAAGATATGATGCACACCATTTCCTATGTTTGCTTGATAAGAACAAGAGTAGGAAACAATGCTTAGAAGAGTTTGATGATGCAAAAATAATAAGTATTAAAAGTAATTACAATATAGAAGGGATTTTGAAATTTAAGTAGAATAACTTTTTAAGTAGAATAACTTATAGTATTCCTTAGAATGCTTGGAGGTCATATTTTTGTTGCTTTACTATTGATATATATCATCTGTCTAATAAGTTAATATAAATTAGGAGCTGATATATTATGATATACAAGAACTCACTCGATGGTATTTCTTCTGATATGTTAAAGGGCTTTTTTGTGGATTGGCTTAATCCACCAAATCCACAAACTCACTTAATACTGTTAAAGAAAAGCAGTAAAGTGATTATTGCGATTGATGATAATACGAATCAAGTAGTTGGATTTATTACAGCGATAAGTGATGGAATTCTATCTGCCTACATTCCATTTCTTGAAGTTTTACCAGAATACAAAAATAAAGGTATAGGCAAGGAATTAGTAAATCGGATGCTAAAAGAACTTGATGACATATATATGATTGATTTATGTTGTGACGATGACTTAGTTCCTTATTATGACAGTTTCGGAATGACGAAGACAAATGGTATGATTTTGAGGAACTATAAAATGCAATCTGGAAGTTAAAAAAAATAAATATAAGCCAAAAACGCTTGGAAATTTGTCCAAGCGTTTTTGTGTGCTAAATTATCACTAATTCAGCTTCAATCCGTTGGCTATCGCTTGGGCGGCCTCCGCCCGTGTCGTGTTCCCGGCAGGATCGAAGCGGTTCTCCGCTCGGCCCTGTATGAGACCCAGTGCATGCGCCGCGGCCACATATTCGGTTGCCCATGGGGAAATGTGCCGTTGATCCCGGAAGGTCAAGGCGCCCGAACGCGGCGCTTGCATGCCGGTAGCTGCCTCGTATGCCCGAACGAGCATTGCCGCCATCTCTTGGCGTGAAATGGCTTCGTCGGGGGCGAACCTGTTGTCCGCTTTGCCGGTTGCGATCCCGGCTTGGACAGCGACTGCTACCGGCTCCGCATACCATTTGCTTGCAGGGACGTCAGCAAACTCTGCCTTGCCTGACTTCCCTAGATGGAAAGCCTTTACTAGCAGTGCCGCAAACTCGGCGCGGGTCACCGGACGGTTCGGCTCGAAGGTCGTTAGTCCCGTCCCTTGTAACATTTGCTTTGCCGTCATTTCTTGGATGATGCTGTGCGCCCAATGGGCAGGAGACACATCTGTATAGCGCTTGTTGTACTCCAACACGGCATATTTGCCAAGCTTGTCGAATGCCCCTGTAACCTCTCCATTCCCCGTAGATCCACCGTGATACTCCAGCGTTCCATCATTACGAATCGCATAGATTCCGACCAGGCGCGGGTTCGGCTTCCCATCCAGCTTCCAGGTTACGGAGATAGGCTGAACCAGCTTCTCAACCGGTACGGAATCGCCATTCTTCTTGACGATCATGAGCTGTAACTGGTAGGCAGAACCTGATAAGGTGAGTCCGCTCTTTGCGGATTTCGCGTTTTCAAGGCTAAGCCAGTCTGGTAACGGGTTCACCCTCCATGAGAGGTGACTGTCTGCCCGTTCATCCTTCGCAACCATGCCGGGCATGCCGGACAATGCTTGGAGCACCTCCGCAGGGAAACGGGCCGTCCACCACTTAGAGCTCAGTTCCAGACTCTTGCTTGCCAGCATGTCTCCCGTATCGAGGGGCATAATGATTTCCGTAATGTCGTCTGGCATGGTCAGAGCAATGCGGTTGCCGTGTGCCGACGCTCCGGTTATATCTTTTTCAGCAACAATAAACTGATGAGCGGGCTTCGGAAGCGGATCGGCAACCTTGCTGCCGCTCGTGCCGTTTCCTTGCGAGCTGCTGCCGGACGATCCGCTGCCGCTGTCTGGCCGCTCGCCCGGTCTGTCGCCGCCTGGTCCATCCGGTTGATCTGGCTCAGATTTACCTTTGATCAACTCACGTGTGTCCCTGACGCGCACCCAGTAGCCGCCAGAGAACTTGCCTGTCATGCCGACGGCTTCGAGCGTATCTCCTGGCTTAAGGACAGGCGGTTGACCGCTCTGTTCGGCGATATATCCGTCAATGAAGATCAGAGCTTCGCCCGTGCCATCATCCACATAGATCGTATGATCAGGGATGCTGGACACCCGCTTTACGACACCTGACAGCTTGACGAGCACTCCCTGATTCGCTTCATCCTTCGCAGCCCCTGTAGTAATTCGTTTCGGTTCTAATGGCTGCCCTGGAACCTTGTTCAGCTTAAGCACATTCTTATCGAAATTGTCGAACATAATCTCCACATTTTGCTCGAACACCTTGACATGCCCGTAGATGCGGACCGTATCTCCAAGCTGGAGCGAATCTTTCGGCACCTCGTTAAAGGCCATGATGCCGCCCGTTCCGTCTTGCACATAGAACGCGTCAAAGAATACGCCCGCGGCGGTCGTTACTGTTCCTTCCACGACAATGTCTGTTCCTTCCGGCTGTGTGCGCGCATCGCCAATCGGCACGACCTTCGTGCCACGGTGGGCAAGCCAGTTGAACAGGTTGGCCGCCAGACGGACGTTATCGTTCTTTTCACCTGTATCATCCAGTTGTCTGTCATTGAACAGATTCATTCCGGCGACGACGATGCGCCCCGCTCCGATTTCCTGCGAAGCAATAAGCGGGATGGCCGTTCCGCCCTGTTCACCGGATGTGTCGTATGCTGTTCCTTTCGAGGCAAGATTGAACTGGTAGCTGGTTGCGTTGCCTCGCGCAATGATGGTGACGGGGTCTGAATCCGCCAACGGCTGCTGGCCCAGTCTCATCAAGCTTGCGCCGCTATAGTAATCCACTCTGCGCACAAAATCCGTCACATAGTTGGCGACTGGTTCAGGGTGGGCCCGGACCGACCAGAGGCTGCTTGCCGGATTCGACCAGAAGTTTCCGTCCTCACTGCCGTCATACACGCCATCATCGTTGAACTGGATGACCGAACCGAGTCGTTCCAGCAGCGGGTTATTCATAGTCGGATCGGTGCTGTTGTTGCTCTTGCTGGCAAGCATCAACGATCCTCCGTTCTTGACGAATTCAGCGACGGCCGCCTGCTCGCTCTCCATGAACGGCTTGTTCTTATGTGGATGGGAAATGATCAGGACAGATACATGCTCCAAAGCTTGTTGAGTCAAAGGCTGGTGATTCTCAATGACTTGGTAGCCTTCGGCGCGAAGCAGCTTGGTCAGCTTCTTGAATTCGTCCTTGTATTTCCCGGAATCTCCCGTCGAATTCTCATTGCCGTGTGCCGCGTCAATCATAACGGTAAGGCCGAGCGGCTCCTTCACATGGAAAGTCCGCGTGAACCGATTGTTCTCCTGCGCATTGCCAACTGGCGGGTTGGCGATGACGGCAATAATATTCCGGTCGCCTCCCGTCGGATTGCTCCATGTCACTTGAACGCGAGACACGCTCTTCGGCGATAGGGAGGCCACTTCGGCTGTGCCAATCAGATGTGATTCCTCAACCTCATCCGCATAAAATTGAACTTGAAGACGCTCAAGCTCGCCTTGGCCGAAATTGCTGATCAACGCCTCCAATACGGCCGGATTGCCTGCAATGATATTACCTTCGCTTGCCTGAATATCCTGAACCCTGACATCCACCTTGACTTCTTTCGTCCAGATCGGAGAAGCATATACCCGATTGCCGTCCATTTGCGTAACTTTCACAAGGAACCATTGCTGTCCGCCGGGAACGGCAACCTCGGGATTCCATGAAAAGCGTTTGTTCTCATCCGTAAAAAGGTCAGGCTGTGTCTCCGGTGTAATGAAGTCGGCGACATGGCCGCCGTTCGTAATCAGTTCGACTTTTTTGATCCGCTCATCCGGTGTAAAGCCAGGCGGGAGATAGGTGTAGGGTTGAGCGGAGGTTCCGCCTGCAATGGTGAAGGCAAGTGACTGACTGTCTACAATTGATCCCATATAATACCCGTTGGCCTTGACATCAACCGTAAAATTCGGATTCTCCGACATATAAACACGTCGGTTCCGCATCGAATCGAGCAGCGATTCCCGGGTCAGTTGTTCGGCGACGACAACTGTGCGCCGCATCGTCTCGCCCCACATCCCATTATGATGATCCTCCCCGAACGTCGGTGCAACATGCCATCCTAAATCCAATGTCTTATAATACAGATTTTCAATATTGGAATAGGTATATTGTCCGGAACCGTTGCCCACTTCAAACATCGTGAACAGTTTATCCACATCTTGGTCGTACGGAACGAATGCGTTAAATGGCGGGGTGCTTCCGCCCCAGTTCGGATGATTGAATTGACCGATGAGGTCGTCGTAGGTTTTGGCCCATTTGTAGAATTGGTTCAAATTTTGATAGATGCCGTTATTTTGAATGCGATCGATAAAGTTCTCTGTTCCGAAAATATTGGAATGGCCCCACACCGTGGAGGTCATCTCATAGGAACGGAAGGCAACAAATTCCTCATCTTGTGTACTGTCTTCAGAGACTTGCTTCAGCTTCTGCCATGCGGAGGCAGCTTGATCCGCGCTGCCGGTCCGTTCCGGCATGCCTTGGCGATCGATGCTGTCCTTGGCCTCGCGGCTGCCGACGTCGATGTCATGGGAATGATCTGTAAAGGCGAACCAGTCATAGCGATGCTTCTTGGCAGCGGCAATCGCTTGTTCTGGTGTTCCTTTCGCATCATGCGAAATGCCGGTATGATTGTGCGACGAGCCCCGGTAATGGTTCCCGCCTTCAAACGTCGGCACCACGCGGAACGTCCACGCATGCTTGCCTGCATTTCCCTTCGTATCTTTGGCTGTCACTTCTATTTTGTAGCTGCCCGTCTTCAAGTCGCTGTTCAGCTTGATGACGACCCTTCCGGCAGGCGCATCGAAGGCAGGAGCTAGCGGCTCGCCATTAAGCTGTGCCTGCACCGAGCCCGCATCTATTCCGCTTGGATCGAAAATGTGTACGGAAATTTCCGGACGTCTGTTCTCCGTCTGAGAATGGTCGGCAGGCAATTCTTCAGAAAACTCCGGACCTTCTTGATCTTCCACGAGCATAAGCTTAATCGGAGCGTCATCTGTGCCGGCTTGTTGCGTCTGCGTGCCTGCGATAGCTTTAATGTAATATTCCAATGCGGACCCAGGGATATCGGCAGCGTGAATGACGGCTTCATAATGGGAGCCGTCTTTAATTGTCATCGGAAGGGCCGCGTAATCGGAGCTGCCTGCCTGGCGGTAGTAGAGTATAACGGACTCCGCATGGAATGATGTGGCCGCAAACTGTAGATCCAGGCCGGTATATCCTTCTGTGACAGGAGTATGTTCCAGCTGAAGAGAGCCGATGATGTCAGCCTCCTCACGCGGATATAATTCATATCCCGAATCGAAAGGAGCATACGTCTTGTGTTGTCCGACGATGCCCGTGAACCAGTATGATTGCTGCAGCAACAGCTTCCGTACGGCGTCGATGCCTGTACCGTGGAATAGCTTGACGTTCATCGCTTGCCCGTTCTCGTCGGTAACCGTGACGTTCGTGTCTGACGCGGAAGGCGACAGCTGAGATACCGTTCCGCGAATGGTCACGAGTCGTCCTTCATATGGCTCTGCAGCAGCATAGCGGTTCAGATCGGCGATGGTAAGCGCGACCGGCTCCGGAAGCGGCTCCTGCTTGATGGATGTGACGGATTGGGGGACGAGCAGCGTCATTCCATCGGCGAAATCGACCATCCCGGTGATGCGAAGCCTATCGCCGCGCTTGATGTCCAATCCGTGCGCGATCCCGTCCAGCACTTTTACGCCGCCTGTGCCATCCTCAATGAAGAAGTTGCTGTTTCCCTCACCGAATAGCTGATTGTCAACGGTCACGATGCCCTCTACGGTCACTCGGGAACCTTGGTTAATCGGGATGCCGCTGCTGCCGTTCACCCGCAGATCGGACAGCGGGATCATGCGATCAGAAGGATCGTGACCGTCAGCATCGACCCGGACCATGCGGCTCTCTTCGCGGCCAGCAAGGGTAGCGGACACATAGGCTGTATTCTTCTCGCTCGGATTATCGAATGAGATAGCAAAGGAACCGTCAGACTCCGCCTCTCCTGAAGCCGCTTCCGAATACAATCCGCCGTCCATTACATAAATCTTGACGAGAGAGTCGTGCGGCACCGCTTCAGAATGGCCATATACGGCTGTATAGACGGATTGGGTAACGGTGGAGTAGTTGTTCTCCAGCCGAATGAGCCCAGCGTTCGGTGCGGGCGTTATCAAGGCCGGCTCCGGCGCGGTGCCGGAATGACGGATGTATATGCTGTTGCCAGGATCGGCTATCGTGTGAATGACAAAATCCGCCCCGGTATTTTTTGTGAACCAGCCGTTGCCCAACCCGATGATACCCCGCGGATCGCTTCCTTCGTTTGTTTTGCGGAGCAACGTCCCTTTCTTAAACGCTTCCACGCCGATGTGTTCTTCGTTGCTGTCTGGAGAAGGCGCGATGACGGGGCTGCCCCAATATTCGTTCGGCAGATTGCTGTTGCTGTCGCTCCAAGTGAAAAAATCGACGACACTCGAATCGTCTTTGCCGCTAATCGTATCTTGCTTGTTGACCAGCGCGAGCTTCCCGCCGGCTTGCCCCGGATTGACGGAGGACGTATCATCGGCGGATATAGGCAGCGGAATGCCATTTGTACCGCTCCCGCCGGTAATTAAGTAATAGCCATGCGCCTTAATGGTGCCAGATAACGTTTTATTGTTGGAAGCGCCGGGCTTGGCGGAAAATATGGAATTTTTGGCGGCGTATTGAAGGGACCATCCGCTCAAATCCACATCTTTGTCCGTCGGGTTGTAGAGCTCGAAAAATTTCGTGTTGTAAATGGCCCCGCTATTGCCGCCAGCCACATATACCTGACTTAATACCACATGTGGAGCACCCGCTGCTTCGGTCCGCTGCAGGAGCCCCGGCGGAATCAGGGACGTGACGAACATAATGAATGCCAGCGTCAAGCCTATCCATTTCCGGGTTATGTACTTGTTCCTCAATCGAATCATTTCCTTTACCTCCTATATGAAATGGAATGAAGCTAAAAAAATGCCATACTCTATCGTATTGTAATTTCCAATTGTTATGAGGCTGTTAATTGCAGGAGGGGGATATGTAAAGTTTATAATGCCCTGCTAATCTATGGAACGGGCCAAGGATCGATTACAATATAGGCAGGCACGATAGGGGACAGGGAGAGCAGTATGACACAGCCAAATTCCTATCGTCCGGGGATTGGATTCCCGGCAGCTAGCGGGGGACGGCCTATATGAGCAGAGGGGTGAAGACCATGCGCATCGGTATTATTGGTACGGGGTGGTTCAGTAAAGTACATGCTGGAATATTGTCAGGCATGGAAGGCGTGCAGGTAAAAGCTATTTGCGGGACAAGCGCAGAGAAAGCGCAGCAAATGGCCTCTCGCTACGGCGCATCGGGGTACGGACAATTGTCCGATATGTTAGATGGGGAGCGGTTGGATGCGGTCTATATTTGTGTTCCGCCCTTGGCACATGGGGAAGTGGAACGACAACTTTTGCAGCGGAAAATTCCATTTCTGGTGGAGAAGCCGCTTGGCATTGGCACGGAGGTGCCACTTGACATTTTATCAGGGATACAGTCCAGTTCCCTCATAACCTCTGTCGGTTATCATTTCCGTTACATGGAGACATCGCTCCGTTTGAAGGAAGCGTTGGCCCGGCAGAGCGCGGGCATGGCCGTCGGCCAATGGATGGGCAGCATGCCTCAAGTCGCGTGGTGGCGGAAGCAAGCGGGCTCGGGTGGCCAATTCATCGAACAGACGACGCATCTCGTCGATTTGCTGCGTTATTGCGCCGGTGAGGTGGAGGAAGTGCAGGCGCTGTATGGTCAACGGATGCAGCGGAGAGAGGAGCTGGGGGTAGAGGTGGCCGACGTGGGCACCGTGTCGCTCAGATTGCGCAGCGGCTTCATCGCCAACATTTCTAACACTTTCCTGCTGCCTACTGGGGTGAGTCGCGTAGGCCTGACCTTCTATACGGAAGAAGGCATGCTGGACTGGAGTCCAGAGCGGCTCCGCATGAGCGAGACAGGGCAGACAACCGAATGGCCGAACGGTTCCGATCCGTATGCGCTTGAGAGTGCGGCGTTCATTCACGCCGTTCGCACTGGAGATGCATCGCGCATTTTATCCGATTATGCCGATGCATTCCGCACGCATCTCGTGACCTGCGCCGCTTTAGAATCGGCTGCTGCAGGCAGGCCGATACTGATAAGCGAGTAGAAAAATGCAGGTTAATAATTCTGAGAAAGGGGTGGTTCAAGCAGCAAGGCTGCGCTTGAAACCACCCCGATTCATGTATCGTTCATTACTCCAGCTTTAATTCAAGGAGACCCAAGTCACGGATGTCTATGACCCCGTCGTCATTCAAATCAAGATGCCGATTATGCTCCTGCAACGGATTTCCGATCTCTTTGGCGAGCAGCTCCAATTCGAGCACGGGCTCAGGCTTTTCAACAGCGTTGGAAATCGGGATTTTAAACAAGTTGGCTTGAGCGATGTAATAAATATGCTCGTTGCCTTGCCCATCCTTGGCCAGCGTCATAAAAGCAATTTCCTTGAATGTGCTGCCGTTATCCTCGGATAACGTTACAAATTCCCACGTGTTCGGGTCGATAACGGTGATGCGATCCGCCAAATCCATGTATAACAATCCGTCTTGCCCCCAATGCGGGTGGTAGGGGCGCCAGAAGCCGTAATTTTTAACATGCGGGTATATATTTTTATAGTCGAGGATGCGATACGTATCCGGGTCCAGCTTGAACAAGATTCCGTCGACCCCGCCCCATACATTGCCGTCTGGGCCAATGGACAAGCCGCTAATCATGACAGGCTGATCTAGATCGGGGATGTCCAGTGTGAATTCCGTTATTTTGTCTTTTTTCTCGACATCCCACACGAACATTTTGGCCGTTTTTTCAGTCGCGGCAATTCCCAGGCCGCCAAAGACGGTGGTCGATCCGAATATTTTCCCGTCCTTGTATGCCAAGCCGTTGATGCTCTGGTTGCGGACGACATTCCGGTATACTTCCTTCTTTCCCGTATCCGGATAATATAGAGTCAATGCGCCGCCTAATTTGCCGTAATCGGGAATTGTCCCCATCATGATGAAGTCATTCGTAGCCCGCATAATGTAAGGGCGATCTTGCTCAGAGCCGATTTGGAACACGGTGTGCGCTTGTGGAACCGGCTTGGTCGTATCTAAGTTCTGAATGTGGCCTCCCGGATATATGCCAAAATACATATCTTGGCCATAGGCAACCATGCCTTCCGCCTGTCCTAAGCCGAAGGTGGTGAATGCGTCGGTTCGCGGGTCGAACCTCACTCCGATTCCGCCGGGATATCCGCTCATATATATGTTTCCGTCTGGACCGTTTTCCATATTGTGCAGCGGATTGGATGCTCCCTTGACGACGGATGGAAGATATTTGCTCTTCTCCGTGTCGACATTGAAGATGGCCGTCTTGCCGTCACGCAGTATCGTCACGAATGACATGCCGGGGAAATCGGGATCATCCTTGAACGCTACCCAGGCGGCTCCGCGGAAGGAGGTGCCATATTTCATGGCGGTCATGCGCGTCTCGAACGTAGTCAAGTCGATCTCTGTAATGCCCCCATTGGCGGGGATATACACTTTGCCGTCCTTCGCTGCAAGCTGGTTAAACGAGAACACGCCCGCTCCTTGCGCGCCGCCAACGTTTTTCCCGACTTTGTGCGGCAGCCATTCGCTTTTGTCCAAATCATAGAACAACAAGGTCATGAGCGGATCGCCGAATTTCACGAGCAAATACCGATCTACGATCGCCATGTCATACGCAAACGGCACGTCTGCCGGAGCCACACCGAGGAGCTCTGCCACTTGGCTGGAAATCACCTGCTTCTCTCCGGTCTGAACGTTCAGCTTGACGATGGCTCCCGTGGAGCCGATGCCTGCAAAAATGTAACCGTTGTCATACGCCATTGAGCGCACGTATTCCTGGTCCTTCATCATGCGGCCATAATCATGGTACTTCTTCGCAATGGGATCATACTTAAACACCTTCCCTTGTTGGAACGTGCCTCCGTATACGTTGCCATCCTCGTCGGTTACCAGGGACCAGATTGATTTTTCGCCTGGAAGCGGCTCTCCCAAGCTGCTTACGGTCTTCGTCCGGGGTGAATAGCTCCACAATTCTCCTCTAGTGCTGCCGGACATAATGGCTGCAATATAGACGGTTCCATCCGGGGCAATTGTGTGGCGCCAGGACGTATGAACGCCCTCCAACCGAAAGGAGCGCAGCAGCTTGTTGCTTTGAATATCCACCACATTGAACACCGACGTATCGCCTTGCGCCGTGGAATACATCGTTGGCCGTCCATCCTCCATGCCCGAGACCGCATCGTTAATCGCAATTGTGAAGACGGGAACGCCCAAGTCTACCGGCTCGGCAAATATTTTGTTTTTAAAGACAATCGATCCTGCCGGCGGCATTCCGCCAGGCGCTGCGCCGGTCGAATCTGCCGCGCCCGCGGGATTGCCGAATGCCAAGACGGTCAGCATCGCCGCCAACATGGCGCTAATCCAGCTTATTCTTGTGTTCCATCGCTCTGTCAAGAGTTTCCCTCCTCTAACTGATTCATCCAACATTCCAGACACGCATTAGTTCCAGACCGCTCGGTTGGAAGCGAATCTGCTGCAGGTATTCATGTGGGTTGCAAATCGTGGTATTCAGCAGCAGTAAATAATGGGCTGAGGCACTTGCTAGAATATAACTGGTTCATATAGATCTTACCTTGTTCGATAGAGGTGTCAACTGGCAGCCGATATATAGACACGTTAGAGACAAGTCAAAAAAGCTGAAAATGATGCCTGTTTCTGCATGCAACCATTTTCTGCAGCTGCCTCAATAAAACTTTCTTTTCTATAAATAAACATTCATGCGTCTATTAAAATGTCGCCTCAAACCTTCGCCCAATATGTTGAAGGTTAATATGGAGAAGGCCACGGCGAGCGCCGGATAGAAAATAAAAGAGAATTTGCTTACATAGATTTCTGCCCGATGCTCCGCGAGCAGTGACACCCAATTGAGGCTTGTACTCAAAAACTTCATTGTGTAGTAATCGACCTCAACCCAATCATGGGTCAAAAATATGCTCAGAACACCCAGTTGTCCGATCAGCAGCATCACTTTACCTAAGTCCAAGCAGAAATTGACGACGATTTCCGGAAGCAACGCTGGAAAATAGTAGCTTTTGGATAGCCGCCATGAGCTTAAGCCCAATCCTACTCCAGCTTCAAAAAAAGGCTCGCGCGTTATTTTATTAGTTTGCTCCTGCACCAAATGAGCGACGCGGCCGGTCTCGATGATCGCCAAAAAGAAAATGACCCATATAAGCCGATTGTTCGCGTATTGTATGAATGGAATGCTCAGCAGCAGGATGGCTGAAAACACGGACGGCATGAAAGAAAACAGTTGATTTAAGCTGTTTACGATAAAATGGGCCACGCCCTTTTTTTTGCGGGCGAGCAGCCCCAATGGAATCGCGATTAGATATCGCAAAAAAGCGACAAAAAATACGATTAGAATCGTCTCTTTCGTGCCAACGATAAGCTTGCTTAGATTGTCTACGCCGTTCCTGTCACTCCCCAACGGATTGATGCTCGATGGCGCATACGGTGGCAGCAGAAGCTTCTTCTGTTCGCTCCATCTATGCTTCACTTCCTGCAGCCCTTTATCTACAAATGGCAGATCGGGTCCGAAAAACATGACAAAGACAAGGAACGCGAGCATGAATCCGCCGATCCACAACGTAATGTTGCACTTCTTCAATTCGTAGCCCCCTTTATCTTGGCTCAAAATGTCTTCTTGAAAATTGGCTTATCAGCTGGACGATAAGCACAAGGATCATGAAGCAAAATGAGATTCCTATAATCATGCCCGGATCGTAATCGAACCCAGTGCCGAATGATGGACTATAATCGATCGCTTTGAACAAACGATATGCGGCTCCCGGATAACTCATGAAATACTCGACCATTAATAGATTGGACAAAATATATACGAATAAGGAAGACAGATGCGTTAATATCGTCCCAAAGCTATTGTAAAACACGTGCTTGTAAAAAATGAGGCGTTGGGTCAACCCCTTCGCTTTAGCCACTTGAATATATAATTTGCCTTCCTGTTCCGCGATGGACGCGCTCGTAATTCTTGCAATATACATAGTCGGGTAAATGGAGACCAGCACAGATGGCAAAATAAAAGAGTACCATCCTTCCGAGGAAAAAAAGCGAATGAACGGGACATAGCGAATGACAAACCACTGTATTAACAGCAAGACCAAAAAGTCAGGCAACGATTGAAATAACCATGTCGTCCAATTGCCCAAAAAATTAAATCTAGTTCTGGACAACCTATAGTCCATCATACCTTTCATAACGCCCAGGCCGAAGCTTAACACCAACGCGGTTATAATGACAGCGAAGCTCTTGGACATGGCAATCAGGACGGCGGATTCGACGGTTTCGCCGTATCTGTTCAAGCCCAGACTTCCATTCTCTAGCAGCCCGTTGACCAATCCTTTTAAATTGTCGCCGTATTTGCCCCAACTGAAGTTATACTCGGCCGTCACCCTGTAATATTCCATCCCGATATCCAGATCCCGCGGGAACAAGACAATGAGAATGACCATAATTAATGAAAAAATACTGATACATAATGATCTTAAAATCTGTGACCGAAGACTCATGTTCTCCTCCTACCCTATTCTTACTCCATATTCATCATATTTATATTCACGGCAGTCTATTAAAAACATTCTACTCGAATCATAGTGAAATCTATAGTTAAAATTAACCAATGGTTATAAAAAAAGGTGTGATTTTGTCTATTGCTGACGGATTTTTGTCTATTGGTGATGGAATGTGTAGGTGAAAGAAAATGGAAAATACAAATTTTCCTGCGGAAAAAGGCAAGGGAGATGGGATAGATAGAAAGCGAGTTGATGGGGTGCAGCCATGAAAAAGGGGCACAGGATGTAATCCCGCCCCCGTTATTTCTGCAAGGTGTATACTCTACTGGAGAATATAACCTCTTATGACTCCGATATTGCGTGTTCCAGCGTTACAATCGCTTGATACACATCGTCTGCTGTAATTCCTGACTTCATAAAGTGTATCGACTCATTCGGATGCGTCGTGCCGCTAGCGATGTTTTTCAATGTTGCAGTATCCTGACTGGACAGCCCCAGATCGGTTAAACGATAAGGGAGATTCATACCGAGATAGAAGGGGAGCAACCGTTGTACTTCTGGCAGGTTGTCTTCCAATACCAACTGCACGAGAATGCCGTAGGCTACTTTATCGCCGTGCAGCAGATCATGCGTTTCTGGAGCCACGGTAAGTCCATTGTGAACCGAGTGAGCTCCCGCGATGCGTCCCAGATGGTCGCCGAATCCTCCAACCATTCCGCCAGTCATTATAATCGTTTCAACCACCTGCACGAATGCTGCCGACAATTGCTTCGTCTCGGCGTCTTGAATGCTTTGCCGCCCATGCTCCAAGAGAGTGGACTGACATAGACGGGCAGAGTGATGGGCGATCTGAATGGCGATGGATGGATGTTCCAGCTTCCGAATCAGTACATCGGCTTCATACCATTTGGCCAATGTATCGGCAATTCCAGCCCTAAGGTAGGCGACTGGAGCTTGCAGCGCAATTCTCGGTTCGACCAGTACCATCAGCGTGCTTTTTGGAAATATAGTATAGTTCGTGAATTGTCCGTGCTCATTATAGAACACGCTTAACGGTGTCCACGCCGCACAGTTCGAGGCAAGCGTTGGCACCAGAATCGTGTCCAGCTGCGCCTCATTCCCGGCAGCTTTGACCACATCCATGACCTTGCCGCCACCGACGCCGAGAATGACATCGGCTTGCTCTGCCTGCGCATAACGGGCAATTCTTCGGGCTTCCTCTAATGTACACTCTCCATTGTAACGAAGATATAATAGTGTAAGCTTGGTCAGCTTAGGGAAAAAAGGCTTCGCTGCCTTCAAGGAGCGATCGCCATGCACGACGAGCACTCGCTTGTAAGTGTAGGGCTGCAGCAAACAATCCAGCTTATCCAGTATACCTGTTTCACAGTAATAGAGCGCAGGCGCTCCTCTGACGATTACTCGTTGTTCCAACGATGTCACTTCCTTTTCAGCATCCATTCAGGCTTGCCAAAGCCTTTGAACTGTTCATCGATAATTTGTTCAAATTCCGCTGATTCTACGGCTTCCTTCAAATCCTTCGCGAATTGCTTGTCCAGCTCCGCTGTATTTACGACCAAGCGGTTGCGATAGTCATCCGGCATATTTTCGAGCTTCAGAGCATCCAACAGATTCATTTTGGCAGCCAGTGCGAAGTTGCCGGGAACGAGCGACAGGTCGACGCTATCCGCCGCGCGCGGCAGCTGCCCTGCTTCTATCGGCTGGAGCACGAGTTGCTTCGGATTATCTTTTACGTCTTTCTCCGATACCCGCAACGGATCGATGTCATCTTTAATGGTAAGGAGTCCTGCATCTTGCAGCAGTCCTAACGTGCGTGCAAGATTCGTCGGATCGTTGGCAACTGCGACGGTGCTTCCAGCTGCAACTTCATCCAACGATTTGAATTTCGATGAATAGATGCCCATCGGTGCGGTCGGAACGGAGATGAGCTCAGACAATTGCAGCTTATTTTCTTTTGCGAAATTTTCCATGTAAATTTTATGCTGGAATAAGTTCGCGTTCAAATCACCGTTGGACAACGCTAGGTTCGGCTGGACGTAATCACCGAATTCGATTACCTCGACCGTGTATCCTTTTTTCTCCATAATCGGCTTGATTGCTTTAGTAACCATATCACTGTAAGGTCCAGCAGTGGCTCCGATTTTTAAAGCTTTGCTTTCTTCTTGGTTCGAGTCTTTATCGCTGGTTGTGGTTGACGTGCTGTTGCCGCATCCGGCAAGCACACCAATCGCCAGGATGAGAGAGAGTAGGATTGCAGCTTTTTTCATGTTAAATACCTCCATATGATGTGTAATATAATAGGTAAAAAGTTCTCTTTTGAACACGCACTTAATTTAACGCTTATCTACTTTTTTGGCGATGTAATCTCCGCCGTATTGAATCAGTTGCACTAGGCAAACCAAGATGACCACTGTTGTGAACATCACGGTATTATCGTAGCGGTAATAGCCGAAACGAATGGCTAAGTCGCCAATCCCGCCTCCGCCAACGGTGCCTGCCATCGCCGAATAGGCAACCAGGCTGATCGCGGTAATGTTCACGCCTTGAATAATGCCAGGCTTCGCCTCGGGGAGCAGCACATCCTTTATAATCATCCACGGCGTAGCTCCAATTGAGACAGCTGCTTCAATGACCCCCTTGTCGATCTCGCGCAACGCCGTCTCCACCAGCCGGGCAAAAAACGGGATCGAGGCGACCGATAGGGATACCGAGGCGGCCGTTGGGCCGATGGTGGTGCCTGTAATGAATTTCGTTACTGGCAGCAAGGTGACAAGCAAAATAATAAATGGGACCGACCGGATTATGTTGACGATAAATCCCAATATATTTTTCGTCGGCGTGTGTTCCAGAAACAGACCCTTGTCGGTTACAAATAAGAGAATTCCAATAGGAAGACCCAGAATTAAGGCGGCAGAAAGCGAAATTCCTACCATATACAACGTCTGAAAGAAAGCTTTGTTCAGGTCAGGCAATAGTTGGATTAGAGAATCCGTCAGCATGGTAGATCACCTCCAGTCGATATGTACGCTCTCTTATATAATCGATAGCCCGCTGTACTTCCACAGCGTCTCCGATGAGCTCCAAGATGAGAATACCGAGAGGATTGTCACGGATATATTCAATTTTCCCATGCAGGATGTTGCCTTTGACCTGATAGGCCTGCAGAACATCGGTGATGATCGCTTCTTCTGCCTGCGGCGCAACAAAGTGAATTTTGACAATCGTTCCTCGGCAATGCTGGAGCAAGCGTTCAGGAAGGTTAAATTGGAACAGGCTGCTAATGAACGATTGGGTCATCGGATGCTTAGGCTCGGAAAAAATATCATAGACAGCTCCTTCCTCCACCACATTTCCGTCTTGCATCACGGCCATCCGATCGCATATATCTTTCACCACTTCCATCTCATGGGTAATGAGCACAATGGTAAGCTTCAACTCGCGATTGATTTTTTTCAACAGCTCCAAAATCGCTTGTGTCGTCTCGGGATCAAGAGCGGACGTCGCTTCATCACACAACAGCACATGCGGCTCGTTCGCCAATGCTCTGGCGATGCCTACCCGCTGTTTTTGTCCGCCGCTCAGCTGGGCCGGATACACATTGCGTTTGTCGGACAGGCCGACCATCTCCAGCAGATCCGTGACGCGAGTGTCGATTTCTTCTTTTGATTTATGATTTGCCTTCAGTGCAAAGGCGATGTTCTCATACACCGTCTTGGAGCGAATCAGGTGGAAATGCTGAAAAATCATCCCGATCTTTAACCGGGCTTGGCGTAAGCCTTCGCCCTTTAAAGCTGTCAGGTCCACTCCATCGACGAAGATGTTGCCCGAAGTAGGCTCCTCCAACAAGTTGATGCAGCGCAGGAGCGAACTTTTTCCTGCTCCGCTTCGTCCGATAATACCGTAGATTTCTCCTTTGTTTATCGTTAAGGAAACGTTGTTCACGCCAACGACTGTAGATGATTTGCTTCTGTACTCCTTTATTAGATTTCTAATTTCTATCATCGCTCTCACCCCGCTATTCCTGTTGCTAGACACTCATGATACAAAAAAACCTCTTTCATAAGAGAAAGAGGTTGAACTGGCATTAACCAACTTATCTCTCAGAATGTGATACATTCCGTAGGATTTAGCACCGTTTACTCTACTGGTAAGGTTGCCGGACGTCATAGGGCCTATTCCCTCAGTCACTCTTGATAAGGTAAAATATGAAGTTTTGTAGTGAAAATAATACACATGAAAGATTTGCTTGTCAATAAAATTTTCAATATTTATTTTCAAACTGGAAATGATATCTTTCCGTGGTATAATTTTTTGTTGGGGATATATAAACACACCAGAGGTGAGTTGATTGAAAACGGAAAAGGTTAACATTTTTGAAATGACCAAGGACATCAATCAATATGCGAATTTTGTAGTTGGTGAAGTCAATGATCACGTGGTTCGTGCTGCCGTCATTGATGGTGATTTTCACTGGCATAAGCATGAAAATTGTGACGAGCTCTTTCTGGTGGTCGAGGAGAATTATTGATAGATTTTGAAGATCGAACGGAAACATTGCTGCCTGGTGATGTATATACAGTGAAAGCGAACGTGCTCCATCGCACTCGTTCGAATGGCAGAACGGTTAACCTATGTTTTGAAAAGGCTGATAATGATATAAACGGAAACGAAATGGAATAAGTCAACAAGTAAAAAAAGACGTGTCAAATTTCGTAAATTCGCACGCCTTTTTTATTGCAGATAAACTCCGGCCGCCCTTGAGGCGGTCTAGTATGTTATCGAGATAAGCTTCATGTGCCGAATCTCTGCCGATACCCGCACTTCCTGCATAATTCCTCTACAGCTTCTCTTCTGGAAAATCCATAGTACAGATTATTCGCTCTTTCGCCTTCTACAATTTCAGAGAAAGGAGTGCTATTAATATTGCCTAAATTAATGACGCCCTCGCCATCCAGACAGCAGGGCACGACCGTTCCGTCGACCAGCACGGCCGCTTGACTCCGAAGCGCATGACAGAAGCCTTTGCCATCATCCTCCGGAGCTTGCAGGCTCGGCCATTGAAATTCATGGTCCTGATTCAAATAGATTCTGTCGGCGATTTTGACTCCGCTGCCTGGCATCACTTTTTCTTCTATTTTGTAGTCCAAATTAAATTCTTTTTCTAAAATGGCTAGTGTTTCCCGGTTTCTGCTCTTTATCGAATTTGTTGCATTGTCTTGGTCCAAATTCCATAACCTGAACGATATGATGACATTATGCTCAGCCGCTTCCCGCACAAAAGAAAGAATATCAGCCAAGTATCCCTCTCGATTTTCCGACCCCTCATGTCCGTCGAAGCTGTGCAGCGAGAAGTTCATTTGGCGCAGCGCCGGTTTCCCCAGCAGCTTATGCCTATTTTTATGAATAAGTGTTCCATTCGTCGTAATATTGACCTTGAACCCTTTTGCATGGCTGGCATCCAGCAACTCATCGATTTTGGGATGAAGGAGGGGCTCGCCTTTGACGTGAAGATAAATATAATTCGTATGCGGTTTAATCTGATCCAATATGTTGTTAAAGGTGTCCGGCTTAATGAAATTAGCCTTGCGAGCCGTTTGCGGGCAGAAGCTGCAAGCCAGATTGCATACGCTTGTAACTTCGACATATACCTTTTTAAAAGTTTTCAAGACTTGTTCCCCATTCTATATCTTTCTGTAAATACTCAGGTCGTTGCCGACATAGACTGATTGCGCATCTGATTCTATATTGTACTAGAAACATCAGGCTTATAGAAGGCTTTCGTTCTATGGGCAAAATGATAGGACACGTTCCAACGATTAGCAAGGGGGATGGTTGAAACAAGCTATGACGAGGAGAGCTGCATGAGGAGGGTTAGTTGGCTGCTGTATAAGGTGGGCTGCATTGTTTTCCGTGGTCATTTCCGAGATTGTTACCGCGGTTGATGCAAGCTCCGTTGGAAAACGTACAGTGGAATGTGTCGATTAGGCGGGAAAACGGTATGCAGACTGTATTTAGTCCAGTGGATTTGGCTGTTTCTTAGCGATTGCTGCGAAATGAGTGCCAAACCATTGGATCATTTCCAATGGAGCCTGCCGTAAGGAGGTTTGTGCTGCTGTCCCATTGGACAAAATCCAGTGGAGGATGCGACAAAGGGCAGACCGTGCTACAAATGCAGGTTTTGTCACCATCAGGCATGTATGATGATCGTATGCAGTCAGCCCTGACTAGTTGCCTGTGAATCTCTCAACCCTCGGATTGCTCCGACAATCATTCGAAGCTATACGGTCTGCTAAGAGAGGAGGGGCGAAATCGTCCTTTTGCTCACTAACCCCTTGATTCAGAAAAGGAGAATCCTATCGAGACCATCAATTGATAACGCTCAATCGCTCTTAACTGCTTGGATCGACTAAAAAACATGAATTCCCCTGTAACTCATCCACGAAGCCATTATCTTCAGATCCTGAACTGTTCTGTGCACAATCTGAACCAGTGGGA
>NZ_ALKF01000143.1:0-33392 GCF_000283315.1 Paenibacillus sp. OSY-SE | reverse complement strand
TATTTTTTTTTTTCAAGCAGAAGACGGCATACGAGATTACAAGGTGACTGGAGTTCAGACGTGTGCTCTTCCGACCTGACCCCGAAAGGATCAAAACGTTCGTTCAGACGTTGAAAATGTATGGTGTGAACGTTACGGTCCGAACTCAATTCGGATCGGACATTAATGCGGCCTGTGGTCAGTTATACCGAGCTGATTCTAAAATGAATGGTTAGGAGAGATATGGAATGAGTTCTTTGGTGCTCAATTTTCAGGAAATGAAAAATACACAGCTATTGTACGTTGGCGGAAAAGGGTTGAATGTAGGGGAGTTATCAAAAATGGAAGGAATACAAGTACCAGAAGGATTTTGTGTTACAACAGTGGGATATCAAAAAGTAATCGAGCAAAACGAAACGTACCATGCTTTGCTCAATCGACTAACTATGCTAAACGTAGAAGATCGAGATCAAATTGGTGAAATCAGCAGGAAGATTCGACAAATCATTTTGGAAGTAGAAATTCCTTCTGATGTTGTGAAAGCAGTAACTCAATATCTCTCCCAGTTTGGCGAGGAACATGCTTATGCCGTGCGTTCTAGTGCGACTGCTGAAGATTTGCCATATGCCTCTTTTGCTGGTCAACAAGACACCTATTTAAATATTATCGGCAAAGAAGCCATCCTGCAGCATATCAGCAAATGCTGGGCCTCCCTATTTACGAATCGCGCAGTAATCTACCGTATGCAAAATGGATTCGACCACAGTCACGTTTATTTAGCAGTTATCGTTCAAAGGATGGTGTTCCCACAAGCTTCTGGAATTTTGTTTACCGCTGATCCGATTACTTCTAACCGAAAGGTGATATCGATCGATGCCAGTTTTGGACTTGGAGAAGCACTGGTCTCTGGCCTGGTATCTGCCGATTGTTATAAAGTAAAAGAAGGGGAGATCGTCGATAAGAGGATCGCGGCCAAAAAATTGGCGGTCTATGGACGAAAAGAAGGGGGAACAGAGACACAACAGATCGATCCTGAGCAGCAAAAGACTCAAACCCTTACTGAGCAACAAATTTTACAACTAGCACGCATCGGAAGGCATATCGAAGCCAATTTTGGTTGCCCGCAAGATATCGAATGGTGTCTGGTTGATGATACCTTTTATATTGTCCAGAGTCGGCCAATCACGACGTTATACCCGATTCCTGAAGCGAATGATCAGGAAAATCGCGTTTATGTATCTGTCGGTCACCAACAGATGATGACCGATCCCATGAAACCGCTGGGATTGTCTTTTTTCCAGTTTACAAATCCAGCACCCATGCGTAAAGCCGGTGGTAGGTTGTTTGTTGATGTGACACCAATGCTGGCTAGCAGAGACAATACATTACATTACCTGGGACAATCCGATCCGCTTATCAAAGACGCATTGACGACCGTAATAGATCGAGATTATATAAAGATGTTGCCAGATGATAACACAGCACCAAGTCCGATCAAGAGCTATGCTGATACGATGCGTGAAATTGAAAACAATCCGTCAATCGTTCCTGATTTGATTAAGCGTAGTCAAGCATCGATCGAAGCGTTGAAACAAAATATCCAAACGAAATCAGGATCGGATTTGCTTGATTTTATTCTTGAAGATCTCCAGCAATTAAAGAAGTTTGTATTTGATCCGCAAAGTTTAAGTGTGATTCTGGCTGCAATGGATGCTGCAACATGGATCAATGAAAACATGAACGAGTGGTTAGGTGAAAAACACGCAGCAGATACACTTTCTCAATCTGTACCGGGCAATATTACTTCGGAAATGGGACTGGCGCTATTGGATGTCGCAGATGTGATCCGTCCTTATCCGGAGATCATTGAATATTTGCAACATGTCAAAGATGAGCACTTTTTGGATGAACTGCTTACGTTAGATGGCGGGCAGGAAACCCGAGACGCGATCAATGGTTATCTCGACAAATACGGAATGCGATGTGCCGGAGAAATCGATATGACTAGAACGCGCTGGATCGAAAAACCAATTACACTTGTCCCGTTGATCCTTGGTAACATCAAAAACTTTGAGCCTAATGCTAGCCAGCGGAAATTTGAGCAAGGGCAGCAAGAAGCTTTGAAAAAAGAACAAGAGTTATTAGAACGATTAAAGCAATTGCCTGATGGTGAACAAAAAGCTAAAGAAACAAAACAAACGATCGACTTCATCCGGAATTTCAGCGGGTATAGGGAATATCCGAAATACGGCATGGTTAATCGCTACTTCGTGTATAAACAGGCTTTACTGAAAGAAGCCGAACAACTCGTACAAGCGGACATCATTCATGAAAAAGAAGATATCTTCTATCTCACTTATGAGGAACTTCACGAGGTTGTACGCACAAATAAACTGGATTGCCACATCATCAGCAAACGAAAAGACGAGTACAACTATTATGAAAAACTAACTCCACCACGTGTTATCACGTCTGATGGTGAAATCATTCCAGGGGAGTACAAACGAGAAAATCTGCCTGACGAAGCGATTATAGGTCTACCCGTGTCTTCCGGAGTTATAGAGGGACGCGCACGTGTCATCTTGAACATGGAAGATGCTGATCTAGAAGATGGAGATATATTAGTCACCGCCTTTACGGATCCTAGCTGGACACCATTGTTTGTATCTATAAAAGGTCTAGTCACCGAAGTTGGCGGACTGATGACCCACGGGGCAGTTATCGCACGTGAATATGGCCTGCCTGCAGTTGTAGGAGTGGAGAGTGCCACCAATCGGATAAAAGATGGACAACGAATTCGCGTGCATGGAACAGAAGGGTATATCGAAATATTGTAATGGCTGAGTACGTCAAGTAAGAGCCTTGTCATATGGGTGCTTTTCTTATATGAAAAACTATCTAATACAGCACATGACATGCTGAAAAACATGAAGTAAAATTAGGTACATTAAAGAGCCGTAAAAGTCGCTAACGAAGGCAACAGTGAACAGTTGCTAACAGGACTTGTGGAGATGTGGAACAGAACACTAAGTGAAAAGATGGGACGAAATCCATTTAACTTAGACAATCGTTTTTCCTTTTACTTGCAAAGTTTGAGGTAAACGAAAGTGGGGGAATTGAAGCCTAAAATCCATGCCTATCAATCACACTTTCAAGAATTTAATTGGGGAGGAAGTAAGGCAATCATAGGAGATGATAAGGTGTACCCAATTATGATGTCATATTATAAAACCAATACAGATGATTTGACATTTGAAGAGGCATTAGATTTTTATCAAAAAGGATTTGTGGAAGTTATGGAACAAGTAGAAACCGTCGGAGGTCCAATTGATATCTATGTACTGGACGCAAATCCTAATAATTCCTATTGGCAAGAACATAAACCTGACAATTAGGTTGTTATTACACTGATCTTTAACAATCGGGCGCGTTTGTAGAACAAGAAGTAAAAGGGTGATACATATAATTCATGTCTAATAAGTATCACCCTCTATTTTTTTATGACTTTTTACGATTTATGTCTTGATAATTCGATGCCCCTTAAAAACCACCTTCTTTTTACTTTAAATCCTTAAAGTTGTTTAATTTTGAACCTACAAACCAGCAAAACAGGACCCATTAATTCTCAGAGGACTGGATATCGGTAATTGTATCCATCTTAATCCGCTGCACATACTGGTTGATGTTTACCAAGCGAATTTTTTGTTTAAATTGATCCTAATAATGAATTTACCTAATGGAATGAAAAAACGCTCCTGATGGTAATAGGTAATGTCTACAGATAAGTTATATTCATGTACATAGCACAAAAGCCGATGACTCATTATATTTTGTAATGAATCGTCGACTTTTGATTTTGAAGAGTAGTTAGTCAACAAGCCCTTGAATCGGCAGATTACTGCATTAGAAGCCTGCTCTAGGGCGAACTATCAAGCCGGTATCACCATCATACAACCCCAAATCCATACTGACGATATCTCTAGAAGGCTCTTGAACTCTTACCAACAGACGATGGATCGACCTCAGTTTTCTTACATCAAATGTACTTCCCATTCCCACGATTTTTTTACCATCCATCAACCATGTAATGTTTTCACCTTGAATAGGACCATGTTGTCTAGAAAACCCCTGTGCAAACAGGAGAGGACCCGAAGTATCTCCCAGCAGAATTTCGGCCGGTTTATAAGGAAGTTCAAAAGGTCGCGTCTCGACGTATGCTGTTTGATAACCATTGGTCGCAATCACCTGAGCCACACAATGTTTACCACCTGGCATTTCGCGTAAATCCAAGTCAAATTCTGTTTTTCTTAGATTGACCCCAGGCCGTACCCAGTGTTCATAGTCATGAGAGAACCTAACATAGTAGGTGTAGGGAGTTTTTTTATGATGTCCAGATTTTGCTTCCCATCGAAGATGCAAGATACCCAGGGGATCGATATCTCTCGTCTTAATCGGATGATGGAGCACGAAATCCGGCAGCTTCTGTGTTACATTCAACACCCCGATTTCTTTGCTCCCTTTGCGTAAAACAACGCGTGCTGTCTGACGGTGATAGGGAAGTCGTTGGACAAAAGTGCCCCATTCCTGATCTTCTGCAAAAAAATCAGGTTGTGCCAGAGCACAGGCGAGGACATTTCCTTGGCCATCCTCAAACAGAATCCAATAGTCATGCGTCCAATTCGTGGTCTTTATGGTATCAACATGCTCTACTGGATCCGGAAGCTGGAGTCCATGGGGTTGCCGGTACGTTCGAATACATGGGCTCCAACGAACGTCATCGTTGCGAGACAAACGGCCGCGTACTCGAACGAAGGGGGCTTCAAATTCACGACTAGCGATAAGATGTTCATTTGTCATGGCGATAATTCCTCCTTTTTAAGGCTCTATGTGCATCATCACTATTCCCGAAAATCTTGAAAGAGCTTGTTCCAATGATAGGCGCTGATCCACTGATTCTCATAAGGTAATCCAAGACTTCCACAATAACTCATAAAGTCGCTGACGGTTGGTGAGAACGCAACTTTACCGACTACGTCCACACCTACCTCACCGATTAAACCATTTGCAGGCACAAAATCGTCATCAGTATCATCCGGATAATTCCCTGATGTTCCGCATGGAGCATGATCCAGACCATATAGGTGCCCAAGTTCATGGCCCACCGATTCCATGATGTAAGAATAGCCCAATGCTACATTGTCCCATTTGCGCGATGTACCAAAACGGTTCATAGACACGTTATTTGGGATGAGAGCATATGCTTTTGTTTCTTCGGAAGTTTCTTCTTGAATATCTTCCAGGTCATCTAATAGATCATGCATGCCATCGTCAGTGCTTAAGTCGTGTGTATTCATTACCACCTCAGATCCTGGGATGATCCAATATCGTATTGCCTGTCCGGGATCAGTCGGAATAGGATAGATTAATGGAAGTTGATTCACCGCCGCAAAGTAACTAGCTTGACTCGGAGCGGGAACACCATTACTTGCAATACGAATCATGAGGATATCCAGTTGTTTCGCTGCTGTAAACGAGACCGATGTTTGTATCGGTGCACTGAAATTTCCACCTACGGTGGCTTGAACAGTAAGATTCAAAGTACCGTTTGCAATCTCTGCGGGGATGATAAAATTCAGCGTGTCCGAGAAGTTTGCTCTATTGATGGCCGACGCCGGTTTTGCGGTCATTGGAGCGATAGATTGAATTGTTAGGTAAGTCGCCCCAGAGACAGTGAGAGTTCCTGTGACATTATCAATCGTACCGCCAGCGGCGAGTCCGGAGTCCAAATACGCCCTGACGAGCGTGACTTTGTTCGCTACCAATGGTACAGAATTGTCAGGGGCGAGCGCGCTAGCAAAGTGTTGAATGGCTTGTGTAACCTCAAGTCCAATAACGGAAAGGCTGGGACCATCACCGGCAGGTGGAAGCATATCTACCGTCAAGTTAATTACGTAACCTGTATTGTCGTTGTCCGTGCTAGTAGGTCCTAGTTGACGCTGTCCTAATGTGCTTGGATCACTAGGGTCGATCGTAATCAGCGCTTGTCCAAGGAAATTTTCATGCCCCTCTCTTGAGGGCCAGTTCCGATCATCATCGGCGTAACCCTCTACCCAGATGACCGTAGGTCCGTTCAAGGTTAACCGGATAGTAGTTGAATCCAAACCGTTGTTCAAAGGGTAAGAATTAACTTCGTCCACTTCCTTATCGGCATTGTTCCAACGGAAGATCTCTTGGTGGAAGGCAGGACGTCCGTTTTGTTCCGGAGCTTGTGCGTGCATGTAAATAGCCATATGTGTGCTTCCCCATTCCTCATCCTCATACAGAATGAGATTATCCAATTGGATTCTAACCTCAGCCGGAGATGGTTCCGCGATAAGTGAAGCTTCGAGCGTGACAAGGTAGCCCGTATTGCCGTTGTCCGTTCGTGTTGGTCCAAGCGTCAGGGTACCTAGTGAACTCAGAACGCGAGGATCGATTGTTTTCGAGGCCGAACCAAGTTGATTCTCGTTGTCGTCTGAATTTGGCCAAGCGTTGTCATCATGCGTAAAAGCCGAAACTTGAATTGTGGCCCATGAGGATAGATCAATGTCAATCACATTGTTATTTTCCGGATCGATCGCTAAACTATATGTAGTCGTTTCGTCAACTTCTCTTCCAAGATTGTTCCATTGAAAAGCTGCCAACGGCGTACCGGAGCTATCACGAACAGTAGCGTACATTGCCATGTGCGTGTCTCCCCATTCCTCGTCTTCAAATAACGTAAGGCTACGAAAATTTAATCGAATACGTGCCATAAATGAACGACTCCTTTTCTGTTCACTGGGCAGCAAGCTAACGTAGTTCGCATTACCAAATGATAATATATACCAAATACACCTATATTATACAAACTAAGATTGTTGCGAGTTCACACAAAAAACGCCGAATTCAAATGAATTCAACGTGTGTTCCTCTGTGACTTTTTTTATTTGGCGTCATTACTTTAGAATTAAATGACGTTTGGCACTACTTTAGATTTAAAATAAAGTTTGATCATTTATAACAAACTCTGATCCTTTGTAAAAAAGTTTGAACAGAATCCCCAATTATGTTATTCCATTTAATGGCGCAATTCTGCAGTAAAAATTGTGCTTTTTCTTTAGTTTAAGGGCCATTTTATTAAACGAGAATAAAAAAATAAAGAAGGTAATTTGCTTAAAATATGGATAAAAGGGCGGATACCCTGGTTAGCAATTGCAATGTATGGCGTCGCGGATGTGGATAAATACGTACACACGACCAGCGTTGGAACAACTAGAATTAATTGCTCTAATAGGAGGTTTTGTTATTCAAAGCCCATATGCTTCTGTCGCGAGGCAACGACAAAAAACATATGGGCTTAATCGCTTTACGACACGGATTTATGCGCATAATTGAGGAAATGAGATGAAAGGGAAGAAAGGGGGACGAGGGTTGCTAAAATCGCCGTTATCGCAACCTTAATCTAAAAACTTCTATGCAACAAACTCCAACACCTTCCAGGCACATTGGATTGAAACATTTCAATGCTTCCTGTATCAGACATTGTCACATAGCAGGTTCTTCCATCAGGTCCCCCAAATGTAAGGTTGGTACAGTTTTTACCAATAAGAGAAATTTCGCTTAGTAAAAGACCATCAGGGGAAATCTTCGCCACCACACCTTTTTCAGGGCGAGTAACAAACAAATTGCCTGCCACATCACAGCGCATTCCATCAAGTCCAAAATCCCGAAACTCTACCAATAAGCGTTTATTACTCAATTCATTAGTACTTGATAGATCATATACCCATATTCTTCTTTGCGAAGATTCATTTACATATAATTTTTTACCGTCAGGACTCACTTCAATTCCATTCGTCGTTCCCATATTCCTTTCTAATAAATGCGTGTTTCCATTTGTATTAATACGCCACAATTGCCCCTTATTTTGATGGAGCCAGTTGGGGTCACTAGCGAATAAAACACCTTGTTCGGTTATCGCTAAATCATTAGGCTGGTTCATTGCAGGTTCATTAGCATGTACACGGATCTCTTTCGTTTCAAGGTTAACGGCGAATATATTATGTTTTTTAAAATCTGCAATGTACATAGTTCCATTAGGATCAATACGTGTTCCGCATCCGGTACTTCCCGTAGGCAATTCAATAAAAACACTGCTTTTTCCATTTGGGGTTACTTTGCCAACCGTGCCATCTCTTTGAAAATTAACGGCGTAAATATTCCCGTTTTTATCGCATGAAGGACCTTCTATTAAGCGTGTAAATCCATCCGTTAGAATTTTGCTCTTAAATAACTCAAATCGCATGGTTTAAAATCTCCTTTCCTTAATACATGGATTCACTTAGTATGTTTATTTTCCGCTAAGTCAAAAAAGTACGATTAATGCAAAAAATTCTCTTATCGAAAGACGGTCGGTTCAATACCGTTTCACAACTCTAATTCAAAATATCCCGTTGCACCGAGTGTAATTCCTTTAACTGGGGACATTAAAGATTTTTTTAATGAATATGAACCAAGGGAACTAACATCAAATGAGATATGGCAGCTCATTTATCGATTTGGGAATGCCGCTCACGGCTATTTAATCAATCAATTTTTATCTCCTCACCACAATAAACTTCAAGACGAGTGGGGCGGTGATTTGAATGGCCGTATGAAATTCTTAATCAAAACCCTATGAGGAAATGCGTAAGAAAGTAGGGGAAGACTTCCCGATAGGGTTGAAATTTGAGCATCTAACCTTCTCGCTGCATTCGCCGTTCGACGATCAACGGAGCGAACTGATGCCTATCAATAAGCAGTTTCCGCTTCGCGACGTGCTGAATGCATTGGATCGCCATATCCGACATACGGGAAGAAAGGTGTATATCGCGTATATTCTTCTTCGAGGGTTCAACGACTCGACGGAGCATGCGAAAGCGGTTGCCGCTCTATTGAGGGGAAGGGGATCTTGGGAACATCTCTACCACGTGAACCTAATTCCCTACAATTCGACAGAAGTGACGCCTCAAAGCTACTTGCCATCTGACCTCGAAAGAATCAATACGTTCGTTCGGACGTTGAAAATATATGGTATAAACGTAACGGTCCGAACTCAATTCGGATCGGACATTAATGCGGCATGCGGTCAGTTATACCGAACTGAATAGTCGACGTTTGAAAATTTAACATACAATGCCTGCCGCAATGCATTTGCGACAGTTAAGAGAAGCGGTTGCCGTGAAGAAGGCAACCGTTTTCTGCTATGTTAAGATACGCAATAAAAAAATTCATACAAAATTGTGCAGTAACCTTAAGGGATCTATTGAAGCAAGGAACAGTTTGCCGGAGCAGCTGCTCCTTTTGGTGTTCGACTAGAACTTTTACAATTATGCTTTTTTAACTCGACATATCGGAGTAGATTCGTACTTCTTTTCTTAACCTTTTTTTGCCCAAAATAAGTTAGAACAAAATGTATTAAAAACATAGAATATATAGGTTGACAAATGTAGGAACTATGATTAATATACAATTAACACATTGGTAATTGTTGAAAGAGAGAAAGGGTTGTGCTTATAAATGTCAAACAAAGATGCCTTAGCACAATATAATGTAAAAAAATATCGAACGCCAGATGGCTATACATCAGATATTGCTGTATTTACGATATTGCCTGTTACAATCAAAGAATTCAAACCGCCCGAGATGGATCTCAAGATTATGCTCATTCAGCGGAGTAAGCTTAACAGCGAAGGAACGCCAAATATCGAAGCAGGGAAGTGGGCATTGCCTGGTGGCTTCGTAAATCCAAATGAGACTGCATATGAAAGTGCAAAACGTGAGTTACAAGAAGAAACAGGTGTAGAGAACATTCATCTTGAACATTACGGTGTATATGATAGACCAGGACGTGATCCGCGGGGCTGGATGATTACAAATGCACACTTTGCGATTGTTCCAGAACACAAGTTGTCCAAAAGACAGGCAAACGATGATGCCGCAGATGTTCAACTGTTCTCGGTAAAAGAGGTCATGAATCTTGAGCTTGCTTTTGATCATGCACAAATCATTGCAGATGCGATTCATGTGATTCGCCAGAAACTTCTCGAAACGACTGTCGCAAAGGAATTTCTACCTGAAGAATTCACTTACTCGGAGCTGCAAGCCGTTCTCCTTACGGTCACTGATGATTCCGCAATTGCATTGGAATCGGCATTTGCAAGAAAGGTCAAATCTTTGCCATTTATCCAAGAGGTTGTAGGGAAGAAGACAACCCGAACATCTAAACGACCGACACAGTTGTACCGATTCGTCGATATGGAACTAAACAAATCCATTTACCATACCAGAATGTGATTGATGATAGATGCTTAAAATAAGATGGTGACTAAAGTAAATAGCACTCCGAAGTCGATGTGAGATGGTTGAAGTGCTATTCTAACTTTATTGTCACTACTCTTTTTACAATTAACAATTAACAATTATGCAATAGTTAAATTAAAGGAGGAGTATAAAATGAAAAAGAAAGCACTTATTCATATTGACTATACAAAGGACTTCGTTGCTACGGATGGGGCATTGACTTGTGAAGCACCAGGGCAAGCGATTGAAGGGCGAATTACTGAAATTACGAAAGAGTTTATTCAAAGCGGGGATTTCGTTGTATTCGCAATCGACATTCATAAGGAGAATGATGCATTCCATCCGGAAACGAAGCTGTTCCCGCCGCACAACATTGAGGGAACAGATGGTCGGAAGCTTTTCGGTCAATTGGAGGATCTGTATCAAGCAAATAAAGACGCAAATAATGTCTATTGGATGGACAAAACAAGATACAGTGCATTTGCAGGAACGGACTTAGAACTTCAACTTCGAGCAAGAGAAATAAATGAACTTCATCTTGTAGGCGTTTGTACGGACATTTGCATACTCCACACCGCAGTAGATGCTTACAATAAAGGCTTCGATATTGTCGTTCACGAGGATGCCGTTGCAAGCTTTGATGCCGAAGGTCATGTATGGGCACTAAGACATTTCAAAGGTTCGCTTGGAGCTGCAGTAGTCAAAAAGGAGGAAAACGAAGATGAATAAGATTGAGCTTCCGGTATTCAATCATTGTGATGACAGTTTCGCGCTGCATACCGATAAATATCAAATTAATATGGCGCAAGTCTACTGGCAAAATGGCATGCATAACCGAAAGGCAGTTTTTGAAGTATACTTCCGCAAGCTTCCATTCCAGAACGGATATGCGATCTTTGCAGGCTTAGAACGAGTCATCCGATATTTGTATGATTTCCGTTTTACTGAGAGTGATTTGGAGTTTCTTCGGGAGGAAGGATACAGTGAAGAATATCTGGACTACCTTCGGACAATTCGTTTCACAGGAACCGCTCGTTCGATGAAAGAAGGTGAATTGGTGTTTGCGAATGAACCGATTATGCGAATTGAAGCACCACTGGCAGAAGCACAACTTTGTGAGACGGCAATACTTAATATCATTAATTACCAAACCCTTATTGCAACAAAGGCATCTCGTATGAAGCAAGTTGCGGTTGATGATCATTGCATGGAGTTCGGAACTCGGAGAGCACAAGAAATGGATGCCGCGATTTGGGGTACGAGAGCTGCATACCTTGCGGGGTTCGAAGCAACATCGAATGTAAGGGCAGGGAAGTTATTTGGCATCCCAGTCTCGGGTACACACGCTCATGCAATGGTTCAAGCATACCGTGATGAATATAAGGCATTTAAAGCCTATGCTGAAACGCATAAAGACTGCGTATTTCTTGTTGATACCTATGACACACTGAGATCTGGTGTCCCTACGGCAATTAAAGTGGCAAAAGAGTTCGGTGATCGTATCCACTTTAAGGGTATCCGACTTGATAGCGGAGACTTAGCGTACTTATCGAAAGAAGCTCGTAAAATGCTTGATGAAGCAGGCTTCCCGAATGCCAAAATCTTTGCATCAAACGATCTCGATGAACAAACCATCATGAACCTGAAAACACAGGGGGCTAGAATTGACGTGTGGGGCATTGGCACCAAGCTGATTACAGCGTATGATCAACCCGCTTTGGGTGCTGTATACAAGCTGATCTCGATTGAAGACGAAAACGGAGATATGGTCGATACGATCAAAATCAGCTCGAATCCTGAAAAGATAACAACCCCTGGACGCAAACGTGTATTCCGCATCGTCAACAAAACTAATGGGAAATCGGAAGGCGACTACATTGCACTGGAACATGAAGAACCGCAGCATGAACAACGGTTACACATGTTTCATCCCGTTCACACGTATATCGCAAAATTTATAACGGGTTTCGAAGCGAGAGAACTTCATCATACCATCTTTGAAAATGGTGAATTGGTCTACGAGTTACCTACGCTTAAAGAAATTAGGGAGTTTGTAACAGAAAATCTCGATGTATTGTGGGATGAATATAAACGCACCCTCAATCCAGCCGAATACCCTGTTAACCTCAGTCAAGCATGCTGGAATAACAAGATGCAATTGATTGAAGAAGTTCGAAATAAAGTTCAAGCAGCTCTCGAGGCATAGAAGGAGGCTGTATACGATGGCGAAAATCGGGATTATACAAATAGTGAAAGGGGAAGCGGGATATGAATAAGCAAACCGAAATCATCAACGCACTGCATGTAAAACGCGCGATTATACCTGCGGAAGAACTTCGTATTCGGGTGAATTTCCTTAAAGATTATTGCCGTAAAGCTGGAGCGAAAGGATTTGTCTTGGGAATCAGCGGGGGGCAGGATTCGACACTTGCCGGTCGATTATCCCAATTGGCGGTTGAAGAGCTTCGTACAGAAGGCTATGAAGCCAAGTTTATTGCGATCCGTCTGCCTTATGGGACACAAAAAGATGAGGACGATGCCCAGCTTGCTTTGCAATTCAATAAGCCTGACGATACGCTTACAATTAATATTGAGGCTCCTGTAAATGCCTTTGCAGCAGCTTACGAGGATGCTGACGGAAAAGCCCCAACGGATTACCACAAAGGGAACGTGAAGGCAAGAATGCGTATGATTGCACAGTATGCTGTGGCAGGCGAGCATCAGTGCCTGGTTGTGGGAACCGATCATGCCGCAGAAGCAATCACTGGCTTCTACACCAAGTTTGGTGATGGCGGAGCTGATATTCTCCCGCTAGCTGGACTGACGAAAGGTCAAGGGCGTGAACTCTTAATAGAGCTGCATGCACAAGAACGTCTATATCTGAAGACGCCAACAGCCGATCTTCTCGACAACAAGCCGCAACAAGCCGATGAAGCTGAGCTTGGTTTGGAATATGCCGTGCTGGATGAATATCTTGTCGGCAACGAAGTTGCTCCAGAAGCGAAGGTGAATATTGAAAACCGCTACGCGGTGTCACAACACAAACGGGAACTGCCAGCAACACCATTCGATCAATGGTGGAAGTAAGGAAACAGACGGGATTCCCGTTAGTTACGAACCTTTTTCGAAAGGGGCTTGTTGATAGAGATGGCCGATTGACTAGAACATCATGATAGTAGGAGCCGCGTACACCGCGGTTTTTCGGCAGTGATGTAAAAAAATGAAAGTACTAGACTGAAAAATAAAGTGTTAGACTGAGTATATAAAGTAGTAGACTCACGAGGAGGATACATACATGTATACGTATCATTTTGAGAAAGTTAAGATTGGGATATCGCAAAAGAACGCAGAAACTAAGGTGCAAGAGATCATCCACGAGCATGCTAAGGAAGGCTGGCGCTTAGTTCAAGTGATTCCACCATATCATGGAGCGTTTACTCCGTGTTTTGAAATCATCTTTGAAAAAAAAGAATAAGTAGCTACGATGAAAATAGAACGTCGTGAATTCTATAAAAATCTGTAATAACTCAAATAAGCTGCCAATAGTAGCCTATTTGAGTTATGTTTGAGGTATCATTATTTCCTATAAATATACAGCTAAGGTTTTTGATCCATATAATCCTTTGAGATTCTTACATGGATTTTCCGACCAGCTTGTCTTTCCGACAGACTACATTAGATTACAGAGATACGTAAATGGAAGTGGGACCTGCCAAAAAGGTATTCGTTGCGCCCCAAGCAAGCTGATTGCCGTTTGGACCAACCGCTCTAATTTCTACTCTATAGGCGCTGCCCGTCTCCATCCCGACATCTCTGTTTGTGGAACTCTGACTTCCCCACTCATGCAGGTTTCCGTTTTTATACACGAAAAACTCATAGTGAGATGCGCCAGAAACATTTCTCCAAGAAATATTAGCGAAGAAATAAGACTGTGCAGAAATCGACTCAGAATTGACAACACTTGCGGCTGTTGGTGCAGAAGCTTGAGTGCTCTCTTGGGCAAAAGCTGGAACAGCGGAAGTAAGTAAGAGAGCGGTTGTAAGCACGGTTGCAAACATTTTTTTCATTGTTTGGCACACTTCCTTTTCAATTTTTTCAATACCTTAAGTCCGTTGAGTGTAATTATCTTCCAAGTGCCTTTATATTACCATTAATAGAAATAGAAGATAAATATTACTCTTTTCCTATTTTGTAGATATTTTCATGGTGCTTAAGGCGTGGATAATCGCGACAATCCGACACTGCGGCCGTATAGAGGCAAATAAGTAGGCAGCGAGTTGGTATGCTGATAAACAAGGGTCATTCTCGAAGCAGATAAGATACCGTATTATTCAGCATTCATATCATATCTTGCCTCTATAAATACTTGTCTACATGCAAGCTATAAACCCTTATGAATACTGCTGAAATCATTCGTAGAGATCGGAATATCGGGATTAAGGAATGTGACGAATTCAGAGAAATCAATTTGGGTGTCTGGGGAGGAAAGACTTAATCAGAAGCAAAGCTTAGGCAAATCACGACTCCTAATTATTCATCCAGCTTGTCTATGTAAAGAGGAGCCTTCCATGGATTAAATATTATTTACAAGAAAGCAGATGGCATGAAGCCTGATCTGCTTTCTTTTTTCATCCTATTTCATAGGATAATAAATAGTCATGCTTAAGCGGGTCAACGTATCGCCAGGATTAGAATACAGGTGGGGCCGATCGGCTTTGAAACGAATAGAGTCTCCGCTATTTAGGTGATGTTCATGATCATTTACTTGAATGATCAATTGTCCTTCAAACACGGTGATATACTCCTCTGTACCATCTTTATGGGAATCTGAGCTCAGTTCCCCATGTGCTTCAATTTCTACACTGTATATTTCAAAGCGTCTATCCTCCTGATAGAGAAATGAGGGGTAGACTCGATATTTTCCGCTATCTTCCGTTAGAACTTTCATTTCATTACGCAGCACCACTTTTGCTTCTTGATCAGGTTCGTTAATCAACGAAGAGAAAGAAATCTTTAGCCCATTGGCAATCTTCCAAATGGTAGTTATGGTAGGGCTAGATTCACCTCTCTCAATTTGACTGATCATCGTTTTGCTTACACCACTCAACTCTGCGACCTTTTCCAAGCTTAGCTTTTCTTTCTCGCGAATCGCCTTCAAATTTTTAGCAAGAATATACTGAATGTCTTCCATTCCGTTCACCTCACGCTATTTACGTTATAACGATCATTATGTACAATATATAGAATGTTCACTATAATGTACATTTTGAACATTATAACATACCCTAGAGGAGGTTCTAAAATGCCGTTTCTATCATTCTTATTGTTTGTCGTCGTTAGCAGCTTTACTCCTGGCCCGAACAATATCATGGCGATGGCGTTTGCTAACCAAATAGCTTTGAAACGCTCTTTGATTTTTTGTGCCGGGGTAGGCGGAGGATTTTTCGTTATTACATTATTGTGTACCGTATTTAATCTGCTGCTCACCAATCTTCTGCCTGTTATTGAAACACCGCTAATGATATTCGGCGCAGCCTATATGCTCTACTTAGCTTACAAAATATTAACTAGTAATAGCCAGAGCCGCGATCAGGCGGCAGTACACAAGAACCTGTTTTGGATTGGGGCCTTAATGCAATTTATTAATCCCAAAGGCATTTTGTATAGTATTGCAGTAGTGGCAACGTATATCCTTCCTTATTATAGCACTTATTTTAGCTATTTCATGTTCGCCGTGGCTTTAGGCTTTGTTGGTTTCCTGAGCACCTTTAGCTGGAGCTTGTTTGGTTCCCTTTTTCAATCCTTTATATCAAAGCACAGGAAGCCGTTTAATATCATCATGGCCTTGCTGCTTGTTTATTGTGCAATATCGATCATCTATCCTTAGTGATTTTTACAAACCGAATGGAAGATTGAATTTGGTGTATAGAAGAAGCTGCCTATCATTTATTCTTTGCGACTTCTTGATATAATGTCTCCAGATGCTGCTGAACACTTCGAAGTTCATCTTTTCCGCTTAATGTAATATCGTATAGAGAACCTTTGCTAGTCAGATAACCTTCGCTCGTCAGATGATCCAGCTCTAGTTTTACTTGCTGAGGACTAAATTGATAGCCGTGGCTGTTAATTTCAGGTTGGATCTCCTCAGGTGTAATTGCATGTTGATTCGCATGATACAACAGATGAATTCGTGTAAATGAGTTTTCGAAATCTGAATGCATGGTAAACGCTCTCCTTTTCATAAATGGTATTCAATCACAGTTATCATTGTTTTTCTGTCCCTGTATTATGCATTCCCCGTAATCGTAACTTAGATTGTATTCAATCCATGATGTGAACTTTACGCTACCTGCATGTAACGGCGGACTGACCTTGAATAATATGCCGCCGTATACCTTACAAAGGCCAAGAAGCGGGTACATCTTTTGTTATCAAGCGGAGAACAGCAAAATATTAGGGAAACAAAGAAGCCATTGCGAAACTTCTGGCGGATGGCGCTGATATTGACGCTACGGATGAAAGAGGTAGAACCTCTGATTCATTAATATTTTTGTTTATAAGTTGAGCGTCTCCCGCTCGGTGAATCGATTTAGAAAGGTCAGGGAAAGCTATGTTTTGGAATGATACGCAGGCAAAAGCAGCGTTTCCCATCACAAAATGAGGAGTGAAAGAGATGGCTAAAAACAACGACCGTAACCGAAACGATGATTCTAAACACAACACGGCTGGTTTGGGAACTGGAGAGGCTGTAGGAACAGTGAGTGGTGGTGCCGTAGGCGCTGTAGTTGGTTCCGCTTTGGGGCCTGTTGGAACCGTTGTAGGTGGTATCGTAGGCGCATCGTTGGGCAACAAGGCAGGCGATCAAGTTGATAGTAATAACGGAACTGAACAGGATAAACAGGAATAGCTTCATTTTTTAGTGAGGAAAATCAGGGTGCAGAGGAAACTCTGCACCCTCTATTTATGTCATTGATATTGAAATTAACTGTTTAACGACACAAAGTTACCCTTATTGCTTGGAGATTGACACAAAACGTTTATTAGTGCGAAAAAAGACTTCGTGGAGTATGAACTGACATATTTCAATAGAGCTAATAATTAAATTTTCAGAAAGGAAGTACATTTTGCCCAAGCACGTAAAGATCTACGCACTAATACTTATCATTTTCATATTAATAAACGCTGCGGTATACAGATATTTGGAAAACCAATCATCTGAAAAATACAACAGCCTCTATTCACTGTATTAGATGAAGAACGACTCGGCATTTGCCTATTTAGTAAAGAACGCTTCTGAAACGATTCCGCTTGCTGACACTTTGATGGCAATCAGTGAGTCGAAGGAAAATGAAGAACCTGCTAAGATTCGGCAATTGATCGATAAGGCGAAGATACAAGCGGAAGAAATCGATGAGCAACTATTAACATTCATTGTATTTAGTGATATCTACACAAACAATGCTGTTCCTAAGCATTTTGTTAATAATACTGCAATGACAACGGATGAGCAGCTGGACATGTTTATTCTTGCTCGTGAGGCGAGGATATGGTGGCCGTTATACGATACAAGCTATTCGTATTGGAAATCTAATCCTAAAACGATAGACGCCAAGACTAGAAAAACCTTGCGCTCACTTGCGACGGAGCTCCGTGAGTTAAACAAGACGATTATGTTGTTTAAGGATGAAGCACATCACATGTTTTTCCAAGAGCAAGCGGAGCTTAATAAAGCGGCGATGCTGCGGCAGTTGAAACCACACCTTGAAAGATTAAAAAAGATCCAAGATGATTTTTCAGGACATAAATAACCCGAATACATGGAATGGGGTCACCACGAAGCTATCAGAAGTTGACCTTGAGTCATTCACTAACGGGAGCAATAGCAACAACGTGAATGCGTTGGCAAAAGCGGGATTTGTAATTGAGCAAATGATTGAGCGATCCGATAATGTTAGCGCACCTTCATCAAGAGATACCGAATACCAAGATTCATCGAAATAACATTTTTTAAAAGTCGAAGTAATCCATTGTTATGCCACATTCTTCTTCCATGGGCGATCAAATAAATTTTGCTGAAAAGTCGCATGACGTCAAGTGCTGCTTAGCCTTTTCGATTTGTTTTTCTGATATATCCACAGCCTATCTCCAGCATTCCCCTGATACGTCGCCAAAAAGCTGGTATTTTTCTTCTGAGACAAATCTCCATAAAAAGGAAGTACGGTTGCTCCTAAGAAGTCACTTCCTTTTGTATCCCAATAGAAGCTGTTTGTTTTATACACAGAATTCTTGTCCATGTCAAAGCCCTCCCCAAGTATAAATAATATGAGCCTACACGTATATCCCGACTTGCGCGTTATCCCAATAATAATTCGGAGATTGCTCAAAATGTAGGAAATGGACTTTGAGACTAGCAACGAGGACATGGGTTCGATGCCACCTATGTCACCAAATGCAAAGAACACGCCATATTCAGCGTGTTCTTTGTGACGAGGAGGGGATCATGAAGGCTCCTTCTCTGTTCTTGATCGCCATCTACTGCTTCTGGTTGTGCAGGTGCGTCATCAGATCGTCGAGCGTATTGGTCCAGCCGTCGTACACGAACTGATCGCCGGGGTGACCGGCGAATCCGCGCAGGTGGAAGATCATCTCGGTGCGGTCGCCATGTGCGGTGAGGGTTAGGGTCACGACAGGGGAGTTCTCGATGGGAGCATCGGGGTAACCCCAGGTGAAGACGAGCCGTTCGAAAGGTACGACGTCGAGGAACGTACCTCCGGTGGGATACTACTCGCCGGTCTCGATGTTAACCATTGTGTAGCGGTAGCGTCCGCCTTCGCGAACGTCGAAGGAGATGGTCTCCAGGGGCGTCGAAGGCAACCAGGCGGCGAGTTCCTTCTCCTCGGTCCAGGCGCGCCACACGAGCTCGCGGCGGGCATTTAGGGTGCGGGTAATGGTGAACTCCGGTACGGATGCAGGCATGTTCATTGTTCCTCCTTTATGGTCATGGTATTGATGTGTTCTTCCAGAGCGTCGAAGCGCTGGTTCCACTCGCGGCGGTGCTTCTCGACCCAGGCCGACACCTCATCGAGAGGCTCGGTGCGCATCGTCAGGGTTCGCCACTGTGCGTTCGATCAGCCCTGCTCGCTCCAGCACTTTGAGGTGCTGGGAGATCGCAGGTGCGCTTATCTCGAAGGGCTCGGCGACCTCCCTGACTGTCGCTAAAACTTCTATTTACTCTATTACCCATAGGTTCAATAGGAGATAAAGTCGAGTAATTCCCTTTTATTGTAATCAATTCTTGTGAGCTAATCGTAGTAATTAATCAATATTTTGAATACGATAACGAGGGAAGATTGTGAGCATGGAGACATCGTTATTTCTATGAGTTCCAGCAACGGCTTTTGCACGATTGGAGTAATAGATGATGGCAAAGGATTCAACGTTGAAGAATGTTCACAAAAAAGTTTAGGTTTATCTATTGTAAATAGTTAGTTTAGAGGATAAACTAAAAGGGAGCATGCAATTTGAATCTACAGCGTGTGGAACAACAGTTTCATTCACGTTTAAAATGTAATAGAGGACTACAAAGGCGTAGTCTTACTAAAGCAAAGAGGCTTAAGGTTATAGCATTCCTACTTGATAGGAAGCGGTATAACTTTAGGCCTCTTTGTGTTTATTCTCTGGTATAGGAGATGAGGAAATAGCAGAAGAATTGTTAAGTGTAGGAATAGATATGGGAACATCAACAACACAACTTGTCCTATCCAAACTTTATATCCATAATATGGCGTCATCGTTTTCCGTTCCGCGTATTGTGATTACGGAGAAAGAAGTCATATAGCGTAGTGAAATTTGTTTCACACCTCTTTTAGCCGAGAAAGAATCGATGTTCAAAAGTGTATCACAGCTGTAATGGTTGCTATGCTCATTGCAAGGAAAATGGTTCCAAAAAACTGCACCTAAGAAGTAGAGGAGGGTACCCATGAGTATCGATAAAAAGATGATTGAAGAGATGGTTCGTAAAATCATCATGGAACAAGTAGGGGCTGATGCTATTGAACAGAACGTTCATAGAGGTCCTGGAGGGATTACTTCTGTTAAAGTGCCAAATATGAAAGTAACAGAAGAGGATCGTCTCGATACAGGCAACCCTAATGATATCGTCTATTGTAAAGATCTTTTCTCGCTAAAGGAAAGTCCAAGACTTGGCTGCGGTATCATGGAGATGAAAGAAACAACCTTTGACTGGACACTTAACTATGATGAAATTGATTATGTTATTGAGGGACATCTGGATGTTATCATTGATGGTACAAAGGTGTCAGCTGGTCCAGGAGAAGTGATCCTGATTCCCAAAGGAAGTAAGATTCAATTTTCTGTGCCAGAATATGCACGATTTATCTATGTAACATATCCGGCTAACTGGGCAGAACAAGCGTAACATTCTAATTTCTACTCGCCGGAGGATAAGCGGTTTATATCGGAGGATACGTATGAAGGGGAACTGACGAACCCGCTGAGTTTGAATCGGTATACGTATGTGCAGAATAATCCGCTGAAATATATTGACCCAAGTGGACATGCAGAATGTGGAGGGGCTACGAACTGCAATCCGAACCGCCGCAACAGTAATGTACGGTATACTCCGGGCTCAATGGTTTCAGAACCGGGGCTTTAGCGATGCCCCGGTACCAATTTCGAGCGGACAAGCTGCCAGAATAATTCCCGATCGGCGGGCAGGATCTCCTAATACAACTAAAGGTTTATCCTTGTATTCGGGACGGGCAGCCTTCTCGACAGTCAGCTATCTTCGTTGTGTGCGCGCGCACTAGGCGGGGCAAGGGTTTAAGTTTAATTAGATTTTTAGACATATGTACAAAATACAATATAATATTAATTTACAAGTTTCATTGACGAATACAAGATTCTACTATATTTTGATATAGTGTTACACACTATATGTGGACGCCCGCAAAAACACTGTGTGGGAAGTCCTTTTTTTGTGTAAGAAAATGAGTGGTGGTGAGGTAAGTGAGCGCCTATTTTCATGTATTTTGTCCGGAGGGAGTGATCAGCGAATATCGTCTTATTGTCTATGACTCTAAGAAAGAACCTTTCATTCCATTAACAGAGTACTATCACGACCAAGTAAAACGGATAAACGAAAGCTCGGTAATAGCTTATTTAAATACGCTCAAGCCTTTCTTCTATTGGCTTGAGAAAAAGAGCCGTTACAAAGGGGCGATTGTTCACTGGAATGATGAATCTGAAGGTGTTAAGGAGGCAGTGAGACAGTATTTAATTCAAGAAATGCAATGTAAGATTCGCGGGCGAGATAAGCATGAAGGTATCTACACGACGAGTAAGAGCTCTAAAACGGTGCATCTTTTTCTTGCTGCGATAAAAGGCTTTTACAGAAGCATGCTTCGATTAAAAATAACCCTTTAGTGGATTTGGAATGGGAAGATACGTACGGGGATCTGCCAGGGGAACGCCAAAATAGACCCAGAATGCCACAGGCTGCAGGTACGGAAGAACCTCTTACGTTTCGAAGACAAACTGATTCATACTTTAAGATTATTAACGACGAGTGGGTTCCAGAAATAATTGGAGACTGGGATTTACCGTATCGTATTAATCACGCTGGAAGCTTGATTAATTGGCGACTTCGAGATGAAGTGATTTCCCGATTTATGTTTGAAACTGGTGCAAGGATATCAGAAATTTTAGAGCTAACTGTGGGTGATTACCGTAAACGTTCAGACATTCATGAGCTTGCAGCAATTAATAAGGGGAGCTTTAAGAAGAGAGTGAAATTCTTTCGGATCTCCCCTGAAACCTTGAAATTACTGATACGGTACGTCAATACCAAGCGAAGACAATCGGCATCTACGCAAGCCAAGTTCCAGGATTTACCCGATTCAGAGCCGCTATTCTTATCTACAAGAGGTACGCCATACACGTACTCAGCATTCTACTCGAATTGGACTCGTGTCACGAAAAGCGCTGGAATCATACTAAATCCCCATAAGGCGAGACATTGGTTTGTCACTTCAATGTTGCGTGGGATATACGAAAACGCGATTTGCCGTGGCATTGCTTTGCATTACGGACCGAAGATTAACTCCATCCTCAATAATGAACATTACCTCTGTATTGAATGCTCGGTTCCGAGACCTGTTCAATTACTATAGCTTAGTCAAAGTGGAAGATTTATTGCCTACTCATGTTGAAATGTACGTAACTGGTCAGATCCTGCCGGAACACTCAGAAAGGCAGCGCCAGAACCTTTTGACGTTCTATAACACTTTTATGTTTAATTTGAAAAAGTGGATTGGAACCCAGTTTACAGATGAAGTTCAGCAAGAACTTGCTCCGTATTTATTGCCAGTTCTTCCGTTTGACAATCGTGATTTTAGCGCCCGCACTAAAGCGGTGACAAATGCTAAAAATAAGAGAAAAGAAGATACATCGGCTATAACGCCTCTACTCCCTGAGATTAGAGCTATTGGACATCTGAGATGGAATCAGGTTAGTAGACTTCGTGAGGCCTATCGTAAAGCCGTTCAGTCTGTGAAAGAAGATAAGCAGACCCTGGTATTATCATCCAAACAGCAGAAGGCAGCCAGGTTATCGTAAAGTCCCACTTGCTGCGACATGCATTTGCAACACATGCCGTGCAAAACGAAAAGCTTCCTTTAGATATCGTTAAAACACTCTTACATCAGAAGGATATTGAAGTTACTGCATATTACTCAGCACCTACATCTCAGCAAATTTCTGACTCAATTAACAGCCTACACGAAAACTGGGTTTCACAGATTGATATCCAGAAGGGGATATTACGAGGTCCTGAAGAACTACAAGAAATCTATGATGAATATCGCGAAAAAGTAGGAACACCCTCCAAAGTTGTAGGCGGAATCTGTACAATTGATTTGGTCTGTCCGACCAAAATGGCTTGTATCGGATGTGCTGCCAAGGTTCCACGACCAGAATTTAAAGATGAAATAACAGCTCTCTACACTTGGGCAGATGAAAGCGAGAAGCGCTTTGAGAAGCTTGGACTTCCACTTGAAGCTCAAAAAATGAAGATTACTAAGAACCGAGCTCAAAATGAGCTCAAAGAGATACAATTAATTGAAAAATACCAGAAGGATGAGAAACATGCGCCAGAAATCAGAATTGCCCATAAATAATGAGTTATCATGGCTTAAGATCAGATACGAGCAACGAAAAAACAGATCTGCAGAGCTAGGAATTAATGCGATCAATAAGCTAGTAAAAGATAATAAGCCCGTTTCTTATCGAACTGTTTCGGAGCTGTCAAGGGAATTGGATCCGGACGGTGAAGGCATTCACCCTAAATGGAATCATTCAAACAGATCAAGCTTAACCGAGACCTAGAGCGCGTCAGACAGCGTTATATGCAGTCCACAAAGTCTGAACTAGTAGAACATATTATCCGTTTAGAACAATATGTGGCTCAACAAAATCAGATCTGGCTCAAAAACGAGTTTGAGAAATTTCAATGATAAAATAGGGGGCTGCTAATAAAAGCTAACCACAGTTATCGCAATGGAGCGGCTTGCAGTGATCCTGGAGTAGGCGAGGGCATATGAGGACGGTTAACCGCCGTTCGCTGGATGAGTTTACTATCGTTGAACGTTACATATCAGTCTTGGATTTAGACGTCGGGTGCGTAGACATGTGATTAGTAGTAAGCCAATTTAATAAATTCAAGAGATAGAGTAAATAGAGTATTCAAGATTGCGTCCTTATTTGGGCGTTTTTTTATAGGTATCTTCTGAAAGTTGTGAAGGTGTAAGTACCGGTATACGATGGAATTGAATGTAAGACTTATTTAATTGGAGGGCATTAAAATAACGCTTGCGAATTATTTTAGAAATTCCCTTATTTTTTGATAACAAGGAAGCCGCTGTTAATTACAATGAATAATGGGAAGTCAGAATTAATTGTTAAGGTAAGTAGAACAAGTGCAAATGATGCCACCACAGAAACTTGTTTTTGTGATCTATATGATAATATCGTTTTCGCAGTCATTGAAAAAGGCGCGCCAGATTTTGAAGAAACGAGTGAGGAAATGAAGTTCGTGTATGCCTATTACGGGTACAGCCGACATACCTGTAAAAATAGGTAACATCCTGGATTTCGTTTCCATATCAGCGAAAACCCTTGCTACTTAGAAATTTAGATATTTTGTTGGCTAATTGCTATATTGTTCTCTATGGTTTCTACCAAGGCCGAGTACAAACCAGAGAGATGATCGCAGGAATACTTTTGTCCATATTTTTGGTCCGGTAATCTGGCATATTTCGGTTTACATATAAATATATATAAGACGTATACCATTCTATTTGGGGAGGAATTGCTAATGGGTATCTTTTTTCCATACAATGACAAACGCAAAGTCCGACTTCTGGAACTGTCCACCGATACAGAACACTTTTTCTACGATGCGACGGCCGACTATCAGGACTTCAAAAAATTATGCGAGGTAGTGAATAAGCAAATTGTTGCCGTTTACAATGAAGCTGGATTGAAAGCGCCTGACATTAAGCAGGTTGATGTGATCAAGCAAACTGGTATCACAAATGATATTGACAGTAAGGATACGAGTGTGGAAATTGCTGAGATACTTCTCGACATCGCCAGCTTCGCCGGAACCATCAAATATTTCGCGCCCGCTGCTACCAAATTGCTAGTGCGCTCAGGTCTGATGGCGGAGGAGACCGCAGCAAAAGTGCTGGCTTCCTTCACTGTGCCTTTTCTCGGCAAAGAGGTGGAGCTTACAGCCGGAGGTGTGGCCGGCAATTTATTGGGCGGCATCTTAGGGGGAATAGCCGTGGGCAGCATAGAACTTGGCATCGACGCCATCGAAGGAGCCATTGCCAAAAACAAATTGCGGGACGGGCTGCATACGCTGTATCCAGTGCGAACCAGCATGCGTCTTTCCCTCGACAAGTCGAAGGGTCTGCTTGATTCGATGCGTTCAGTAAAAACAACGCTCGATGCGATCACCGGTGCCGGGTTGCCTCTTACCGATGCCGTGATTCAAAAACTGATCAACAAAGACGTGCAACCGGCAGTTGAGGCCGATAAAAATATTACAAACGCTTCTGTTACGGTCGAACTGAACAACTTTGACCTTTCGAGAACTTCATGGACTGCAGAGGATATTCATTGATCGTCATCGGAGAAGGAGAACGATATGTCCATCTTTTTTCCAGATAATGAGAAGCGGAAAAATCGGCTGCTGGAACTGTCGGCCGACACACAAAACTTCATCGCCGTTTCAAAACAAGATTACGAACAGTTTAAAAACCTAAATGCGGTAATCAATCAGAAAATTGCGCAATTGTATGCCAATGCCGGATTGACGCCTCCCGGAATAACACAGCTCGATATATTAAAAGCTGCGGGCGCTGCCCAGGCGGTCAACACGGCTGATACGGCCGTCGAAATTTCCACTATATTTCTGGATGTGGCCGGCATGGCCGCAACGACGCTTTACCTTGCTCCCGGAGTCACCAGTTTCCTGGTCGGATCAGGTATTCTGGAAGCGGAAACGGCGGCGACAGTACTAGGAACGATATTCGGCACGGAAATCGCGGTCGGCACTCTTGCCGGAGGATTGATCGGCGGACTCATAGCAGGCGTCGTCATCATCGGTATCGGCCTTGCTATCGACGCTATAGAAGGCGCAATATTACGCGACAAACTGCGTGAAGGCCTTCATCAGTTGGGACAGATCCGCGCCAATGCCAAGCTGCATTTGGATAAAGCGGCGAAGCTGGTCGCATCCCTAGACTCGGTCAACCGCACTTTGGACGCCTTGCTTTCCAGCCATATTCCTTTAACCGATCAAGTGATCCGAAACTTGCTAACAAAGGATGTCGTCCCAGCGATCGAAGCGGCCAAAGCAATTACGTTATCTAACGTCATCATTGAACTGAATGCTCTTGATCTAAACCGCAAGTCTTGGACAGCCGAAGATATCGCGTGACATACAACCGACTTCCGGCAAGAAGGTATTCTTTATCGAATGGGTATCTTCCGCTAGCCCTTCTTCCGTACCAGGTGATTTAAAAGTAGTTTGTCTCGCAGATCCGAATACGCTGCAGTTCAGTCCCACATGCCCGGTTATCAAAGCCGATGGTTACGTTTATTGGCCATACAGCTATATGGATAATCGTTACGGCATGGCGATCGTTGCCTACGACCAATCAGGCCGGGCCGTAAAGCGTTGGGATAAAAATGGCGCTCGTTATATCACGAGAATTGATACATATCCGGTAACCAATCGCTTAATTCTGGTAGGCCAGTCCAGCGCGGAAGTTTTCCATACAAACAAGCAGACCGAGATTCCTTTGGTTCAAAGGTTCTCGGTCTGCTTGTTTCTGCCAACCCAATCACAAAGTGTTCGTGATATGCTGCTCTCCGCCTTTGTCCTGCAGTTCGATGAACGTGTCTGGTCCGGCTTTCAGGCTTCCCTCTGCGCAGGGATCTCTCTGGAAGGTAAGGAGATTCGTCGTGCCACCGTACCGGTAAGTGTCGGAAGTAAATTACTTTCTTAAACATAAGGAGGGAGAAGGTGAATTCGTCGAATTTCTAAGACAGATCGCTGAAACGTGAGTGAAAATAACGAGCCCTTTATGCCTCTCACCGAATTTTACCATGACCAGTTAAAGAGAATAGGTGAGAGTTCTGTCGTCGCTTACTTAAATAAGTTAGAACCTTTCTTCTATTGGTTAAAACACAACAGTTCTTATAAAAGTAAAAAGGTTAACTGGGATCATGAACCAGAAGCAATTAAAGAAGGAATACGTCAATATCTTCTTCAAGAAATGCACTGTAAGATAAGAGATCAAAATAACTATGAACGCATTTATCTCACTAGTAAAAGTGCCAAAACAGTAAATTTGTTTCTAGCAGCAATTAAAAATTTTTACAAGTCAATGATTCGCTTACATATGTATGCTTTTATTAATCCACTAATTGATGTTGAATGGGACAAAGAGTTACCATCAACCCCCGGAGAGAGAATAAATAAACCTAGATTACCTCAAGTAGCCGGTACTGAAGCACCAATCCCTTTCAGAAGACAAACAGAATCATATTTTAACACGCCTGTTTATTAACCTAAAAATGGTAGAAAAAAAACGGGAGCCAATCCGCTTTTGAACAATGGGATAGTTATCGCTCCGGTGTAGATCATGCCGAATCAAGCGGGTTGCCGACCGTTCATTATTCTTGTTTCTCGACCAAAGCCGCAGAGGTCCCGTTTGCTATTTTCAAGGAATTATTTCATCTTCTTGTTCACAAATGCAATCGAAAGACGCGTCGTAAACTAACGTTTCCGAAAGAATTGCTTCTCATCGATTCGACCACGATCACGGTCGGAAAAAAGGAAAAACCCGGTTGCCTTGGGCCCCTTATCATGGTGAACGCGCAGGTATCAAGCTGCATGTTGCTCTGCAAGCGGGGAATCAACAGCCGCTGATTGTCGTGGAAACGGTTGGTTCTAAGCATGATGGACCGATGAGCGAGCAATTGGCGGATTCAGCTTACATTCTAGTGATGGAGCGTGCTTATGGAAAGCTCGAACGGTTGGATCGGTTCAAAGAAGAAGGACAGTCGTTTGTGGTTCGCTTGAGAGACAATGTTCATTTGGAGAAACCACGCGCCTTACGCCGTCAGGCAGTTCCGGACTCCCGGGTTATCCGGGACATCACGAGTCAACTTGGAACGAAGCAATGCCAATCGACGAAACGCCATCGCGTGGTGATGTTTCGGGATTTTGAGGGTAGAGAAATTCGGGTGGCAACCGATTTGATGCAGGTAACAGCCGAACAAATTGCGCAGATGTATAAAGCTTGTTGGCAGGTGGAGGTCTTTTTTCGATGGATCAAGCAACATTTGAACGTGCCGACTCTATTGGGTACGTCAGAAAATGCCGTCTATGGTCAATTGTACACGGCCCTCATGGTGTATGTATTGTTAAAATCGCTGTATGATGCAACAAGTTCAATCCTTTCACGACATGTGGCACTGTCATTCGCACGTTTTACACGTTTGCTTGATCTTGGGCAACTGCCAGTTGAATGGCGGTTAAGGCTTTTTCACATTCTTCAAACGGATGGCCAGAACAAGCTTATTTTTGTTACATAATATGGTTAATCAACAGGCGTGTTAACGCACCTATGTAACGACTAGGGGATATATTTGAAAAAAAGAGTAGTTTGCTACGACAGCTAGCACTTGTTGAAAAACGAAAAAAACGAATTTGAAGAAGTGCAAGTAAGATTGTTGTATCATTGAAGCTAGGAGCCGATGCAGAAAATCAAAGGTGCACATACTAGCCTGCTCTTTTTTTGTAACACTAAACCTTATTTTGTTTGCTAATTTAAATCTTTTTAAAGGGGAAAACGAATGGAACAAGAACTTCTGAATTCTCTATTTATGCTCGTTCACCATCTTGCTTAGTTTGTCGTACGGTATGTCAAAATGAGATGCAGACTGCTTACGTGCTCAGTCTGTTTAATGATGATTGGACTCATAGCGCCTGTAAATCCGATGAATATATTTTCACACTCGACAACCTTCAACACATCGAGCATATATTTGGAGTTAAACGCAATTCGCAGCGGATCCCCCTTAAATTCCTTCACATGAAGTTGCTCCGTAACGCGCCCCAATTCAGAAGAGCTGGAGGAAATTTCGATTGTACCATCTTCCTTCGTTTGCAGGCGAACAATATTCGTTTTATCTTCACGGGACAGCAAATAAGCACGGTCAATTGCATCAATGAGCTTTTTCGTGTCCAAAATAAGTTCTGTTTTATAGTTTTGCGGAATAACTTTAGAAGTATCCGGATAGGTTCCATCCAAAATAAGCGAATAGAACAGATCGATTTTGAACAAGACTTGATTGTCTGCAACCACAATGTCCACCATCGTATTTTGATCCGGAATAATTTTGCTGAGTTCGTTCAATGTTTTACCGGAAATGACAACGTTCGTAAAGCGAATGTCAGGATCTGCTTGGATATCAGCTGTGCGGCTCGCCAAGTGATGGCGGTCTGTGGATACGAATTTTAAATTCCCTTCGCTTAAATTCTACAATGCCCCTGTTAAAATTAGCGTTGTTTCGTTGGAAGAAATAGCGAATGCCGTCTGCTTGATCATCGTCTTCAGCAAATCGCCATTTACGGTAATGACTTGATTCTCTTCGATGCTAGGAAGAACTGGATATTCTTCAGGATCAAGTCCAACCATCTGGATGTCGGTAGTACCGGAGCGTAGGTAGGTTTGGAAATGTTCCATGACTTCGATTTCGACATCTTGTGAAGGCAGCTTTTTAATAATTTCGACAAAAAACTTAGCCGGCAAAACAACACTACCCGGACGTTCCACTTGAACGATCGTTTGGCGGTCATCCTCTACAGGGATAAAAGTTTGAATGATATATCTGTATCACTCGTGAAAGAGGCATATGTGCTTATGAGTCTCAGCATACAACTCTTTGGATTTTTATCTATCTCTTAATCAAAAGAATAGCTATATTATACAGAAAGGTGTTGCTAATGTTATGGAACAGCAAAAACAACAAGGTCTTCTCGGTTTTTATTTCATTGATGAGACAGGAAAAGATCTTGCCTACATGAGTGAAGAGCAAAGCTCATTATTAGCACAAAATATAACAGAAGATATTAAATTTATTCTATGGGCAGGGGATGTTCACCCTGCAGAAACTGGAAACTATACATTTTCTACATCAGATAACGAAAATGTTGCTTTGAAAATTAATAGTAAATTAGTTCTAATGTCACATATGAGTGAATCCATTCCATTAGAAAAAGATAAAACTTATCAAATACATTTAGAATACAAAATCCCTCGACAACCTACTCATAATAACATACCACTTTTGAAGTTATCTTGGTCCTACAATCATCAACCTTTCACTTCGGTTTCGGATACATGTTTCACACAACCAGTAAATGAATTGCAAGTTGCACCTATTAAAGCAGCTGAAAATTACAAATCTACGTACGCTTCTGCACCGGGAAACCACAACAAAAGTAGTTCATGGAACCCCTATTATGGAGTAGACTCAAGTCAATTTCTAGATGCCTTTAACTCTAATATATGGAAGTCATTTTTAACCGACATGATAGAAAACAATGGACAAAACGCGCTGCCTGTAATTATTAAAGGAGCTGTGATGATTGCACTCAATTTAGCGCCACCTCCAATGAGTTTAATGGGCAGCTTGATTGATATGTTTCAATTTTCAAACACAAAGGATGACGCTTGGAGTCGAACTGTAGATTATGTAGATAAAACCATCGATTCTAAAATTAGTCAGTTTTATAAATATATCATGGCAAGTGAACTAGCAGCTTTAAGTAAATCGCTTGAAGAATACAAAAGAGTGTTAAAAATTTATGAGAACAACAACCCTCATAATAAAGCCGAAGACCCCGCAGCTGGTGTTATCCAGCTATTCCGCATTGTAAATTCTAAGGCAGAAGGATTTATCGAAAAATTAAAACAAGCACCACCTGAATCAACTGGTCTTGAATATGATGTATTGACCCTACCATTATTTGCACAAGCTGCTGGCTTACATTTAGGGTTATTAAGAGATGCCATTGTATGTAACTGGGGAATGGATAAAGATCAACAACAAGGATATAAAGTTAAACAAAAAAAATTAATTATAGAATATACAAAGCATATAAGTGCAACTTACAAAAAAGGGTTAGAAAATGCAAAAAATAAAAAACCTAATTATTCAGATAAAGACTCCTATATCCAAGCAGGAAAAAAAGATATACCAGTATTAAGACAATGGTTCCCTGAAGTTATGAAATGGAACCGTGTTACAACGTATGAACGACAAATGTCTCAGATGACACTAGACTTAGCCGCTTTATTTCCCCTGTATGACCCAGATTATTACTCTATAGAGACTAGGGTTGTACAATCAAGGGGGATTTTTTCACCTATAATAGGCATTCCAGGTGGTTTGAAATCCCAAAATCATAATGAGACCTTTGGTTCGCAAGTATACGATTCCAAAACATTTGAACAAATAGAGAGCGAATTATACCCATCAAGAGCATCTAGATATGGAGGAGCATTAAAGAGAATTCGCTTGTGGACCGGAAGTAGGAACTTATACGCTTCTTCTACGACAACGTCTAAATGGTCTACCCCTAAATATGGTGGTAGTGACGGCACAATCAACGAAATTGATATAAACGAGAACAATTCCATCACTTCCGTTTCTGGTACAGCAGGCGCTAGACCACTTACACTTTCTTTTACTTATGCAGATGGAACGAACTCTCAATTATTTGGTGCTACTGTCCCAAATGGTAGTACTTACGCAGATTTTAAATTTGAGTATCCAGGATATGAATTATCTACCATGAGGGTATACGATAAAAGTGCTGTATACGGGGATGCAGATGCAATTGTATTTGGTTTCCATCGCATGAATCTTGAAAAAGACGCTCAGCAATTAATGACTAATATGTCATCACAAATACCAGCAGAAATTGGTATTCAATATAATTTGACACCTAAAACAGTACAAGAATTAATCAATGGCCAAAATGCAGTACTTTTAAATAAAGGATCAGCTGCTCTAACATATACTATTACTTCTCCAAGAGCGCAACAATATAAAATTAGGTATAGAGTGGCAGCAAATATAGACAGCGCTATAGCAATTTACGCGCCATCATCACAATCAAAAACTACCAATATCCCTAAAACTGTTGCCAATTTAAATACGATAAAAGGAGAATATGGTTATTATCAATTAATTGAAGGACCTATTATAGAAATAAATAAAGGCGCTAATAATATATCTATTAAGACTCCAATAGGAGAATTAGCTTTAGATAATATAGAATTTGTACCAATAACCAAAAACGACAGAGTAGTATATGATAACTTTGACGACCAAAGATTACCTTTATGGTACTGGTACAAACGTTTTAACATTGTAACAGGAGGAGTATCAGGTAAGGCCGCAAAATGTGATTTTGATGGAGAATCTTGGACATATATTGATAATCAAATTGAAGGACACACTAAATACACCTTACAGGTTAAACTAAAACTTAATACTACAGATACAAATACTACTCAAAAATTTCAATTATATGCAGGTAGTAAAAACAACGGGCAGATTATTAAAGAAGTTGAACTTAAAGGAGGAAAGGATTATCAATCGTTCACATTAGACTTTTTAACAAATGATGATATAACTAGTACATACATTGGATTTAAAGGATCCGGTGGGACTTCCAGCATATTAGTAGATGATATAGAAGTTATAGGTGTAAAAAAAGAAAGCACTACCAAAGGTCAAAAATTTTCCTGTGAAAAATGGGACCCATATAAAGCTTATAAAAAAGGAGATAAGGTGGAGCATCAAGGTAGGTTATTCGAATGTGTTCAAGATTACCAAGGCCAGGGAGATCCAACATATATCTTTGCTCTAGCATTATGGAAGCTTATTCCACAATGAGGAAGTATGGTCTGATTCTTAACTTAGCATACCAATAGTAAATAGCGAGGAAGCTTAAAAAGTGATTTCAAGAATCGGGAGCGATTGAAGAAAAAAAGCAGTCGCTTTTTTTTCTAGGAAGATCCGAATTGTTCTTAAATGATTAAGGAAAATAAGATCCAGCTAATCTTCTCATGTAAAGATAGCTATTTTTTCAAGTTGGATGTGCAAAATAATACTTAAAATATACGCAATTTATCGGTCAAAGTGACTTATTGCTGGTGGTGACAACTTTGCTAGTACTGCCACATAGTAAAGAAAAATATATAAGCGATGATTCCTTAGCGAAGGAAAAAACGAATTTTTTCATGTCGAAATTTGCTTAGCGTATGTTTTGCGCTTTTTGTTGGTAGGATCCCATAAAGGGGATCAAGCCGTAAATAAGTACTCATCATGATAATTAATGAATAAGAGGCACCCGAATTTGATATGCTCCCATCATAGTA
>NZ_ALKF01000142.1:0-31810 GCF_000283315.1 Paenibacillus sp. OSY-SE | reverse complement strand
AGTTTGAAGTGTCTTGGGACGAATTTTCATATGATGCAAATGGACAAGAAATCATTACTCATAAGACTTGGGATGGAAATTGGCGCGATAAAACAGCGCATTTCTCGACAGAGATTCCACTTCCACCTAATGCCAAGAACATCAAAATTTTTGCAAGAGAATGTACAGGTCTTGCCTGGGAATGGTGGAGAACAATTTTAGATGAACCTAACGTTCCGTTAACCAGCAATATAAAAGTTTCGATTTGGGGAACAACGTTATATCCGTCAGCAGCCATCAGTCACTAGTCATTTCTGAAAATCTCCCCATTTATTTGGGGAGATTTTCTTTACTTTCCAGACTATTTACGGCAACTTGCTTTTGCATGATTTTGCTTATTATTCATTACAAAGGGGAAAGAGGGGGAAGGACATTATAAACCCGTCCAAGATCAAGCAGGCCAGCGAACTGCATAAAAAGGGAAGTATTTACGTCATGGACGAGCCGACGACCGGACTGCACATGTCGGATATCGCCCATCTGCTGGCTATCATGAATCGCCTTGTAGAAGTAGATGCCGGAAATACTGTCATTGTGATCGAACATAACCTAGATGTCATCAGAAATGCCGATTGGATCATAGATATGGGTCCCGAAGGCGGCAACAATGGCGGTAAAGTCATATTCGAAGGCACACCAAAACAGCTTTTAAGCGCAAAACATTCACTTACAAGCAAGTATTTGAGCAGGTGATTGATATCCGCCTTTGCGGCATTCGTAGGAAGCACGATAAAGCTCTTTTGGGCAAACTTTATTCTCGTCCAGCGTTATACAAGACTGGTGAATAAAGTTAAAATGACATTATGACAAAGAGTAGAATGAATCCAAAGGTTGATGAATATTTAAGTAAAGCCAAAAAGTGGAGGGAAGAATATGAGAAGTTGAGAAATATCGTTCTTGAATGCGAGCTGACCGAAGTATTTAAGTGGATGCATCCTTGTTACACGTTTGAGAAAAAAAACATAGTTTTAATACATGGATTTAAAGACTATTGTGCGCTTCTGTTTCACAAAGGTGCCTTGTTACAGGATGCCCATGGGATTCTAATCCAACAAACGGAGAATGTACAGGCGGCGCGCCAGATTCGGTTCACCAATGTTCGAGAAATAGTTGCAATGGAAGCCATCTTGAAAGCCTATATTTATGAAGCCATTGAAGTTGAAAAAGCCGGTTTGGAAGTGAATTTTAAAAAGAAGACAGAATTCATAATTCCTGAAGAATTTCAAAATAAAATCGATGAAATCCCTGCCTTGAAAACTGCTTTTGAAGCATTGACGCCGGGACGGCAAAGAGCATACATTCTTTATTTTTCTGAACCCAAACAATCCAAAACTCGGGAGTCAAGGGTTGAAAAATGTATGCAGCAAATTCTCAATGGAAAGGGATTAAGGGATTAAGGGATTAAGGGATTAAATGAGATTAGTATATTCGATGAGTTTCTTTTGTTATCGCGGCAATTGAAGATCAGGAATAGGATAAAGTTCTTGTCAACCGACAACAAGTCGGGGGACAAGAGCTTATATGCTTAAGAATCCGCAGAAATCGTGGCTTTTTTATTTTAAGGATATAAGTGCCGTGAGAGATTTGTTCCAAGAATGTGCCGGAAAATTTGCATCGAGCTGAAATCAAGGTATTTGCAGTTAGTTATTCGCGATGAGCTGCCGGGTAATCCTCTGATTGCAGCGGATCCAGACAAAATCCGGATGGTTTTTCAGAACCTGATCGGCAATGCGGTGAAATATGCGGCGGGTGAACGGAACCGATGTGGTTTTCGAGTAACAGGATGCCGAAATGGTGCTGCACATGAGCAACAGCCTTCCAAGAGAGAGAACCGATGTATCCCGAGTATAGGAGCCCTTTTACGTAGAGGTAAGCTCGCGGCATAAAGAAATATCGGGAACGGGTCTCGGGCTTACGATCGTCAAAACGATTCTAGAAAGGCACGGCATCTGCTGCCATGCGGAGACAAAAGATTAAACGATTCATTTTTATATCTATTTAGCCCCCGTTCTGCGTAAGCAGATTGAGTGCTGTTTTTTGGCGGCAGAATGATTATTCCCAAAAACGTAATTACCACTAGGTAAATCGCTAAGAAAATTCTTCTGATATACATACAAACGCTTCTCAAAAATTTTTATAAATATGTCATTTTTCGACATACAAACATCTACTAATATGTTAAATTTTTAGTATCGTTTAGATTTATCTAAACGCACCACAATATGGGAGGTTTGAGAAGATGAAAAAAGTATCTATTGCATCTTTGACCTTACTTCTTTGTTGCAGTTTGTTCATGTCTGCTGTATCAGCAAGTCCAGACATTCCACAGAACAGGACAGAAGCTCCACCTGCGCCTTATGAAAGAGTTATAAGCATCCTAGAGAAAAACAACATCGATTTTCAAATTGTAGATGGCAAATTGATGTTAAAGCAAACAACGCCTGAAGCTGTAACAAAGGCAAATAATTTACTTATCTCAGCATCACAAATCACCCCTTCCACTGAAAGGTCTATTTCAGTTTTTGCTTCTTATCCGACTCCGTATGTGCATAATAAAACATACGATATTGTAAGATCCGAAAAATTCACAGCAGCAACAAAAACAGCTTTTTCCTTAACCTTTGCTGCTTGGGCGAAAAAGATAACAACATCTTGGCAAGAACTTCTTGCAGTAGCAATTGGGGGATTTGGTGGCTATTACTTCGTGAATTCTGAAAAAGAAGACTTATATACTTTCATCAAATACTACTACCGAGAATTGGGTCCGGGGCGTTTTGATATGAACGGTAATTTCCTTGGAGATTATGAAATCAAAAAAGAAATGAGAGTTACAAAAAATTCAAATGGAACTGGTGGTTCTTTTGGTACAGATATAAGAAAATCTACTGTTGTAGATCCCTGGTTTTGAGACGAGATGATTAAATGTTGGTATATTTGATTTTCTTCATAGCCAACTTTGTAGTAGCTTACTTCTATATCTATGATGCAGATGTAAGCTATGTTAAACCTTTTTGGCATTCTATTGTCATGACGATTCTGGTGGGTCTTATAGACTTGATTAAGGACTACATGGATAAAAGAAAAAACTAATCGAAGTAGAAAGCAATGGTATTATCCCCTTTAAGTAGACACTCAAAAAAAACCTTGTGCTATCATGAGGAGCAAGAGTGAACTTGGAGGGGATTTTTCCATGGCTAAAAAGGGACAAGTGTTTCAACAGTATACCGAAGATTTCAAACTAGCAGCAGTCAAAGCGTATTTAGAAGGGGAGGCCAGCTATAAAGCGGTATCGGAAAAGTTAGAAATCAGAAACTGTACCCAATTAAAAGTATGGGTAAGGAAGTGGCAGCATGGAGAAGCGTTCGATATCCGTAAAGCGGTATCCAAATCTGGTAAAGGAGGCACGCTCAGCCCGCAGGACAACTACCAAGTAATTGAAGAGCTGCGTGATCACTATGATGTTGCGCGTTTGTTAGCCATTGCGGGGGTACCTAGGGCTAGTTATTACAAGTGGCGGGCGACACGGTCATTAAGGGCCGAAAGACAAACAAGGGATCACTAGATCAAGGAGCACATGATGGCTATTCACTTTGCGCACCCCTATTTCGGATATCCTCGTATGATGACAGCTTTATGGGAGGCTGGTTATCGTGTTAACCATAAAAAAGTATGGCGGCTTATGAAGGAATTATCCATCCAGTCCGTCATTCGCAAGAAACGAAAACGTTCTAGTTCTACGCCTTCCGTCGTGTATCCTAACCGTTTGAAGCGACAATTCCATGCTGTAGGTCCGCAGCAGAAGCTAGTCACCGATATTACGTATATCTCCGACGGCACACGTTTTTATTACCTGTCGGCGATACAAGATCTGTTCAACAATGAAGTTGTGGCTTGGCAATTATCCGAGCGCAACGATGTAAAGCTGGTGTTGGATACGATTGAGCAGTGGACACGAAAAAGAGACGTGTACTGGAAGCCGTGCTCCATTCAGATCAGGGCTTCCAGTACACGTCTCAGGCCTACAACTCACGATTGGAAGCATTCAGCGTCAAAGGCAGCCACTCTCGCAAAGCAACCTGCCTGGATAACGCCTGCATCGAATCCTTCTTTTCGCATCTCAAGACAGAGAAGTTGTATTTTCACAAGTGTACGTCAGAAGCTGAGATTCATCAAACTATAGAAGAGTATATCTACTTTTATAATTATCAGCGCTTTCAAGCCAAACTCAAACAGCGCGCGCCAATTGAGTATCGGCACGCGCTGGCTGCATAGCTTTTTTCATCTGTCTACTTGACAGAGGTATGACCATAATGCGATGCATAGGAGAGATTTTTATTTGCAGCGACGGGGGATTCGCATTGCTTTCGGCATCGGTGGGGAAGAGGCCGGCTCGCCAATTGGACATTATGATTTCTTGGGGAAGGTATGCCGAATTACGTCCGGATCGGATGGATTACCAAGTAGATTTCCATTTCTCAAATTTAAAAATGGAAAAACGCAATCCATTCAGTCTAAGTATTTTTGGAAATATCGTGTTGTATATACGATTTCAGAATTATTCGGAAAGCCCAAGAATAGGCATTTATTACGCAAGATGCTTGAATCAGACTCATTATAACTTGTGTTATAAAAGTTACGGAGCTTTGTAATTTTTCTAGAAATATCATAATTTTATACCAAAATACCGATACAGTTTTTACATCAAAGGAGGAGATCTTTATGAGGAAATCAAAACATGCGAAAGGACTAAAAGTGCTCGTAAGTCTATTAATTGGTTTACATGTGTTTACTTATTCGAGTGTTTCCTTCGCTGCAACAAACGAACTGAATGATATTGATAGCGGGATCGCAGGTCTAAATTATAATCGTAATGAAGTTTTGGCCGTAAAAGGTGATCAAATCAGTAGTTTTGTTCCCAAAGAAGGCATCCAGTCCAATGGTAAATTTATCGTGGTTGAACGGGATAAAAAATCACTCACAACCTCACCCGTAGATATTTCAATTATTGATTCGATCACGAATCGTACTTATCCAGGCGCAATACAGCTTGCAAATCAGGATTTTGCGGATAATCAGCCTAGTCTGGTTATGGCCGCGAGAAAACCATTAGATATTAGCATTGATCTGCCTGGGTTGAAGAGTGAAAATACAATTACGGTTCAAAATCCAACTTATGGAAGTGTTTCTAGTGCCGTTGATCAGCTCGTGTCTACTTGGGGTGAGAAGTATTCCGACACGCATACACTGCCTGCGAGATTACAGTACGCAGAATCCATGGTTTACAGCCAAAATCAAATTGCCAGTGCACTGAATGTAAACTCTAAAGTGCTTAACGGTACGCTCGGAATCGACTTTAACGCGGTCGCAAGCGGCGAGAAAAAAGTGATGGTTGCTGCTTATAAGCAAATCTTTTATACCGTAAGTGCAGCGCTTCCTAACAATCCGTCGGATTTGTTCGATGACAGTGTGACGTTTGCTGAATTAGTCCGTAAAGGGGTAAGTAATGAGGCTCCGCCACTAATGGTATCTAACGTAGCTTATGGCAGAACCATTTACGTGAAATTGGAGACGACCTCAAAGAGCAGCGATGTACAAACAGCATTTAAATTATTGCTCAATAATCCTAGCATACAAGCTAGCGGACAGTACAAAGATATTTATGAAAACAGTTCGTTTACTGCTGTTGTATTAGGCGGCGATGCACAAACACATAACCAGGTCGTCTCAAAAGACTTCGATGTCATCCAAAATGTAATCAAGGACAATGCAGAATTTAGCAGTAAGAATCCAGCATACCCTATTTCATATACCAGTGTCTTCTTGAAAGACAATTCCATAGCTGCGGTTCACAACAATACAGACTATATCGAGACTAAAACGACAGAATATACGAAAGGTAAAATAACGCTTGATCATAGCGGTGCATATGTAGCTCAGTTTGAAGTGTCTTGGGACGAGTTTACATTTGATGAAAATGGACAAGAGATCGTGACTCATAAAACATGGGAAGGAAACTGGCGCGATAAAACAGCGCATTTCTCGACAGAGATTCCACTTCCGCCTAATGCCAAGAACATCAAAATTTTTGCAAGAGAATGTACAGGTCTTGCCTGGGAATGGTGGAGAACAGTTATTGATGAATATAACGTTCCGTTAACTAGCAATATTAACGTTTCGATTTGGGGAACAACGTTATATCCGAAATCATCCATTACTAACTAATCATATCTGAACATCTCCCCATTCATTTGGCATTTGGGGAGATGTTTTTTTTGCTTTTGCATGTTTTTGCTACTTACTCATTTATGATAAGATTTGTACTAATTACATCGGTAGTGAAGAGATGTTCGGGGGTTATACAAAAATTCTTTGTACTATTTGTATACTATGATAAACTTAATTTCATGATTAGATTCAAGTGATGGTATGGGAATGCCCTTAATCTGGCACAATGGATGTCAACCGTATAAGGAGTGATAATAATGGCGCGTGTTTTATTTATAAATGGCGGCTCAGAGGGTCATATCAATCCTACGATTGGAGTTGTGCAGGAGCTTATTTCACGTGGTGAAGAGGTCGTATACTTTTGTATAGAAGCTTATCGGGAGTGAATGGAATAAACGGGAGCTATCGTACGAACATTTGACTCGATCATTCTTATCAATTTGTAGGCCCATCCATCTCTGCACGAATACATCAAAAAGACTTCGACCTTACTGCAAATCAGGGGAAAAGCCTCATTTACATTTCACTTGGTACCGTCTTTAACCAATCGATTGATTTCTATAAGATGTGTTTTGAGGCATCGGGGGACATGGAGCATACGATCGTCATGTCGATCGGGGATAAAGTCCATATTGCTGATTTAGGGGAGATTCCTGCAAACTTCATCGTGAAAAACGTTGTGCCGCAAATAGTGCAATACGCTAAATTGTTCATTACACATGGCGGCATGAATAGTGTCCATGAAGGTCTCTATTACGGGGTACCGCTCATTGTTATCCCGCAAAGCGCGGATCAGCCTGTCATTGCAGAACAAGTCTCCAAAGTCGGAGCGTGTGTTACCTTACATATGCAAGGATTAACTGCAAATCAACTTCGCGAAGCCGCAGAACATGTGTTAAGCCACTCATCTTTCATGAATGCTGCTGCAAACATGCAGCAATCCTTTCAAGAATCAGGTGGGTATGTAAAAGCAGTTGATGAGATTTTAGAATTTATTAGCCAACATTAGTCCCCGTAATGCTCATGATTGATTCCCTAGTACACACGAATCAATCATGAGCATTTTATATTACTAGTAACTAACGACCTTTATTTGTAAAAGCCGACTTTAAACATGTGATACCATTCATCCAGTTGGTCTTCAGGCATGACCTGCAAATAAGAAAGGATTTCTTTAGCAAACTCAACCGCTGATGTTCCGTTAGCCGTAATGAATCTTTCATTTGAAACTACTTGCTTTTCAATAAAGTGCTCTGAGCCTTTATATCCTGGTGCATATTCCTCTAAATAGGGAAGTGAATTGCCTGTATGCTCGATATCATCTAAATATCCTTTATCCGCCAAAAACGTACTTGCATCACATATCGCCGCAACCGGAATTCCTTTTTCCACACACAAATCTACTACTTGCTTCACATCATCATTTTCCCGCTTCATCCACGAAGTTCCGCCTACCAGGATAAGCAAATGAAAATGCGTTGGAAGTTCCGCAAATGAATAGTCTGGTATAATCGTGAAACCACCCATTGATTTGATCGGATTTTTCGTAACTGCCAACGTTTTCACGCTGAATCCTGTGTCTGGTTTATTCAGTTCTGCACAAATATACGCACTTTCCCAGTCCGCATAATTTTCTGAAATAAACACAAGTACTTCTTTTTCCATGCTCTCAACTCCCTTTCTTTATTTATTATCATTGTACAGGGGTATAGGTGACAGCTATATGTCATCTTTATAGAAGGAAACCATGTTTTCAAGTTTACTTTTCACGATTTGACGTAGGGAAGCGGGTTCCAATGCATGAACCTTCCCTTGAAGGATAATTACGAAATCTGCAACCCAAGCCATATTCGATGTATAAAAGCGAATCAAGCTTTTTTCACTTTCACGGTCATCACTAGGCAGTAAATAGGTTGATCCGATTTTGTCCACGATATCAAACTTATCCTCATTGTCACACTCCAATATTACTTCTATGGAGCAATCCGACGAGTATTCCGAGGAAGAAGTCGTGTTCATGAAATCAAAGTTGATCTCACTATTCGGTCTATAGCTAAATGTGCTGTCCAATACCTCAAAAGATAAGATTTGAGACAATTTAAATAAGCGAAAATCATGTTTCTCCAAACAGAAACCGTATAGATACCAATATGTCTGCTTGAAAATAAGTTTATGAGGCTCAATCACTCTCTTGGATTGAGCGTGCTTCGCAATATAGTTCATTTCAATGCACTGCCTATTCACAATTGCGGTATGTAATTGTTTGATCTTTTTTTGCATTTCACTTTCTTCAAACCATGATGAAAGATCAATGATGATATCACTTTCAGCAAGAATCATGCTTTCAACTTTTGGCAATAGTTTGTTGATTAAATACTGAATTGAACCTTTACTTTCAATGCTTCTCAATCCATGTAATCCGACATACAGGTTCTTAATATCCGCTTCTGATAAAATACTTCGATTTACCTTATATCCCTCTGCTACTGAAATTCCGCCTCCGATCCCAGGAAACGAAACAATCGGAATACCAGCCATGTTTAATGTGTCTAAATCACGGAATATGGTACGTTTCGTTACTTCAAATTTATCCGCTAATTCTTGAATCATAACCCGTTCTTTATTTGTTAATACACCAATAATGCTTATCAACCTGTCAATCTTCAAAACATCACCTTCTACAAGCATTTCTGTATTTTGTGATGTATTATATCAAATCCCAAGATTGCTTGATATGCGTAGAGTTCATGGACACGGACACTACATGGGAAGGGGCTCAAGTGGGGGCACAGAGATTGCAAAAAGAGTTAGAGGAATTAAAAGCTCGGAATGATAACTGAGAATTGATATCAAAAAAAGCAAATTCGTGCAATTATAGATGTTGCTAAAGAAAATAGAAATAGACTGATTCGTCGGAACTTCAAGCAATATCATTATCATTACTAATACAACAAGAATCACATTGCTCAAATTACAAAAACCTGTACTTTTTTATCTATTTAGATAAGAAAATACAGGTTTTTTGTATATTATCCAACTGGTCGATCGTTTTAAAAAGGGACTGGGTAAAGCTCCGAAAGTTTGTCATTCCAGCACAAGCGTCGGCTAGTGCTAACGCATCACCATATCAGCAATAGGATAATCCGGCTGCATGCTTAATACTTGAATATTTCGACGCAGGCGGTTATAGCGCAGCGAGAAGTAATCCAGGTAATCATCCCCCGTATAATGGCGCGGCAGAGCCCATACCGTCCATAACAAATCCTGGGCCATCATATAGCATTTGACCTTCATCAGATCATCCTGCGTAAACGTATTGCCGTAGTAGGCTTCAAACAGTTGGTCAATCGCCTCTGCTGTCAAATGCGATTCGATGATATACGCAGCAATATCAAAGGCTGGATCGTTCATTCCGGAATATTCCCAATCTATCAAATAGACGCTGCCTTTCCCATCTACGAGAAAATTCTCCGGAACCGTATCATTATGGCATGGTACGGAAATGACATGTTTGACATGGTCTTGCATGAAACGAAGCAATTGCTCTTTTAAGGAAGCATAGTCAAAAAACAATTCTCCGTTGAGCTGCGTGACAATGGTTTCATATTTGGCAAGTTCACTGAGCCAATCAAACTTGTTAGGGAAGTGCTTGGGACTACCGTGAATCTTCTTCAGTAAAGAAGAAACGGACTGCAGGCTTTGCAAAGCCAAGGGGCCTGCCGCGGCTAGCGTTTTGCTAACGGGAATATACTTGCTGATCTTAATGCCGCTTTCCTCATCGAAATATATACATTCCGAATTCACGCCAAACTCCGAAGCGATGCCGTTGTTCACACGCTCTATCCTGCGGTCGATCATTTGATCCGTCAGGTTACCGGGCTTGCGAATGACATACTCCGTTCCGTGGATATTCATAATGTAGTTATAATTGGTCAACCCGCCCGCAAAACGAGATTTGTCAAAAACAATACGATCATCTTCAAAAAAAAGACGTAGTTTTTGCTGCACCAGGTCTTCCATATTCATTTGTTTGGATAAAAAGTCGGTTAGAGGTTTCATGATAGCCTTTTCTCGGCATTCCATATGCATGCGTTAACATGGCACACATTCGCCGTACAGATTTTGCCACAATTATAACAAGATAGGAGGATAAATTCAATGAAATGAACGAGCTTGAGGACATTCTGGTACTTGTGATGCAAGAAAGACGTTTTTGTACCAGATTGTCGGGAAAAGGGGCATTAGAATCCTAAAATCAGCTACCGAATCCTCCATAATAACGGGGCGAACCTATGTTAACCTGCTAGTAAGAGTTAAATATCTAATATTACAGCGGATTCACAAATAAAAATTACCCAGGTGAGGTGAGGTTCGAATGGAATACCGGGGAGAAGAAGCTCTCGGGCTTGTGGAAACATTGGGCATGGTTCCTGCCATCCAAGCGGCGGACGCTATGCTAAAAGCAGCAGATGTTGTTCTGGTATCCTACGAGAATGTTGGTTCCACGCTCGTAACAATAATGGTAAAAGGTGATGTCGCGGCGGTTCGTTCGGCAGTAGAGGCTGGCGCTGAAGCGGCAGCGAAGATTGGCAAAGTCACTGCCTATAATGTGATGCCGCGTCCGCTCAGTTCTATTGCAGGAATCGTGAAAGCGCACTCAATTAACGCATAAATCGTCGGGAAGGGAGAAAGGTTCATGAGCAAGCATGATGCATTGGGTTTCATTGAAACCTTTGGAATTGTATTCGTCATGGAAGCGGCGGATGCCATGTGCAAAGCGGCCGATGTAGATTTGATCGGTTACGAAAACGTGGCGTCCGGTTATATATCTGTCCTTGTTCGTGGAGATGTAGGGGCTGTAAGGGCTGCAGTAGATGCTGGCGTCGCCGCTGTACAGGCGATGGAGACTGAGGTGTACTCTTCAAACGTTATTCCCAATCCACACCCAGACATCGAAAAGATCATTGCCCGCTATGCCCTTCTATCTTAGGGGCAGGTTATCGACAGAAATTCAAGGGAGGTGCCCGTGATAAACGACATCTTTGTTATGAAATCGAAGGTATATTCAGGCGAACAGTCACTGAAGAAACTGGCGAAAATTCAAGGCACGAAAGCCTGCATCGTATCCGATCAGATGATGGAGAAGCTGGGATATCTCGGCCAGGTGGTTGATCTGCTACAAAGCGGTGGAATCTCCACTGCAGTGTATACCGGTGTGAAGCCCGATCCGAGTGTGAGTATTGTGGCAGAAGCGCTTCAAGTGTATTGGGAGAGCGGCGCTGATGTGTTACTGGCGCTGGGCGGCGGCTCCGTCATTGATACAGCGAAGGGCGTTCTGTACTTCGCCCGGCAATATGCTCAGGAGAAAGACGAGCCTTTTATCAAACCATCGTTTGTCGCCATTCCATCCACCAGCGGCACCGGATCGGAAGTGACCGACTTTTCGGTGATTACGGTGGACGGAGACAAAATTGTTATCGTGGACGATTTTATCGCACCGGACATAGCGATTCTCGACTCCACCCTTACCAAGCAATTGCCAAACAAAATAGTGGTGGACACCGGAATGGACGTTCTTACCCATGCGCTGGAGGCTTATGTCTCTACCAAAGCGACCGACTTTACCGATGCGTTAGCCGAAAAAGCTGTCCAATTGGTATTTGCTCATCTGGAAACGCTTTACCATGATCCGGCAGATGCAGAGGCGCGGGATCGGGTGCAGAATGCGTCCTGTATGGCGGGAATGGCATTTACTAACGCTGGTCTTGGTATCATTCACAGTATGTCCCACGCCTTTGGCGGAACGTTTCACATTGCACACGGACGTGTAAATTCTCTGCTTTTAGAGGCGGTAATGGAGTATAACGCCAACTTGGGCGGAAAAGTCATAGACAGGGTTTGCGAACGCTATGCTAGGCTCGCTTCACTGCTGCACTTGCCGGCCCGAACCGCCCGTGAAGGAACCGTAAGTTTGATCCAGGCGATTGGAAAGTTGAAACAGTCCATCGGTATCGAAAACGGAATCCGTGAGCTTGGCGTTGACCAGGATGCTTTTGATGAGGCGGTGTCACGCATGGCGCGGACCGCGATGGCTGACCGCTGTACGCCAACCAACCCTCGTCAGCCAACGGAAGAAGAGTTGGAGCACATTTACCGTAAAAGCTTTTAAATATATAAATTTAACAAGATTGCGAGGGAAAAATATTGGATATTCATGAGTTTTCAAGCAAATTTGCCAAAGCAACGAAGGCCATGGCTCCTCAAGAACGAGAAGCGATCATGAAGCTGTTCCAGGGAATTTCAAAACAGCTTTCGGATAAGGGAGCTCAGCCGCAGGTCGAACAAAGCCTCGGCCAGCTTCGTAAGGAAGAATGCGCATACCCGGAAGGAATGACCGAGCGTTTGCGGGCTTTGAAAGAACATTATTTGACCGCTACGCCAAGCATTACAACCTACCGTGCCAGAGCCTTTACTCAGGTATACAAGGAAAATCCAGGCCTGCCAGAGATTATGCTGCGTGCCAAGGCTTTCCGTAGAGCGTGTGAAGAAGCTCCGCTGCTCATCCAGGACAACGAGTTGATCGTTGGTCATCCTTGCGGTGCGCCGCGTGCGGGAGCTTTCTCGCCTGACATTGCTTGGCGCTGGACCCGGGATGAGCTCGACACCATTCACAACCGTCCTCAGGATCCGTTCTACATCTCCGAGGAAGACAAACGGATCATGCACGAGGAACTGTTCCCGTTCTGGGAAGGCAAATCGGTGGATGAAATATGTGAACAGCAATATCGGGATGCTGGTCTTTGGGAGTTTTCCGGCGAAGCATTCGTCAGCGATCTTTCTTATCATCAGATCAACGGCGGCGGAGACTCCAACCCAGGCTACGATGTCATTCTAATGAAGAAAGGGATGCTGGATATCCAGCGGGAAGCCAAGGAGCATCTTGCGAAGCTGTCCATGCAAAACCCGGAAGACATCGACAAAATCTATTACTATAAATCCGTGCTGGACACGACCGAAGGCGTAATGGCGTATGCCAAACGGATGTCTGAATATGCATACCAGCTGGCTGCTAAAGAAACAAATCCGAAGCGCAAGGCGGAGTTGCAAAAAATCGGCGAGGTCAACGCTCGCGTGCCGGCTCATGCGCCGACTACATTCCATGAGGCAGTGCAATCGGTCTGGACCGTAGAATCTTTGCTCGTGGTGGAAGAAAATCAGACAGGCATGTCTGTCGGCCGTGTGGACCAATATATGTATCCTTTCTATGAGGCAGACAGAAAAGCCGGCCGTCTGACAGAGTTTGAAGCATTTGAGATTGCAGGCTGTTTCCTGATCAAATGCTCGGAAATGATGTGGGTGTCTAGTGCGGGCGGCTCCAAGTTTTTTGCCGGCTACCAGCCTTTCGTCAATATGTGTGTCGGCGGGCAAAAACGAGAGGGCGGCGACGCCACCAACGACTTGACTTATCTGCTCATGGATGCGGTACGTCATGTCGGCGTTTATCAGCCTTCGCTCGCTTGCCGTATCCACAATAGTTCTCCTCAGAAATATTTGAAGAAGATTGTGGATGTTGTCCGTGCGGGTTTGGGCTTCCCGGCCTGCCATTTCGACGATTCCCACATCAAGATGATGCTGATGAAGGGCTGCAGTATCGAAGATGCCCGCGATTACTGTCTGATGGGCTGTGTGGAGCCGCAAAAATCCGGACGCTTGTATCAGTGGACCTCCACCGGATACACCCAGTGGCCGATTGCCATTGAGTTCGTCCTTAACCGTGGCAAAATGCTCTGGCACGGAAGTGAGCCAGGATTGGACATGGGCGATTTGCGCAACTTCAAGACCTATGAGGAATTTGAAGCGGCGGTTAAGAAGCAGGTAGAATACATCACCGAGCTTTCCGCAGTGGGTACTGTAATCAGCCAGCGCGTTCACCGTAATTATGCGCCGAAGCCGCTTATGTCCATCATGTATGAAGGCACGATGGAGAGTGGTCGCGACGTTTCCGCTGGTGGCGCCATGTATAACTGGGGACCTGGCTTGATCTGGTCCGGTCTGGCAACTTACGCCGATTCGATGGCTGCCATCAAGAAGCTGGTTTACGATGACAAAAAATATTCGCTCGAGCAAATCCGTGACGCGTTGCTGGCCGATTTCGAAGGTTATGAGCAGATCCACAAGGATTGTCTGGACGCGCCAAAATTCGGCAACGACGACGATTATGCCGATCGCATCGCCGCCGATATCACCGGGTGGACTGAGAACTATCACCGCAAATTTAAAACGCTGTATTCTACCTTCAGCCATGGTACGCTTTCTATTTCGAACAATACGCCTTTCGGCGAGATGACCGGTGCTACCGCCAATGGGCGCAAAGCTTGGCTGCCGCTGTCCGACGGTATCAGCCCTACCCAGGGCCATGACAAAAAGGGACCGACGGCTATCATCAAATCGGTGAGCAAGATAGATGTCGAGGCCATGAATATTGGTATGGTGCATAACTTCAAGCTTTTGCGCGGTTTGCTGGAAACACCTGAAGGAGAGAACGGATTGATTAATCTGTTGCGGACGGCCTCCATTCTCGGAAACGGCCAAATGCAGTTCAGTTATGTGGATAATGAAACGCTGATTAAAGCGCAGCAAAATCCTGATCAATACCGTGATTTAATCATTCGGGTCGCTGGCTATAGCGCATACTTTGTGGAGTTGTGTAAAGAAGTGCAGGATGAGATCATCAGCAGAACAATGATTGAGCATTTCTAAAATAGCCCCGTGCCTCTTCTCCGGCGCTGTACGCCGGGGAAGAGACATTCAGGCATTTAGATATGCGGCAAAGGAAGGAGCCACAGCTATGGAGTCAGGTATGCCGGAAAGGCAGGCACGTATTTTCAACATTCAAAAATATTCCATATACGACGGCCCCGGTATCCGGACGCTTGTTTTCTTCAAGGGATGTCCTCTGCGCTGTCAGTGGTGTGCGAACCCGGAGGGTCTGGAAAAGAAATATCAGGTGATGTACCAACGGGATTTGTGCAACGATTGCGGCGCATGTGTTGCGGCGTGTCCCCGGGGAATCCACCGTTTGGACACTTCCGGCTCGCAGGAGCCGTCCAAGCCGCAGCATGTGGTTGATCGGAAGATTGATTGCATTGGCTGCCGGGAATGTGAGAAGGTTTGTCCCGCGCGGGCGCTCTCAATCGGCGGGATGAATATGACAGTATCGGAAATTGTGGAAATTGTAGAGCAGGATATGCTGTTCTACACTACGTCCGGCGGCGGCGTCACGTTGGGCGGCGGCGAAGTATGTGCGCAGTCTGAATTTGCGGTCAATTTGCTTAAGGAATGCAAGCGCGCCGGAATCCATACGGCCATTGAAACCTCTGGGCATACCAAACCGGAAGCGATTTTGGCCATGGCCGAATATACCGATCTGATATTGTACGATTTGAAACAAATGGATTCAGACCGCCATTATCAACTGACTGGTGTACGCAACGAGCGCATTCTCGAAAATTTGCGGGAACTGATCACTCGCAAACATAACGTAGAGGTGCGGATGCCGCTAATGAAGGGGCTCAATGATGATGAGGACACCATCCGCAAAACGGTGGAGTTTCTGCTTCCCTTTAAGGAATACCGGAATTTTCAAGGCATCGATTTGCTCCCTTATCACAAGCTGGGGATTAACAAATACAGGCAATTGGATATGGTTTACACCGTTGAACGTGATTTAAGCCTTAATGAAGCCGATCTGGAGCGTATTGAACGTCAAATCAGCCAATACGATTTCCCGGTACGGGTTATCAAACATTAAGAACATGCTTTCGAAACTCGCAAACTTTTAGGAGGAGGACGTGTATGCAGCAGCCTGCTGGGTCGGATCTCGGGCGGATTATTCAGGAGTCGGTGCCGGGCAAACAAGTGACGCTGGCCCATATCATTGCTTCACCCGTGCCTGACATGTATGAAAGACTGGGCATCGATGAAGCGGGGGCTATTGGCATATTAACACTGTCGCCCGGCGAAACCTCCATTATTGCCGCCGATATCGCGACCAAGGTGGCAGATGTGGAAATCGGATTTCTGGATCGCTTTGCTGGTTCGGTGCTTCTCACCGGAGATATATCCAGTGTGGAAACGGCGCTGCGGGCCATCATTGCGACGTTGGGCGATAGTCTGGGTTTTGCGACGGCGGAAATAACACGGACATGAAAAAACGTATATTGCTGATCGGTCCTACAGGCTGCGGAAAAACGACGCTGGCCCATGCGCTTGACGGTACGGATCGCCCATTGCGGCGGACGCAGGATGTTATCTACGGGCCGCAGACGATCGATACACCGGGCGCGTATGTCGAGAATACCTGGATGTACAGCTATTTGATTGCAACGGCGCAGAACGCGAGCCATATTTTGATATTGGTGGATCAGTCCCGGCATCAGGAAGTATACTCGCCCGGCTTTGCATCTTCTTTCACGAAACCGGTTATCGGGGTAATAACGAAAGCCGATCTTGCGCTGGAAAATGAGAATTACTGTGTACAAGTTTTAAAACGTACCGGGATAACCGAACCCTTTTTCCGCATTAGTCTTCCCGTGGGAAGGGGAATCGGGGAATTGAAACGTTATTTGTTCGGGTAATAAGAGTGGAGTTGATACCATGAAATTTATTACCGAAATGGAATTGCGCAATGTGTACAGGCTAGAGCCTTTTACATCATACATGGTGGAGCATGGAAGCCGATTGACGCCGGAGGCGCGCCAATTTTTGACGGATCGCCAGATCGCCGTGTCCTATGGGAGACAAGAGCAAAATCAAGAACAAAAGCAAGAGCCTCTCCCGAATCCGGAGCGACAGGCAGAAAAGCCAGATTGGCGGCGTGGGAAGCTGCGCTGTCAGATGCAGACCGTCTCAGCCCTGTTCTTGTTAACCGGGCAGGAGCTGCTGGAGCGGGATGTGCTGCTGGCCCAGAAGGTGCTAGAGCTGTCAAGGCTGTTTTCGGCCCTCCAGAAAGGGAAAGGAGGCGGCACATCCACTGCCGATTTATCTTTCCAGGGTTGTACCGGCATTACTGCTGGTGTTCTTTTTGAGGATGCGGGAGATTGCTTTGAGGTAACCGAGTTTCACATTCAGTTGGAAAAGGGCAGAGAAATTGCTTTGCTCCACCGTCTGCGCAGCGCTTTGCGCGAGCTTGGGTTTGAGGTGTTGGAAGCCGTGGAAGGTTGTCCCCAAGAAAAGGCGGAGGAACCGATCATTCCTGGAATCAACTATATGATTAACGCATTGAGCTCACTTATTTGCAAAACTACAGGAGGTAGAACATGCCAGAGACAAAACCCTTTGCATACTGCGACCAACTGGTAAAGCAATTTGAAGCTGTCATCCAGAAACCGATTCCAGGACGGTCTTCGTTCTACTATACCGGTGTGGATCTGGGAACGGCCTGTGTGGTGCTTACGGTGTTGGATGACTCTCGGAAGCCGGTGGCGGGAGCTTACCGTTACGCAGATGTTGTCCGCGATGGAATGGTGGTGGACTACTTAGGAGCAATTCAGATCGTGAGGGAGCTTAAAGCGCAGTTGGAGCAGCAATTGGGTACAGAACTTGAATATGCGGCTGCGGCGATTCCTCCGGGAACCGATTTACTGGATGCTGGCGCCATCAAGCATGTGATTCAGGGTGCGGGTTTTGAAGTTACGGCTTTACTGGATGAACCTACGGCAGCTAATGCCGTGCTGCAAATATCCGACGGAGCCATTGTAGACATTGGTGGCGGAACGACCGGCATTACGATTCTGAAGGATGGCAAGGTTGTCTATCTCGCCGACGAAGCAACGGGAGGCACCCACTTTTCTTTGGTGATTGCCGGGGCATACCAGATGAGTTTTTCTGAAGCGGACTGCTTCAAGCGCGACCCTGCCCATCACCAAGAATTGCTGCCGCTGCTCCGGCCGGTCATCGATAAGGTTTCCTCCATCATCAACCGCCATGTTGTGGGCTATGAGGTCAAGGAATTGTACTTGGTAGGCGGAACCTGCTGCTTGTCCGGTATGGAGACGATCATTGAACAGAAGACTGGCATTGCTACCTATAAGCCAAGCAACCCTTTGTTTGTCACGCCGCTGGGCATTGCTCTGAATTGTACGCGGGAGGCGATGTGAGTGGAGTTTCGGATTATCAAATCTCCTTCCAAGGGGACGCTGGACATTCTGCTTCGTCGCAGAGGAGCGCCCAGTAGTCGGGAAGTTCCCCAATGCGACGCGGTTGGACTGGTGCAGGGGAGACTGATTGATATGGTATGGGCCGCTGATGTAGCTGAAAAAGTGGTGGGCGTGACAGTGGAGGATATTCGCGGCAGCTGCCCGCAGAACATGATTCTTCTCGCCATTTTTGGTGACACGGCTTCCGTAGAGGATGCCATCGCCGAGATTAAGCAGAGGAGCGGAAAAGCGGGGAGGAAGGAATGCGATGATTGCGGCTGAATTGATCCACAATATCTGGTCTACCCGTAAAGCAGATTCCCTTGTGGGAATGAAAATGATGCTGGCCGAGGTGATTGGCGGAAGCGACGACGGGCGCCGTTTGATTGTCGTCGATACGATCGGCGCTGGCATAGGCGATCGAGTGATTGTCTGCACTGGCTCTTCGGCCCGTAAAATGCTGCAAACAGACGATATTCCTGTGGATGCCGTCGTCGTCGGCATCATCGACGCGGACTGCGTGTTCGAATAAATATTCGAACAGAAATCGAATGCAGCGAGAGGGGGCGAGAACTGTGAAAAAACTGATATGCGCTGCGGATGTGGAAGAATGGGTGGCTTCCGGACAGAAGCGGTGCTGCATTGACAGTAACACGATTGTGACACCGGCGGCCCGAGATAGGGCAATAGAGCTGGGGTTAGAGTTTACCAATGAGCCTTGTGGGACTATGAGTTCCGAGGCCGCAGGCTGCGAAACTCAGAATGATCTCGACATGAATGCTATTTTTAAATTTTTCAAGATTTTATCGGAAAAAGGACTGGTTGAAAAGCTGTTGGGAACGGCTCTTGAGCCACCTTATCAGGCGGAGACGGATCCGACTGGCTTGAAACTTGTGCGGGGTCGAACGGTAAAAATGGAAGCTTACGAAACGGGAACATCTGGTGCCAAGGTATATCGTCAAGAGGTAATCGGGAAACCGGATTGTTCTATGAGCGCAGGGTTTCTGACTGTCGATCACGATAGCTTCGAGCAGGAGACGGCCCACGAAGAAACTTATATCGTGTTGGAAGGCTCGCTCGATGTCACTTTGAACAAGAGAACCTTCACCGCTCATGAGGGAGATGTACTCTTCATCCCCAAAGGGGTAAAAGCGACCAAGGGATCGACGGACTGCGCGAGAATGTTTTATATGACTTCTCCGGCGGGCGGTCCTGATCGGAAGCTGCAGTAACAGGAGGTGATAGCATGCAGGCGCTTGGATTAATTGAAACGCGGGGACTTCTTCCGGCGATTGAATGTCTGGACATCATGCTCAAATCGGCTCAGGTAGAACTGATAGAAAAGTGCAATGTGGGTGGCGGGCTAGTCACGATCGCGGTAACCGGCGATGTCGGCGCTGTTCAAGCATCCGTGGAAGCAGGTGCCTCCGCGGCGCAACAATTGGGCAGTGATATGTTGGTCAGCCGGCATGTCATTCCAAGACCCCACAACGACATAGCGAGCATCATCGGTCGGCGCAGCGTTTCGAACATTGCCAAGGAGAAGGACGAGCCGGCGCTGCAAGTTAAGCATACTCAGGCGGCAGAACAGATGCCGGAGCAGACTCCGGAACCGGACGCAGTGTCTGATGTTCCAATGGACACGGCTCCTAAAGTTTCACTGGACGCCGCGTCTGATGTCTCAATCAATACCGGTGGCGAAGAAGGCTTCCCTGTACTGGCGGACGATCCCGATCAGGATCTTGCGGCTGAAGACGCCAGTCCGGAAACGGAAAATGGTGGAGATCCGCCAGTGCTAGACAGTCCATTCAAGCACCAGATTGATGTGCTGGTAAAGGAAGCAGGGCTTGACAAAGCAATGGAGCTGCTGGAAACGATGACAGCCATGAAGCTGCGCGGACTGGCCAGAGAGTGCGGCCCTGCGTATGGGATGAGCATGACGACAATTTCCAAGGCAAACAAGGTGAAACTGCTCAAGCGGTTCCGCCATTTTTATCAACAGTAAGCAGTATTCGAGAGGAGGATGTTTTACTTGGAAAATTACGATTATGACTTGCAATCGATTCAGGAAACCCGGGACTTGGCCCGTGCAGGCAAAGCGGCCACTGATATCCTTGCCGGGTACGATGCTGAACAGATTGACAGAATTGTACAAAACATGGTGCGGACAGCGGAGGTCAACGCCGCCGAACTGGCTGCGTTGGCAGTAGAGGAAACCGGATTTGGCAAGATTGAGGATAAAATCTTCAAAAACCGTCTGGCTTCCACGGAGCTGTATGAATCCATTCGGGATACGAAAACGATTGGGGTGATCCGCGAGGACAAGGCGAATCAATTAATAGAGATTGCCGAGCCTGTCGGACTGCTCATGGGTATTATTCCATCAACCAATCCGACATCAACAACGATTTTCAAATCTATCATTGCGATAAAGGCTCGTAATGGAATCATCTTTTCGCCACATCCTTCGGCAAAGAAATCTATCATGCGGGCCGCGGAATTGATGCACGCCGCCGCTGTCGAGGCAGGGGCTCCCGAAGGAATCATTGGCTGCGTTACGAAGCCTTCTATGCCGGCGACGCAGGAACTGATGAAGTGCGATGAAATCGCCATGATTATCGCCACAGGCGGCTCGGCGATGGTGAAATCCGCCTATAGCGCGGGTAAGCCGGCGCTGGGGGTGGGACCGGGTAATGTACCGGCCTATATTGAGCGCACCGCTGATATTCCAAAGGCAGTAGCTAATATCATTGCCAGCAAAACCTTCGATTACGGTACAATCTGCGCATCTGAACAGGCTGTTATCGTGGAGGAATGCATCCGTTCTCAGGTGATAGCGGAGTTTGAGCGTCAGGGCGGTTACTTTATGAATCAGGAGGAAACGGCTAAAGTCGCGTCCAAGCTGTTTGTAAAAGGCCATGCCATGAATTCAAGACTGGTGGGACGTTCACCTCAGGTGATCGCAGAAACGGCTGGTATTCAAATTCCAACAGGGGTCAAGGTGCTGTTAGGCGAACAGCAGGGCGTGGGAGAGAAATTCCCACTGTCCTACGAAAAGCTAACTACCGTATTGGCGTTTTACACCGTACAGGACTGGCGTGAGGCTTGCGATCTAAGTGTGGGGCTGCTGCGTAACGGCGGCATAGGACATAGCTTCTCCATCCATACGCAGAATCACGATATGGTCATGGAGTTTGCGCAAAAACCTGTATTCCGCATTTTGGTGAATACGGGCTCCACGCAGGGCGGTGTGGGCGCAAGCACCGGGCTTGCCCCGGCCTTCACTTTGGGATGTGGAACCTGGGGCGGCAGCGCCACTTCAGATAATGTGGGACCACAGCACTTGATTAATATCAAGCGTGTGGCTTATGGCATTAAGGACTGTACGGCACAAAGCCCTTATTCTGTTCCAACTCCGCAGCCGCCGAAGCAACAGGAGGATGCGCTGCTGTTGAATCTGGTCGATGAGCTGGTGTCTATTTTGCAGAAAAGCGGTGACTGTTAGTGGGGAACTATGATCAAGTACTTTCATTGTTAATGGAGGTTGTATCCGGTGCTGGAAAGACGGAACAGGAGCCGCGCTCCATCCCTTTAGGGATTTCGAACCGCCATGTGCATCTTTCCCAGGCTGATGTGGATACGCTCTTCGGAGCCGGATATACGCTATCCAAAATGCGTGATTTGTCCCAACCCGGACAGTATGCATGTAATGAGACCGTTACGGTCTGCGGGCCCAAGGGGGCCATCGAAAAAGTGCGGGTTCTCGGCCCAGTGCGAAAACAGACCCAGGTAGAAATTATGCGGGGAGACTGTTTTAAGTTGGGCGTGAAAGCTCCAGTGCGTTTGTCCGGGGAGCTTGAAGGCACACCGGGCGTCACGTTGGTCGGACCCAAGGGAAGCGTATATATTACCTGCGGCTTGATGGTTGCACAGCGCCACATTCATATGACGCTTGATGATGCCCTTTTCTTTGGCGTAACCGACGGAGAAATGGTCAGTATTCAATTTGATGGTCTCCGGGGCGGAGGGTACAATCAGGTCGCAATCAGAGTTAGCAGTGACGCCGCTCTCGACTGTCATATCGACGTTGAAGAGGCCAACGCGATGGATCTGACGTCGGCGTCTGTTATAAAAATCACAAAAAATTGTTAGGAGGAAATGAACATGAGATCGGAAGCTCTTGGGTTGGTTGAAACAAAAGGTTTGGTAGGTTCTATCGAAGCAGCGGACGCTATGGTCAAAGCGGCCAATGTCACCCTGATCGGCAAAGAGATGGCAGGTGGCGGCCTTGTTACCGTGATGGTACGGGGCGATGTAGGAGCGGTGAAGGCGGCGACGGATGCCGGCGCCGCGGCTGCGAAGAATGTTGGGGAACTCGTGTCGGTACATGTAATTCCACGTCCCCACAGTGAAGTGGAGAACATCCTTCCGTCTACTAAGGCATAATTCAATAAATCATATATATAAGCCTATGCTTCCGAAGTAAGTTTTGTTCGGTAAGCTAGCGCTTTAATCTCACAAAACTAAGCCTATGCTTCCGAAGTAAGTTTTGTTCGGTAAGCTAGCGCTTTAATCTCACAAAACTTTTAGGAGGAATGTAACATGAAATCGGAAGCATTGGGGTTAATTGAAACAAAAGGTTTGGTAGGTTCTATCGAAGCAGCGGACGCTATGGTCAAAGCAGCCAATGTCACCCTGATTGGCAAAGAGATGGTAGGCGGCGGCCTTGTCACCGTAATGGTACGGGGCGATGTAGGAGCAGTAAAAGCGGCAACGGACGCTGGTGCCGCAGCCGCACAGCGTGTAGGGGAACTGATATCCGTACATGTGATTCCTCGTCCTCACAGTGAAGTGGAAAATATTCTTCCCGCCGCTAAGCAATAATTTATATCGATGTTCTGCAAAGGGCCAAAACTCGGTAAAACGGGTTTTGGTCTTTTTATATTTGTCTGTTACAATCCGCTTGTGAAAGCTTGTCGAAGTGGTGTATTTCTATAAATAGAGCTTTGAGGAAGGAGGATGTACTATTTCCAAACAGTTTGTAAATTGCTATAATAGAGATATTATATTGTGAAAAATTTAGCATGTAACGTCTATTTTCCCGTTCATTTTCGGTGAAAGGGTGCAACGAGATTATGCTGAAAACCGATAGTCCGATCGCAACCAAAGTATACGCACGATACAGCGGCATCCTGTCTCTTTCCAAGTTCTCGCTGCTGCTGCACGATCACAATGGAGACGTTTTGCTAGAGTTCAATCCGTCCCCTGATTTCTGCAGGCATTTTTGTTGGGAGAATCCTACGCGACCTTGCGCGGATTATTTGAAGCGCTTTAATACTGGCGAACAGGGGAGATTTGTTTGCTGTTACGGCCTGGAGAATATTTTGCTGCCTATTATGGTCAAAGATGAAGTTGTTGGCTTCATATCGGGGATGCAGGCGTATTCCCAGGAGAGGGAATATCAGAAGTATCTGATTAACACGGCGGAATTGGCCGAAATGAAGGGGCTGGATTTGGAAGTTGTCGCGAAGGCGATATCGGCTTTTCCAACCATTGACAAGGATAAAGCAGATATTCACGAGCAGCTTTGCCATCATATCGCAAGGAATATTGCGCTCGACATCGCCGAAAGCGAGCAGGACAACACAGGGATTATCAATCGTCTGTCTGCGGAAAAGGAAATACTGGAGAAGAAAGTGATTGACTTAGAAGCAAAAAACATGTCTCTCGTCATCAATCCACATTTTCTGTTCAATACGTTGAATTCCATTGCCCGCATCGCCTATTTCGAGCAGTCCCATACGACGGAGGAATTGATCTATTGCCTGTCCGACTTGCTGCGATACAATGTGAAGCAGGATGATCAGCTTCATACCATCGCATCCGAATTGGATAACATTGAGAAGTATTTGTATATACAAAAGGCGCGCTTCAAAAATCGCCTGCAGTATGAAATCATTGTTCCTAATGAATTAAAGGCTTATCGCATTCCGAATTTAGTGATTCAGCCTATTGTGGAAAACGCAGTCATTCATGGAATTACCCCTAAGCGAGACGGGGGAACCGTTCGTCTGATTGCCGAAAAGTACAGAAATGATATCACCATTTCTGTCATAGATAATGGCAACGGGTTCTCACCGGAGGTACTAAAGCTCATTCATCAGCCGGACAGCAAGGTCGGCGTGGGCTTCCGGAGTACCGATAGCCGTTTGAAGCGATATTTCGGAGAAAAGTATGGGTTATCGATCGTGAAGTCCGATTACAGCGGGAGCACGGTTAACATCCGCATCCCCACCCAACCAATTGCGAGGTGATGCAATGAGCGTAGTTATGTTTGTTGAAGATGAACCGATAGAACAGGAATTTCTTCAATCCATCGCGCAGGAAATTCTGGGTGCTGAAGATAAGCTTCTGATTTGCGATACCGGTATGCAAGCGATTAAGCTCGCCAAGCAATATCGACCGGATATTATTTTTATGGATATCATGCTGCCTGAAATGGATGGAATATCCTCGTTACAGGAAATTCGCAGCTTTCTCCCTAACGCATGCGTGACGATTTTGTCGGCCAGCTCGGATTTCTCCTTTGCACAGGCGGCAATAAGTCTGCAGGTACACGAATATCTGCTAAAGCCGGTCAAGCCGGAAAAATTACGGCAAATCATTCGTAAGGGGCTGGAGAAGGCCGCTCAATCAGAAGAAAATGGTGCAGCAGAAACTTATCAGATAGAATCAGCTCAAGAATGTCAGCGCTTTATTCAAGAAGCCGTCGATTATATTCAGCAGAATTACAAAGATAAGCTGACCCTGCAAATGGTAGCGAGTCATGTGTACATGAATGCCCAATATTTTAGCCGCATATTCAAAAGGGAGCTCGGCGTTACTTATACGGATTATGTGAACAAGCTCAAGATTGCACATGCCTGCAAGCTTCTTGAGACTACCGGGTATCCCGCCTATCGTATCTCCACAGAATGCGGCTTTACCGATCCATCTTATTTCAACCGGGTATTCTACAAGCAAATGAATATGACGCCGAAGGAATACAAAAAAAGCGTTCTAGTTCGAATTTAAAAAAACGCTCTATAGATAGAATCAAGGAAACTTCCCCCGACTAAGTGTCGGGTGGGAGTTTTTTTATTTTACGATGTCGTCCTAAAAGTACGAATAGTACCAGATTGGAGAAAAAAGTGATTCAGGAAGTCCAACAAGAGGTACGGTTAGTGACAGGCGCAATGGCCGCTTTGCTATACAATGAAGATACATCTACGAAGACAAATCTACTTAACAGAGGTGTATGGATGATGAAGGAAGCAGTGGCTTCGGCCGGCATGCTGAAACAAAAGATGAATAATCGTTTCCGAAGAAATGGAATCGCTTACGGACTGATTTCCGGGTTAACGTTCGGCCTTTACAGTACTGTTGTTGCCCTGGCCATGATGAAGGATCCCTTTCTGGGGGTCGTAGGAGCGTTTGCGGCGCCCATAGTGGCATCTGCGATTAATGATGCTTTGGCGGCGATCTGGCTTCTGATCTGGAACATAAAGAATGGGAAGATCAAAGAAATCGGCCGCAGTCTGGTAACAATACCGGGGTTGATGGTCGCAATTGCCGCGGTGTTTGGCGGCCCGATCGCCAACGGGGCCTATCTGGTTGGGATTGATATGGCTGGAGCGGCGGCTATTCCCATATCGGCGCTGTGTCCGATGTTTGGGGCTATTTTCGCTCGAATGTTCCTGAAGCAGAAGATTGATAAACGGGTGGCCCTCGGCATGTTCATCTGTGTTATCGGGGCGGCGCTCATTTCCTATGTCAAGCCTGAAGGTGGAGTGGATAATTTCACACTAGGCATTATTTTTGCTCTGGTGGCCGCACTTGGCTGGGGACTGGAAGGCGTATTTGCCACTTTCGGGATGTCCATGCTTGATTCCAATATCGCCATTACCATTCGCGAGGGCGTTTCCGGAATCGTTTACATTGCCGTGCTGATCCCTATCTTCGGCGCGACGGATCTCTTTGCTTCCGCGCTTGGCTCCGTATCGCCTATGCTCATTATCGCGGCTGCGGCCCTGTTTACGGCAATCTCTTTCCTGACTTGGTATATGGCCAACAATATGGTTGGCGTTGCTGTCGGAATGTCCCTCAACATTACCTATGTGCTGTGGGGGGTTGTCTTTGCAGCTATCTTCCTCGGTAATGCGTTGACTCCTACGATAATTGCCGGTGCAATTATCATTACACTTGGAGCGCTTTTAGTTTCGATGAATCCAATGGATCTGTTCAAAAAGAAGGAGGCGTAAGCAAATGCCATTGTTGCCGATCCGCTCTCGAGTGCTGCTTTTCATGTCCACTGTGCAGCAGGCAAATATTGATGATGCAATGGACGCTTTGAAAGGCGAATATGGTGGAGAACGTCAATTTACAAGAGCAAACTTTCTGGATCATATGCTGTCGTTGCAGGCAAACGGACTGATTGACGAGGTCCATTACAAGCTGGATGCTAACGGGGAATTATGTATGTACTATGCGATCAACGATGAGGGAATTCGTACGATCAATAAATATTTGCCTAAAAAGTGGACGCAAAACTAAGAACAATCTCACACAACCCGGCCTAAGGCCGGGTTCAGATTGAAGACGAACTCCCGTGAACTACTGTACCACGGGAGTTCTTTATGTTTTTTGTCCATTTTTCAGATACGAAATTGAAGTTATCAGATGAGCGACCATTCTTCCAGAGCCAGGTCGCCATTTTTTGAGGTTCATGGCAGCAAAAACTCGCTCTATTGTCTCTTTTTGCTATAAGGGTGCTTAGAGAAAGTCAATTTAAAGCAGATGCACTTGGTGTCCTTATAGATGCGTATTTCAGCATTGGGGCATACACTGGATCAGAACTGCACCGGCTCCCCATCGGATGACGAAGCCATTTTCTGCATCATGTCAACAATCGTTTGCCCCATATTCATCTTTGGTTGATTGGGAATATCAACTCCTTGATCCGCATTGACAATCGCGATAGGCAAGTTCTTGGGCTGAACTTGAACAGATGGAAAGAGCGTAAGCGAAAAAATAAATACGACCAACAATGCGATAATAGGTGAGATCAGAACAAGTTTGTTTTTTAACATTTTCATGCATCACACACTCCTTTGAATATGATCATTCCTGTTGGGAAGATGATTTTCGAATGCCATTCATTACAAAATAAAGGGCATCTTCAAGTTCACCTTCGGGAATCGACTCCTTGTTCAACAGCACAAAACGCGAAACAAAGAATCCGCCAATGAACGTGAAAAGCAGCTTTAACATTCTGTCCGTCGGGATATCCATCAGTTCACCACGTTCTTTATACAATTCGATGACAGGTGTTAGGCGAGAGGTCGCTACTTCGAAAATGTAAGGAAGAAGCTCTTTTTTCACCTCCTCTTTATACATCACTTCCTTCACGAGAACTTGAAAAATCTCTCTGTTTTCCATCGCGAATTCAATGCGATTAATAATTAATGCTCTTAAGAATCCTTCGAAAGTCGGATCCGCCTGATTGGTGATTTGACCGAGCGCCTCGTTGGCCATCAACCACTTGCAGAAGTCAGATTAAGCATGCAGGAAATGCAGTCGACAGATGAATAAAATTATCATATGATGTTTACATAAAAAATAGGAATGACTAAACTATCTAGACACGATAGTTTAGCGATTCTCAACTCTGACAAGGCTGCATGTGCAAGATGGCAGCCATTTTTTGCGCTTACTTCCGGTCTAGTAAGGATCATCGCTATACTTTGGATCAAGTAAAATGTAAATCAGAGACAGAAGTTTGGTCTCTGGGGCAAATGTACGATCTCTTGATTGAAGAAACGCATTATTATTTGGACCAAGTTGAAAAGTGTGCGTCTGCAAACGATGAGGTACAGTAGGGAAAGACTTAAGGCGGTAATAAGTTGTTTCAATCCCGTTCATTCCATCCAATTAAAATAAAAGGACCTGGAATACCCATGAGTGGTTTGAATTGTCCGAAATGCATTTTCGCCATCACCTGCAGCAGAAAGCAGAGCTCGAACAACTTCTGGAGAAAAATATCATTCCTAGTAGAGAGGGTGTATGTATGAAGCGCTTGGGATCTATGAATGTGGATGTCATTACACTGTTTGTTGAAGACTTTCAGAAGACGAAAATCTTCTATGAGGAAGTATTCGGATTTCAAGCCGTGTATGAAGACGAGGTCTCTTCAGTGTTTAACTTCGGGAATATGAGCGTGAACCTACTGGATACTTCCGAGTCACATGAATTGATGAAACCGGGAACAGTCGCAACACGTGAAGCCGGATCCCGTTTCCTGCTCACCATTTGGGTCGATGACGTGGATACGATCTGTGATGAATTGAAAACACGCGGGGTGGCTCTACTAAACGGCCCGATCGATCGACCATGGGGAGTGCGAACAGCTTCCTTTCTCGATCCGGCAGGACATGCCTGGGAGATTGCAAAACAATTCGCATAGCAACTGAACTTCGATATCACTCGAACGGAACCCACTTGTCGGGGGATAAAAACATATAAAGCATGGCACACGCAATAATTGGGAGCAGCGATAGGCATATACCCCAATCTCTCGTTAAGGTAACGGGGAGGGAAGAGCTTAACGTTCGACCGAGGATCTTCGGAAGCATTAAAAATCTTATCCAGGTAAATTTTGATGTATATCAAATCATGAAATCAGTTAACCTGACAGTAAGACAATAAGTAGAAAAGATGCCACGGTTGACCTGCTGCCAGGTGAATGAATCATTGATGAGGGGTGTTTCTGGATGACGAATCGTCGAACAAATCCGAAGGTTGATGAATTTTTGAGTAAAGCGAAAAAGTGGAAAGAAGAATATGTGCAGTTGAGAAATATCGTGCTTGACTGTGAGTTGACTGAAGAATTTAAGTGGATGCATCCTTGCTACACGTATGGGGACAAAAACATCGTACTTATCCATGGATTTAAAGATTATTGTGCGCTTCTGTTTCATAAAGGTGCGTTGTTAAAAGATCCACATGGGATCCTCATCCAACAAACAGAGAATGTACAGGCAGCGCGTCAAATTCGATTCACCAATGCTCAAGAAATCGCTAAAATGGAACCCATGTTGAAAGCTTACATTCATGAAGCCATTGAAGTAGAAAAGGCCGGTTTGGAAGTGAATTTTAAGGAGACGTCAGAATACAAGATTCCTGATGAATTTCAACATAAACTCGATGAAATTCCTGCCTTGAAAACAGCCTTTGAAGCATTAACGCCAGGACGGCAAAGAGCATACATTCATTATTTTTCAGATGCGAAACAATCCAAAACTCGAGAGTCAAGGGTAGAAAAATATATGCAGCACATTCTCGACGGAAAAGGATTAAATGATTAAGAAACACGTTGAAAATGTTCTCCTCAGTTACCAACCGTACAGCCTCCATTTTTAATTCCTCGGTATAACTGTTATTCGTACGACCCGTTTTCCCCATAAAAAACCCCCTCCGTTCTCCAACGTTTAAGTCCATCTTACCAGATGTCTTTTTTACGTTGTCTACCGTGAGGGGATAATACCACCTTTATGTAGACACACAAAATGGAGGGCATGGATGGGCAGAAAAATTTCTAATTGATACCGCCAAACTAAAGGAACAAAGAGATAATGTTGCGGAAATTGAGTTAGATAAGATAACACTAGACTACCCGTCTGAAAAATTGACCATAAGCATTAAATATGAAAATGATACGTGGCTGATGGCATCACCACTTGTTCAATAATAAACCAGCGGCAGTAAAGGACTTTATTTTCCAGTCCAAGACTGCCGCTATTTTTATTTTGAGCCAGTAAGTAGCACGAATTAACGTACCCTTTACCGCGGTACGCTTGATAATAACTTGCTATCGAAGATCATGAAAATTATCAGAGGAGAAGCGTGTGGGCCTGACGGATTTCAATTTGGATAAGATATATCACTTAGAAAACAGCTACATCGGGATCAGCTGTATTCGATTGTTTTGGAAATAGGAATCCTGTGGTGTAAGGTGAATATTGACCATGCAATCGAAAAGCTTTTTCAATCTCAACTGCAGCACGACGTGCATCTTCTGCGGTTTGCTTGCCAGTAACGATGTCGTTCATCAAGTTTAAAGCCATAAAATTCGCCGCTTCTTGATCGCATTTAGCTGTAGCTTCACCAGCCGTACGATCTGGATACAAGCTGCCATCAAACTGTGCTATGGCACCAAAAGATTGAACAGGGACTCTATAATCAATGGTTTGTGCTAAATAATCAAGATGGGGAGTCGGAGTGTTATGAGGCACTGTACGAAGATGAACAATCGTTCGCTTCCAAGGAGCATTGTTATACCACGTAATTTTTGTCATGCATGCATCATTTGGTAAACCATATTTATTGATTAACAAATAAACCGTATTTTTTTGTTCCTCAGGCCAATTCGCTAAAATTTGATCTAAATACGGATGGATATGAGAATTCTGACGATGATATCCGCTCAATCCATTATGCATTTTTAATAAACCTCCCGCAGATGGGATTTTTAGGTAGAATGTGGGGTAGTAAATGTTGGAAGGAGTGACGTATCGATGTTAAACAAGGTGATTATCAATTAGGTCAATTTGTAGCGTAATGATGAATATTTACAAAGGAAGGTGCTCAGAAATATTGCGAACTAAAGAAGATGTAATGACTTATAACGATGTTGTTTCAATCAGCGATACCCATTTACTTCCAGCGGTAACGGAGTTGTTCGGATTAGAAGGCTATGAAATCCAGCTTATTCCGGCACATGACGGAGGGCGGAATGTCGTATATACCTGTGAGAAAGAGGGAGCCGACGCTAAAATACTTAGAATCGCCTTCTTACCTGACAGGGACCGGGAAGATTTTATGGCCGAAGTGGAGTATATCAGGTATTTATTTGAGCATGGCGGAAGTGTCTCGAATGTAGTCAGCTCCCAAAAGGGGAATCTGCTGGAAGAGATCACGCATAATAATCATACCTTATATATCTGCCTGTTCGAAAAGGCCAAGGGAAAATTGCTTGTGGAAAATCGTTATCGGTACCGGGAAGGAGTTCCTCTTTCCGAATATTTTTATAACTGCGGTAAAGTCCTGGGGAAACTGCACCACATATCGAAAGGGTATACTCCTGTCCAACGTCGGTATAGCTTTTTTGACAAATTCAATGCCGAATATATCAATAAACTGATACCCGACTCCCTCTCTCTTAAGAAGAAGCTGGTAGAGCTTCTTAATACCTTAGAAGGATTGGATACGAACCGTGAGTCTTTCGGTATGCTCCATTTTGATTACAACGATGG
>NZ_ALKF01000141.1:0-31211 GCF_000283315.1 Paenibacillus sp. OSY-SE | reverse complement strand
TTTGGCTCTGCGAAAGTTGAGTCAATAAAATTACTTACTTAAAGGCTTTTACACCAGATGGAACGGAAATTCCTATCGATGAATACAAACTTTTACTTGAAAAGTCTAGGAATCCGCTGTCGTCTGACTTCAGGGTTCCTAATCAAGATGACGACATAGTTCCACTTGATGTGGTGTCATTGGTCAAATATCAGGAAACCCAAAAATGGTCGGAATTAATGAATCCTAAAAAAGCAACCCCTACCACGGATTGCAGAAATAGCGCTGCACCATGTTCAATAAAATTAGAACAAGGAATCTCGAACACGGAGGAGTTTTCTGTAGGTGTCGAAACCATTGAAATACCAGCAATTCGCTCATCAGCAAGTTTTACTTGGACAAAATCAGCGATTTCAACTACAACGATTGGAACTGATCTAACTGTTCCTAAGGGGAAGAAGGGCTATCTTACTTGGGCACCAAAGTTTAATTTTACCAAAGGAAATTTGAAGCATTATGTTACATTACCCGGCGGTGATTTTAGATTAGTGAAGGAAAAGAAAGGTGAATGGGGTGCATCCCCAGCTCTTACGCCAGCAACAGGTTTTGCAGATGGAATTATTGCGATAGTCATTGAAAATTAGTAAAATTAACAATAGATTGAATTCTTCGTTTGAATGAATTCAATCTATTGTTTACTAAGGGGTGTTAAAATGAAAAATTCAAGTCTTCTTGGCATTTGTCTGATAGCTTTAAGTGGATTAGAACAAATACTGATCTACATGGCAAACAGCGAATCGGCTGGGGATAGTTTCAAAAAACTATCCGATATCACACCCGACTATATTTGGAACATTCCAATGATTACATTAGTTATCGGAATTTTATTAATAGTAGTACCTCTATTAATACCAAAAAAAGATAACACTAAATCAACATCGGGTAAAAAATAAAGAGGTTGAGCGTCTATCCTTCGACTGCTCGGCCTCTTACTGCTTAATGGTTGCGTTCTAAGATTGATTCCTGAAGAGCCATTTGCTTATCTATTTAAGCTTCAGGGCGCAGCCGGCCGATACGTTTGGCTGCAGTTGACAAAGCAGGTCAGCTTATGCATGCAGTTCTTCCGTATTCCTGGTACTTCTGCGCATAGCCTGCGGTGCGTTCGGCCGCAGCTGACGAAGAACGGCCAACTCGTAAATCTGTAATCTTGGTCTTTCCGAGCGCAAATGGTGCCAATAGAAAAAACTATAGTATAGCAGGAAACTAAATTCCAGCGACTGGAGATAGTACCGATCGTCAATACTTATATGAGTTGTTTCGATATTCTCATTAGATTTAATACTCCTACATACATCGTAAAAAATATGTGGCTTTTCAGTTATGAAGCGTTTTCCGGAAGCTCCGTGTTCTGAAATAAGGAGATCGCAAATAACTCTTGCACTTCTTAAGCCATTTCGAACATATCCGTTAGCTAGCATATCCATCCCTGATGTTGGATCGAACTGGTGTTTAGTGCATAATAGAAATGCCGAAGATAGCAGCGTAAAATGCTTAAGTAAAAAGTAAAGAAGAGACACTTTCCAGCATCCCACTATTCCTCCTATCGATAGGTATACGTAACGTAGCGATGGAAATTGAAAGGATGCTGAAAATGCCTAAACAACAATTTATCAGATTTTTACGTGAAGCAGAAGGGCTTTCGGTGAATGAAACTGCCCAACAAATTCCACTTTGACAGTGGTTTTGGCTTTCGAGCGCCCTGATCTTTCTTTAGGATGCTTTTAGTAGCTTGATCCTCGCTTTTGCACGTTTGAGTTCTTCCTCCGCTGACAGTTATCCTGGTGGTTGATTATTGGCCAGTTCATCCGGTAAGTCTTACGTCATTATTTGGGATTTACACCCTAACGATGTAGCCCAAGCTGGGCGTATAATGAAAAAGCAGGTGCCCATGTGATTCTCTTGTTTGTTTTAAGCTTTCATTTCTAAGGGAATGGTTACAGCTCAGCTTTGCACACAGGGCATGATTACTTTACTTTGAATGTTAAATGAATGTAGTACATAATGGGAACATAAGTTTGGTTGAGATGTTAGTGCAGATGGAAAAGCTGTCGGCTTAACCTTGAACGAATATGGCACTGTTGCGAGCAATGAGGCGGGGCAAACTGCGTCAGACTCTATATATGTGACGGGTGATGCAGAAAGAAGCTTGGCTACCGTATATTCCATGGCCAAGGCAAGAATCGCCGCATTGCATGCAGTTGGGAGAGAACCCGCGCCGATAGATATAAGAAGCTTGCCGCTTGCCTTTAATCAGTCGCCGGAAGCGGCCACGGTCGGACAGACAGATGTTCAGCGCATCCAAGCATAAGCGAATTCCATGCTATCCATTGAAGGGTAACTTAACTTTTTCATAACCCTTTATGTTTCATGGTAAGTTAACATGAAAAACACTAAGAGCCAGAACAAACGCAGCTATAAGCTGCAAGCTCTCTCTTTATAGGGAGGGCTCTTTGTGTTTACATTCATTGCTCAGTCGGAGGTTTGCATGAAAAAACATTTGAAAATCAGTCTAGCGGTTTTGTTGTCATTTGTCATTATTGCAATAGGCTATACGATTTATATTTATCGTGCTATGGAAAAGACGGCGGAAGAAATGCAGATCACGTTCGAGGAGACGGAAAAGAAAGAGACGGCTGAAACCGGAGAGATCGAACGATCGCTTACCTTTTTATTGCTTGGTATTGGCGATCGGCCGAAAATCGGCGATCCGGGGAGGGCGGACAGCATTATCGTTGTGTCTTTGAATCCTGCGGTTAAAAATGCATTGATGTTTAATATTCCACGTGATTCGCGAGTAGAAATCGTCGGGAAAGATAAAATGGATAAAATCAATCATGCTTATGCATATGGTGGAACTGAAATGATGAAAAAAACGGTCGAACGCTTTTTGAACCATTCGATCGATTACGTCGTTCAGACAAATATGGAGGGGTTAACTCAGCTTGTTGATGTTTTCGGAGGAATTGAAGTAGTTAACGACTTTGCCTTTAATCAAATGGATCAATATGGAAGAAAGAAACATCATTATGACAAAGGGCAGATTCAATTGGACGGGGAGAGAGCGCTGCATTATACCAGAATGAGGAAATCCGATCCTAAAGGAGATTTGGGGCGAAATGAACGCCAGCGGCAGGTTCTAACCATTTTACTGCAAAAAACGGCATCGTTATCTTCTGTATTTAAGATCGAAGAAATATTGAACATCATGGGTAAAAATATTAAAACAAATATCTCTTTTGAAGAAATGAAATCCTTTTTCCTGCAGTTCAAAAAAGACTGGAACGACTATCAAATTGAATCGCTTGAGATAACAGGCTCCAACCAAATGATTCAGGGCATTTATTATTATCACGTATCTGAGGAAGAGCGTGATATTGTCTCCGCCCAATTGAAGGAACACGCAGCTGCAGAATGAAGAGAAGGTTTTTAGGAAATAGGTACGAAGCGGATTATTGAGCGAACTCATGAAGGCCCGTAATTACTTCTAGAGGCGGATGATGAACGCCAGCGTATAGGTTAAGATGATGAGCAAACGGCAGGTTGTGAAGAAAAAAGGAGGGTCCATTATGAAGGGATATATTCAACTTCCAAATCAGAAGAAGGTCTATTATGAGGTTGTCGGAGAGGAGCCTTTTCCAACCTATGTGTACATACATGGTGGACCTGGGACGGGCTCTTATGATTTCCTGCATTTGCAGGGCAAGGCATTATCCGAATTCCTCAGAATCATCGCTGTCGATCAGCGCGGAGTGCTGCGCTCCGATCCGCTTGAAGAAGACGAGGCATGTGGACTTCAGGATATTATTGCGGATTTTGAAACGATCCGTGAATATTTCCAGCTGCAATCTTGGGGCGTCATCTCCCATTCCTTTGGCGGGTATATTGGCACGAAATATTGCTTGCAAATGCCTCATGTCGTGACGAGCCTGATCTATGAATGTCCTACTTTTGATTTGCACAGCTCATCAGTAAGTATCTTAAAAGGAGCAGCGGATATGTACAAGCGCTTGGGACAAATCGATGATGCAGCGGCCTGCATGAAAGCGGCGACAATTCGTGATGCACAGACCATTTGGGAGGAGCTTTCATGTTATTTGCACCGGCTGGGAGATAAGCGTGACGAGCTTTATGTGCATGGCGAAGACAAACATTTTTTTGATAAAATGGTGGCCGAATCGGGAATTTCAGCACACCATTGGTCGCGCAGCGGAACCCATCAGAAGAAGCTCTACGAAGAGGGAAGCGTGTTTGCATCGCTGATTGATGATTTGACACATATAACGTGTCCCGCTCTTCTACTGCAAGGAAGGTACGATCTTGTCACGGGCCCGGAGCAAGCTGAGGCGTTTAGTAAAGGTGCATGCAGACGAACGGAATTATTTCACAATAGCGGTCATTTTCCAAGATTCGAGGAGCCTGAGCGGTATTTTGAAGTAATCCTCGATTTTGTAAGCGGCTTAAGGTAGGCAGTAATTATGGACGATAATGAAGACTCCATCATAGAAATGACAATACCGCTGCGCTTCCGATAGATTTGAATAAAGATTGTTGTAACTAATAACATAGCCGGGGCCATCTGGAGCTGTTCTCATATAATATTGAAACCTATCTTATTTCTGTATCCTTTTGCTAGAATGATAGGTTTTAATAAAGCATTTTGAAAAGGAGGACAAGCCGATGAACGCATTACCCAACAATTATGTCATCGCCATTGAACGCGCGATAAGAAGAGTCAGCTTTGTCGACACGGATACGCTAACAGTAGCTCAGCAAATCAGTATCGATGGCGATATTATGGATGTAGCTATTACGAGCGATTTTAATAAAGCGGTTATAAGCGCCTTTTTAACTCAACAGTTGTTTGAAATCGATTTACGCACGGAACCTCCATCCGTTGTAAATACTTTCCACTCACCCACCGCGCTGGAAGACGTGGCTCTCAGTGCCGATAACCGCTTTGCCGTAAGCGTGGACGGAACTTCTGTTGGGCAGCTGAATATGGTGTCATATAGTCTTGAGCACGGAGACGGCAGCTGGATCCCTGCGGATGCGCAAGCGGTGGCGGTCTCCCCCGACTTGAGCGGTCGCATCTTGACTGCCCGCTTCGACCAAGGCAGGGTGCGGCTCTATTTGATTGACAATGCGGGCATGCTCACGGATACCGGGAGCGAAGTGATGGCGGGCGACACGCCATTCAACCTTTCCTACACGCCCGACGGCCGATTTTGTTTTGTAGCCAACTTTTTCGCTAATGAAATCGTGGTTCTGTATACCGGAAACCCGAATTATTTCGGAGAAACGAGCCGAACGCCTGTCATTGGGAACCCGCAGACGATCGTCGTATCTAAAAACGGACAGCGAGTATACGTTCTGACTACGCAGGAGGTCGCCAGCTTCGAGTTCGATCCGGTGGCCCAAAGACTGAGCCTGACGGGACGATTCAATCATAACTTGAATATTGTCAGTTATTTCGGCGTAGAACGAATGACGCTGGATGCCACGGAGACGAAGTTAATCATCTCTGGTCAAAACCAGCTTGCTGCCTTCGACCTCACAGGTACTCTCCTGGGGATCGTACCGGGCGTGCAGTCCGACGGAGGGGTGGCTGCCGGACAAGCAAGTCACCGTCTGCCTACCGACACCTTATTGGTGACTTCCCTCGATGGTAAGCTTCAATTTTTTGACGAAACACTTTCACCTGTTATCGGTGAGGTTAATTTGGATGTGCAAGGAATAGATACTAATAATGTTGTCATATCAAGAGATTGCAGCAGAGCGCTCGTCGCATCCTCCTCCGGCGGCTTTAAACTGTTGGATATCGACCTGACGACTAACCCGCCTTCGCTGAAGCATACGGTCTTTACTCCGGTGCCCGTGTTCAGTCTCGACATTACGCCGGATAGCCGATATGCGGTCGGTGCGTTCAGTCAATTGATCTGCTATTCGTTTTCCGATCAAACCGTCAAATCCATTCCGGCAGATGCGCAATCCGTGGTCGTATCGCCGAACGGTAACGGCCTCATTCTGGCTGCTAGTTATTCTACAGGCCGAATAAGACGTTATCATATCGATGCCGAAGGCAACCTGACGGATACCGGGCGCGAAGTGGAGATAGGTGATTCTCCAGCGAACCTCGCCTATTCACCCGACGGCAATTTTGCCTTTGTCGCCAACTGGGGGGCACAGGAAGTAGTCGTGTTGGATACGAGCAGCCCGGATTATTTCGGTGAAACGAGCAGGGTTGGCTTGAGCGGCAACCCGGACACGATACTGGTGTCCCGTGACGGGAGCAAAGTGTACGTGCTGACTTCACTGGAGGTACAAATCTTCAATTTTGACCCAGTTGCCGAAAGATTGACGCTATCGAGCAGCTTCAATCACAACCTGAGACCAGTACCCATAGTTGGTGTCAATATGATGGCGCTGAACTCGGACGAGTCCCTGCTGTATATTTTGACTTTTATGCCCCGGTACTCGAGGAGACTGGTGGCCTTTACCACAACCGGAGAACAACTGTATGGTCCAACCGGAGACTTTGCCCCGGGAGTCGCCATCTGTAAACCCGTGTAACGGTTTGATCCCGATTGAGTTGAGATATATACAAAGCCCTTAATGCTTCCCACCGGAAGGTTAAGGGCTTTGTCCGATCGTTTAATAACATAAGGTTAAATAAACAGGTCTCTTATTGTATGATAGTAAAAACCCTCAAATAATTGAGGGCAGCGGCAACTTAAAAGATCCGTCGCCGTCTCCGCGGCGTCTCCAACAAGACGATGGCCAAAAGATCGAAGAGCACCAGAGGCAATATAAATGGAACAAATGAAGTATGGACCTTTTTGGCGTGTTTCACTGAATTGACTTTTAAATATACTTTTTTGTCATCCACTTTGACAATTGTGCCCGTATATACATTTCCATTCTTGGCAGTAACTCGAACGAATTTGTTCAAGTACTTCACGCTTTTTTTGTAGTGGGATACGGAAGGCATAGAACTACCACCTTTACGCTTTTATTGATTAAGTTATGTGTGTCGTGACTTAAGGGTGTGGGCTGTCAAACATATGAGTGATTGAGGAGAAATGAAAATGGACATGAACATTCGCTATACAGATGAGGTGCCAAGTCCTGACCAAATTTACTGTCTATACGATTGCTTCGGGTGGAACGAATTTCTAAAGTTGTCCAAGGTGCAGTTGCATCAGGCGATGGTCCAAAGCTGGTCTGTCATTAGCGCCTATGATGAAGATGCATTGATTGGCACGGGACGGATCATATCGGATGGTGTGATGAACGCTTATCTGTGCGGTTTAGTCGTTCATCCAGACTATCAGGGCCAGGGGATAGGAAGCGAAATAGTGAGGCAGCTAGTTGAAAAAAGTCGGCAAAAAAACCTGCATGTTGAGCTTTTTTGTACAGAGGAGTTAACCAATTATTATGAAAAGCTCGGGTTTGATGTATTTGCTGCAGGCATGAAGGACAAACGGCGGGACGTTTAAGCAAATGCCAGGCGGCCGGAGAGAGCCTGAGGAAGAGTTCTCCATACGGCAAGCAGGGAACTGTATGAAGAGACGGGAGCAGTTCAATTTGATCTGACACCCTATGGAGTGTGCTCCATTGATCGAAGTGTAGGTTTGGTCTGTTTTGCTGAGGTCCACGACATGGATACTTTGCCCCAGTACGAGCTCGAGGAGATACGGCTGGTTGATTCGTTGCCTGACAATATGAACTACAGAGGGTTGTATACCAGATTGGATACACCATCCATTATAACCAAGACGGGGGACAAGCCAGTGAATGATGCAGAACTGCTCAAGTCGTTTTTTCTTTCGCAAGCAGACTTGCTGAAGGAATTGAAGCTAGTGGAAAGCTTGAACTTGCCTGAATGCTACATTGCGGCAGGATATGTTCGCAACCGGATTTGGGATATGCTGCACGGATACGAGATGTCCGATCTGAATGACATCGATGTCGTCTATTACAATGTGGAGGATATTACAGAAGCAACGGACATCCTCATTGAGAACCGATTGATCGAAGTGACGGGAAATGAAAAATGGTCAGTTAAAAATCAGGCACGGATGCATCTGAGAAATAATAACGCGCCTTATCAGTCTACAAGTCATGCTTTAAGCTACTGGACCGAGACCGCGACGGCTGTAGGAGTGAGATGGCGTAATAATGAGATAGAGATTTGCAGTCCGTATGGCTTGGATGATTTATTTCAGATGCATGTCAGAAGGTGTCCGTTATTTGAAGACGTACATTTTTTTAGAGAACGTGTTCATGCAAAGAAATGGCTGGAAAGGTGGCCGTTATTGAAAATGATTGAAACCTAAAATTATAGGCTCAGCTTCAGATACTACGAAATAAGTAACAAAGCATGGAATCGCATTGGAGCATAACGATTGGAAGGACATTAGAGCCAATGTCACTTGGTTCATTCAGGCCAAAGATACGGTAGAAATTGAAGATATACAGGAAGAAGGGATGGAACTTACCGCACCATTCCAGGAAGTCTTTCCTCAGCTGTCCACATTGCTTGCGAAGGCAAGAGTAACGAATGTTACACGACCATGGATTTGATCATGTGGTGCCCGCAGATGGGTATCCTGAGTAGACCTTATATCGCATTATGGAATGTCCGGATGTAACAGCCTGGATTGAAACGGTTGCCGCACAACATATAGCGAGATGTCATTCATAAGCGAAGAAGTTGTTCAACGACGATTGAACGGCTTCTTTTTTTCATATAAAATAATACAATGATAATCATTATCAGTAAAGTGGAGGGATATATGACATCCCATGCGCCATGAGCGACGGAACGGAGTGAGATTTATTGAACACGACAGACTTTCATTATAACTTCAATACCTTTTTCGATGAACTGGCATTGCAGCGGCAGCATGCGGGACGCACTGAGCATCTGCCATTCCATTCGCGCATCGGCGAAGGGATGATCCGCCGCTTTGTGCCTCGCTTCGATATGGAAGTGGTCATATCCGATTATCGGCTGCATCGGGACCGCGCAATCAGCCTTCCTTCCGGGACGGCCATGGTGGAATTGAGCTATTGCTTGCAAGGCACGAGACGGACCCATCTGGCAGGAACTTGGCACGAAACCGCCTCTGACAGCTGCACGCTGCAATTCGTGAATGATGTGGATGCGCGCTTCGAAATGAACGGAGACGAAGACTATGTCATGCTCGGCATCGGCATCCCCGTGCCGACCTTTCACCACTTCATGGAGGAAGGGAACGGCAGGCGCTCGATCAGCTTTGAGCAGATTCTCGGCGGGGGGGCTTTCCGCATGTTCCGGGAGACGATCGAGCCGTCCGCCTCGGTTATCGTCAAGCAAATCATTCAATCCGCCAATACGGCGAATACCCGGAATCTGGAGCTGGAGTGCAAGGTGCTGGAACTATTGTCTTTGGCGTTTCGCTCATTCTTGTTCGAAGGAAGGGTAGAGTCGTCGAAGCTGTCGCGAACCGATGTGGAGAGAATTAAGCAAGCGCGAGATATTATGCTGGAGAATATGTCGGAGCCGCCCTCTCTCATCGAGCTGTCCCGGATGATCGGCATGAACGACTATAAATTGAAGGTCGGCTTCAAAGAAATGTACGGAACGACCGTATTCGGTTATTTGCGCGGCAAACGGTTGGAGAAGGCCTGCCTCTTGCTGCAGCAAGGGGATGTCAATGTGAACGAAGCCAGCTGTGCTGTCGGGTATTCGAATCCGAGCTACTTCGCCGAAGCATTCCGAGAGAAGTATGGCATCAATCCTGGCGAGCTCGCTCGGCGTTATTGAGCAGCGGGATTCGCCGCCTTAATGACAAAGCGAACACGCCCCGTTGGAAAATATACATTGAAACGAACGCATTCGGCGGTTATCCGGCACGTGGACTGTAATATGTACAGTGGATTCGCTATTTTTTCAGCGATTGTGCTGAATGAGTGTCAAAGCACTGCATAAAATTCAATGAAGCCTACGCGAAAGGAAGTATGCGTGCTGTTCCATTGTACAAAATCCAATGTATTGTGCATGACGAAAGCAGAGCTTCGGCAGACCAAGCATATTCTGGCTGCTGCTATATCCGCGATTGCGGTGGTGAATTCCATCAAGCGTTGAGAACTTGCGCATGCTGGAGTGATCATGGTCCAATATGGCGCCACCTATGAACATGCAGCTTGGATCTGCCGCGGCAAGCGCATATTTATTAGAAGGCCGCGGCGATCCTGTCACTGTCGGGACGGTCGGCGCGAAGCTGAGTTATTTCCGCGCGCGCCGGTAGGTTGCCTTACATGTCCGGATGCAGACTGAACCGGGAGAGCATGTGCCAGGTAAGCTCTCTGCGGCTGGTAACGCCCGTTTTGGCAAATATCGATTTTAAATGGTCCTGCACTGTATAGGTAGAAATATGAAGCGTCTTGGCAAGCTCGGCGGTGGAACAGCCTCTTACTACCAGCATGAGAATGTCTTTTTCGCGTACCGTCAATTCATACGCTTCTGCGATGAGCGGCAGGATATCGGACGCTGTGGCGGGTTCGAACCAGACGGCCAGTTGGATGGAAGCGTCCGATCCCTTAAGCTTGCTGGCGCGAATCGTGACAAATGGGCCGTCAGGCATCCGAATGCAGACCTTCGCCAAGGAAGTTCGCTCGGGGGGGACGGCGTCTGTCTCTGCTAGCGCACGGGAACAGACTGCACGCACCGGGCGCGGCAGGGTCTGCTGGCCGATTCGTTCCCACTCTTGCAGCAGGGAGAGCCAATGATCGGCCGTTGCATTGGAAGAGATAGGGCGCAGCTGCTCGGAGAGGAGCAATATCCCCGGTTCCGAACCCTTCCATTTTTCATCCTCAGCCGGTACCGTCAAGCTTGCCTTACGCATAAAGCGGGCCATGGACGGGACGAGGGAAGAGATGAAGGCACGCTCAGTCTCTTCGAATAAAGGATGCTCATGACGGCGGTATAACGTTAAATAACCCCAGCAAGCCCCTTCGCACACCAAGGCAGCCCGCATTTCATCCTTGAAGCCGGCGGGGAGCAAAATATTCCGGTACCGTGCGCTTTGTTCCAAGCGGCCTTCCGTCGCTTCGCTCAATGTAGCGACGGGATCGGATGCTCTCGCCAATGTATGATAAGAGTTGAAATCCTCGACCTCGCGCATGTATTCATGTTCGAACAGACTATGATGAATCGCTTCTACCCCTTCTTCAGTAATGGCCCCTGTAGACAGCAATGTCTGCGGGTCCACAGCGGTGCAGCATGCGCCCGCGAAGGGCACCGCCTCGCGCAAATACTGCAACATCGTCATCCTGTATTGTTGTGAAGAAGCAGAGCTCTCCGCCAGAGTCAACAGCTTCTGTGTGACTGAATCCATCTTCGCGTCCATGTCGTATCTCCTCTGCTGCGTTCTCTCGATCATCGCTTAACAATCCCAGAATAGTGGGATGGTGCTTCTGCTCTGCATCGGTATAATTGAGAATAATTCTTATTGTAAGTGTACAGGAAGCGCAAGTAGTTGGAAAGCTGAAATGACAGGAGCGATGATGATGAATCACTCACAATCTCCGATGAGCTGGGATGATCCGGACGTACATCGGTATGTGGAGACCATTTCTATAAAAATACCAGGCTATCACTTGCTGTACGACATGACCGACCGTCTTATGACCGCGCAGCTGCAGAGCGGCAACGATCCGGCCGAAGTTCTGATTGTCGGCGCAGGCGGGGGGCAGGAGATTATCACCTTCGGCAGCAGACATGAGAGCTGGCTGTTTACAGGCCTCGATCCGTCTGCGCGCATGCTCGATGTGGCGCAGCTTCGTGTCGATCGGGCCACGCTTGGACATCGAGTGTCGTTCATCGAGGGCACAATTGCTCGGCTCGCACAGGCTCAACGATACGATGCGGCCACCTGCATGCTTGTGCTTCATTTCGTCCAAGGCTTGTCGCAGAAGCGGGAGCTGCTGTGCCGTATAGCCGAACATCTGAAGCCGGGAGCGCCGTTGTTCTTGGCCTCGTTGAACGGAAATCCGAATTCAGAGGCATTTGCTGTACAGATGCTGGCATGGAAAAGCCACATGCTTGAGCATGGCATCCCCCTTCAGGAATGGGAGCAATTCGCAGACTCTATCGGCCATGGCAGCGATCCGGTGCCTGCATCGATGGTTGCGGAGCTGCTGGAGGAAGCAGGCTTCACACAGGTCACGCGCTATTTTGGCTCTTATTTGATCGATGGATGGTTTGCCGTAAAAGCAGAATAAAGGATGGAGACAACGATGAAGGACAACATTGTAGTAGTTGGCGGGTACGGTCATGTGGGGAAAATGATTTGCAAGGAATTGGGCGACTTATATCCTGGCAAGGTGTATGCGGCGGGCCGCAATGTTGAACGTGCAGAGCAGTTCTGCCGGTCAACCTCCGGCAAAGTGAAGCCCTTAAAGCTAAACGTCCAAGAGGCAGCCGATCCCAACATGCTGGCTCGCGCCAAGCTCGTTATTATGTGCCTGGATCAGTCGGATACCGCTTTCGTCCGGTCCTGCTTCAACAGCGGCACGCATTATGTAGATGTATCAGCGAACCGCGCCTTTCTTGCCCAGGTGGAGCAAAGGCAGGAAGAAGCTGCGGCGAATGGCGCTACGGCTATCCTGAGTGTTGGTCTTGCGCCAGGCTTGACGAATTTGATGGCTCTGCAAGCTCAACAGCTGATGGATGAGACGAAGTCGATCGATATATCCATTATGCTCGGGATGGGAGACCAGCACGGTCAAGCCGCTATCGAGTGGACGGTGAATAACCTGAACACGAGCTTCGAAGTCATACAAGATGGACGACCGATTACGGTCGCTAGCTTCACGGACGGGAAGCATATAGATTTCGGAGCCGATTGGGGGCGCAGAGCCGCTTACCGGTTTAATTTTTCGGATCAACAGACGCTTCCCCGCACGCTCGGCGTGCCGACCGTATCCACGCGGCTCTGCTTCGACTCGGCTGCGGTGACGGCATTGTTCGCCGGAGCAAGGGCAGCGAAAATGTTCAGCTTATTGAAAGTAGAATGGATTCGCCGCGCGGTCGTTCGCAGCTTCGGTATGATGCGCATCGGGGAAGAGACGTTTGCCGTCAAAATCGATGCCCGGGGCTGCAAGGCAGGGGAGGATGCATGGGTCGAGTGCTTCTTGCACGGAAAAAATGAAGCCGAAATTACAGCCAGAGTCGCAGTATTTGCAGCTAATGCCGTATATGGCTCCTCCTTCCCGCACGGCGTATATCATATGGAACAGCTATTCGGACCGGAGAGTCTTCAGGCCGTGACGCGAGAAATAGCTGATCTCGAAATCCGCATCGACCGCAGGAAACAATGAACCGAGCTATCCCTCAAGTGATTTATCTGCTTTTGGGACAGCTCTCTTTTTTTTTATCATCTTGCAAGCCCTCTCAATTGCCCATACAATCAATTGTGAGAATGATTATCAATTGATAACTGAATGGCTAGTGATAATGGGAGGATGCTATGGAACGGCCCGATACAATGCCCAATGTGTTTGACATCATCAATGTACAGTTGTTTACTGCTTCTTCCGCAATGAAATCGATTGAAGCTGTCACTGAACATCAGCACCGCATCATTCTGATGACGGAAGGAAAAGCAATCATTCATGACGCGCATTCGAGCGACATGCTGGACAAGGGGGAGCTTATCGCGCTTGCCCCCGGAACAGGCAGCATTTCATTTGAGCTGCTTACCGAATCTGCTGCGGTGTATTGTATTGAATTTGCCGCAGCAAGAGGATTCAGAGACGGGGATAATTGGCGAATCACAGACACCACCCTGCCGCTGCAGGGTAGAATGCAAGTTCATCCGCTCTCGATTGCACATCACCGGATGGATGAGTTGTTCCGCTGCTGGCACAATGAACCGTCTGATTCTATTTTGCTGCAAATCCGGTTTCAAGAGCTCTGGCAGTTGATCTTGTCCGGGGTGTCGCGAACGGAGAACCAACCGAATACGAAGGCGGTGCTGCGAAATATTCGGGAGCATATGGATAAGCATTTTATCGAACAATTTCAGGTAGAAGAGATAGCGAGATTTTCCGGAATGACATCCAGCGCCTTTTATGAACAATTCAAAGAATATACTTCTCTCAGTCCGCTGCAATACATTACCCATAAGAGAGTGGAGCAAGCGCGCCGTCTGCTGTTGTCAGAAAAAATGAAAATTCAGGATGTGGCGCAAATGGTTGGCTATAACGACGTTTGTTATTTTAGCCGCGCATTCAAAAAAACGACAGGACTCTCTCCATCCCACTACGTGAAATCGCTGAGCAAGAAAATAGCCGTGATCCATCCTGCTTTATTCGGGAATCTCCTTGCATTGGGCGTACCGGCGGAGAAGCTTGTGCCGCTGTGGAATGATTGCGATCACAAGTCTCCCTATCGGCGCAATACGGCAGGGGAGTTCAATCTCGACAAATTGCGCAGGGAAGAACCCGACTTCATCATCGGAACCGATCATGCGGCGGAATGGCATGACGAATTGGCTGCTATCGCGCCAACTCACTTCATTACGTTTAAGCCATTCACTTGGCGCGAGCATTTCACCCAACTTGCAGCGATCATCGGAGTAGAGGAAGTGGCGGAGCAATGGTTGTTTTATTATGATTTGAAAACGGCAGCGGCACAGCGGCGCATCCGCAAAAAAATGCGCAATGAAACGGTGCTCGCCGCACGGATATCGAATCAGGGCGTCCGAGTGTTTGGCGCGAATCGACGGAAAATCGGAAAGTTTCTGTACGGTGAGCTGCAATTGAACGCGCCTGAAAGCACGTACGGCTTTACGTTCACCGATCTATGCAAGCTGGAACAATTGAATGAATTCCGTGCGGATCATATTTTACTGTTTCGCGATCAGGGGCAGGCTTGGCGCGGTGAAATTCCGTTGCAGGGAAATATCCATCTTACCGGCATATATCCGTGGTTCCATTATTCGGCGCTCGGTCATGTACAGGCGCTGGATGAAGCGCTTATCCATTTTGCGGATGCAACAAGTGGAGGATTGTACAACAAAAAAAGCAGGTTTGGCTATGTCAATTTCTAGTGATTTCTGCAAAAATAATATTGATAATGAATATCAATTTCAACTCAGATTCATTGATTGACCATGATGGAGGATTGGAATTCCGATGACCCTATTGAAGACGCTGCCTCATCACACACCCCTTCGAACCCGTCCGTGGGCAGCGACCGTTATTATTTGTGCCGGCCTGTTCCTTATCGTGATTGGTATCGGTGCCTCCATTGTAACGGGGGTCGCCAACATTACATTCGGCACGGTCTGGAATTCGATCGTCGCTTACGATGCACAGAACGACCACCATGTCATTATACGGGAGCTGCGTATGCCGCGCGCGCTGGCCGGCGCATTGGTAGGTGCGGCATTTGCCGTCGCAGGCGCGATAATGCAGGGGATGACCCGCAATCCGATTGCCGATACCGGCTTGCTTGGCATCAACGCCGGAGCTGGCTTTGTTCTCGTGCTGGTGTTCGCGTTCGTGCCATGGCTGCCTTTCAAGTATATCATTCTGTTCTCGTTCATCGGGGCGGGACTAGGTGCATTACTCGTATACGGCATTGCCTTCATGTCCCGTGGCGGGCTATCTCCACTGAAGCTGGTATTGGCCGGAGCGGTCGTTGGCTCGCTTATTACGGGGCTCAGTCAGGCATTGACATTGCTTTTTCAAATCAATTATGACTTGGCCTTTTGGACGGCGGGCGGCATTTCAACTGCTGAATGGTTTCAAGTTTCCGTCATGCTGCCGTGGATTATTGGCGGACTGCTTGTGGCCATGCTCATTTCCCGTTCCATCACGATACTGAGCTTGGGGGAAGATGTGGCAGCGGGACTTGGCCAGCGGACGGGGTTGATTAAAGGCATTGGCACTTTCGTCGTCATGATATTGGCAGGCGCTTCGGTCTCTACGGTTGGAGGTGTTGGCTTTATTGGCCTTATTATTCCGCACTTGGCCCGGTTCTTGGTCGGAGTCGATTACCGCTGGATTATTCCTTGCTCCGCTATATTGGGGGGAGCGCTGGTCGTCTACGCCGATATGGGAGCAAAATTGATCGCTCTTCCCTATGAGACACCGCTCGGGTCCATTATTGCGGTCATAGGTGTTCCTTTCTTTCTTTATCTGGCCCGTAAGGAACGGAGGGAACTGTAATGAATCCACATCTGTTCGCCCAAGCACGAAGAAAGCGGAGTATCAGGCTCATCATGTTGTTCGCACTGCTGCTGCTGATTGGTTTTATCATCAGCCTGAACACAGGACGGTATAGCATTGCACCGTATGAAATATGGCAGACGTTGATTGGCGAAGGTTCGAAAAAACAAAATATCGTGTTATTTGACCTGCGACTGCCTCGAATGATCATCGCTGTGTTGATGGGGGCGGGGTTGGCGGTATCGGGTGCTGTTCTGCAGGGGATTTCGCGCAATGGCTTGTCCGACCCAGGGATTCTCGGAATTAACTCCGGTGCCGGACTAGCCGTCCTGTTGTTTGTATCGTTCTACCCGACTGCGCAAGTTGCCCCTCCATTCTTCATGCCCTTCTTAGCCCTGATTGGGGCAGGGGTGACAGCAGCCATCATCTATATGCTGTCTTATAAAAAAGGGCACGGCATTTCACCTACTCGTCTGCTGTTGACCGGCATTGCGGTAGGCGCCGGCTTCAGCTCCGCCAGTATTATTTTGACGTTGCAGTTGAACCCGCGCAATCTCGAATTTGTCGTGACCTGGCAAATGGGATCGCTATGGGGTTCGAACTGGGAGTTTGTCCTGGCTCTTCTGCCTTGGATCGTCATTTTGCTGCCGATCGTGTACTGGAAAGCGCGAGTGTTGAACATGCTTAGCTTGAACGAACAGCTTGCCAGCAGCCTTGGAGTATCGATTAACAAGGAGCGGCTTATACTGATCACCGCAGCGGTCGGCTTGGCCGCCTCCTCTGTAGCTATCGGCGGAGGCATCGGGTTCGTCGGGCTGCTTGGGCCCCATATCGCCAGACGATTGGTTGGTCCGCAGCATCAATACATGCTGCCCATTACGGCGGGAGTCGGCGCCTTGCTCGTGTTGGCCGGAGACACAATCGGCCGCAGTCTGATGGAATATACGGAAGTTCCCGCGGGCGTGGTCATCTCGTTATTGGGCGGTCCTTACTTTATTTACTTGCTGATGCGCTCAGGTAGATAGGGAAGCTGGAACGGTCATTTTTCACACAGATATATTCGTAAAGGGGTTCGAAAAACATGGAAAAATCGAAATGGATAGCAAGTATACTATCGGTTCTGCTCGCCTCGTCTGTATTAACAGCTTGCGGCGGGGGGACGCAACAAGGTGCTGCTGGTGAGACACCGGCGAACACGGTTCAGCAGTCTGATGAACCAGCACAGCCAGAGCAATCGGCTTTCCCGCGTATGATCCAACATGTGAAAGGCGAGCTCGTTCTGAAGAAGAGGCCGGATAGAATCGCCAGCGTCGACATTATGGCGACAGACTATTTGCTTGTGCTGGACGAATCCCCGATCGTGTCAGAAGGCTTCGGAACGAAAGATAAATCGCCGATATTTGCGAAATATGCAGCAGGAAAAAAGGTAACCGATCTGGGCGGCAAAACGAATCTGGAGACGCTGCTGGAGATGGAGCCTGATCTCATTGTCATCAGCAGTACAGGCAAGGCCGACCGATTTGAAGAATTCAACAAGATGGCTGATACCGTCGTGATCGATTACTCGCTCGACGCACCGTCCCGTCTAATGAAATTTGCGGAGCTCGTAGGCAAAGAAGAAAAGGCGAAGGAAGTGATCGCCGAATTCAACAAGCTGAAGCAGGACGCAACGGCTGCAGCCGCCAAGCATCAAGGGGAAACGGCGCTATTTTTAGTATCTAACGGGAAAGATTTTACCGTCATCCATCCGAAAAACTTCCCGATATTTTATGAGGACATCGGCTTGACGCCAGTGAAGGGATTGCCGGAAGACGGGAAAATCGGCGGGCGGATCGGCATCGAGGCGTTGAGTGAATTTGGCGCCGACCATATATTCATCGCGGAGAACCGCAGACAGATGAATCCGGATGATCCGCAAGGAATGATCAACATCTGGACGGATAATCCGGTATGGAAGAACCTTAAAGCGGTGAAAAACAATCAAGTCTATTCGGTTGATACACTCGTCGGCGATACGTTTTTTCTTGGGCAGATCGCTGGCCTCGAGGCAATCAAGGAGCATCTCGGCAAGTAAAATGAATTGTATTGTCGAGCATTCCCAAAACTCAAATATGATTGTTTGCGGAAAAAACAGAGCTCCTTCGTAAATGGAATACGAAGGAGCTCTTGCTATTGTCTACAGCCTTATTCGTGAGCGTTCAATTCTTTCTTGAGCTGGCTGATCCGGCTTGCGCTGACTCCCAACATTAGGGCCAGGTCTTTCTGGTTGGCATTAGGATACTGCTGCATCGCTTGCTGCAGCCGTTGCTTCATTTCCGACGCTTTTGTGTTCTTGCGTGTTGATTGCGGCAATTCTGGAAGTGGTGTAGTGATGTCCTCATGCGGATGGAAAGACGGCTTTAAATCTGTGATACAGGACTGGCAGACGAACTGTTCTTTATAGTAAATCACGTTGTCGAGCCCGCGGCAGAAGGTGCATTCCGTGGACTTGTATTTTCGTATTACAATTACGTTGTCCTCACTGATGAAAAACTCTACAGGGTCGCCAATTTCAATGTTGCGTGTCATCCGGATTTCGGCCGGAATGACAATCCTACCAAGCATATCCAACGCTCGTATCATGCCAGTGTTTTTCATTTTCGTTTCCCCACATTCACCATGTATTTATCCTTATTATACCAATAATGCCACGAGAAATGAAACTATGAAAATAGATTCTCCCGTTAACCAGCAATGGACTCCGTCAACAGGTAGATGCGCGATCAGATGAATAGTAAGATATGTTCCTAAGAACGTAAGTCGTTATCTGTTGAGAAAGGGAGAATGGAATTGAAATACAAGTTTTCAATTATGTTTCTTATCGTCTTATGCGGCATGATCTCGATTGCGACATTTAATCCTATCATAGGCCCACTATCCCGTACGTTGGGGCTAAGCGAGATTCAATCGGGAATATTAGTGTCGGTATCGGGCATTTGTTGGCTCTTGGGAGGGTTTTTTTGGGGGAAAAAGACATTCATGAGCCGCAAAAAAATGCTCGTATCGATTATGCTCGTCTATGTGGTTACGCTGGCCGGCTTTGGTCTGCTCGCCGATTATGCCACTCGGCTCGTGACCAACCCGTCGACCCTCTTTTGGATTTTCTTCTGCTTGCGCGCCTTAGCAGGATTCTTCTTCGGCGGAATTCCCGCCAAGGCGCAGGCGTATGTCATGGGGTGGACGACGCAGCAGACCCGCACCCAGGGCATGGCACTGTTCGGCGCGGCGAACGGACTTGGATTCGTATTGGGTCCGGCGCTTGGGGGACTGCTTGCGGTAGTAAGCTTGACCGCTCCGATGTATGCGGCTGCGGCGCTTCTACTCGCAGTGGCTATCCTGCTGCTGTTGTTCATTCCCGACGAGCCGGAGGGAGAGGTGCGACGTCACTCAGCCGCGCTTTCACCCAATGACGCGCGGATTCGTCTCTTTTTATGGATTGGCTTGGCGCTATCCGCCGCGCTGAACATCGTTCAGGTGACGATCGGCTTCTATGTGCAGGATCGGCTGGACTATAATCCACAGCGTGCGACGCAGCTTATCGGAGCAGGGCTGGCCATTTCTGGGGTGATGGTGGTTGCATCGCAAATCCTGATTAGCAAATACTTGAAATGGCAGCCGAAACGCTTGCTGACTGTCGGATTATCGTGCGTTGGCTTAGGGCTGATCGGTTTGTTGACGCTCATCCATCATTCGTTCGTAGGGTTTACGGTATTAGGAATCGGGATCGGCTTTACGATGCTCGGCTATAGTGCAGGGGCTTCGTTGGCGGTGCTCGATCATGAGCAGCGAAGCGTCGCTTCTTACATCGCTTCGGTTCAAGGGGGCGGGGCATTCCTCGGACCGCTTGCCGGAACCATGTTATACGCAGCACATGTGACGTATCCGTACGTGTTCTGCGTGCTTCTGTTGAGCCTATTAATCGTATGGGTGCTCAGAACAAGCAACAAACAGCAAGCGCAAGAATCAATGTGAGTTTCTTGCGCTTTCAACCTCAAAAGAGTCTCTCAGTATCTTGAAGCTGTTCAATAATGATTGAACGGCTTCTTTTTTTAATATAGAATGTAATAGTGATAATCATTATCAGTTTAGGGTGGTACGTATGTACGAACAGGATATAAAGCCGATCACACGGCGTTCTTTATTTTATGCGTTGACGGATATTCGTTACTATGTTCAGCTTCTGAACTATGAACCAGGCACACTCATGGCTGCCCAATACTCGATTCTAGCGATTGCAGCGGGAGAAGGGCGCCTGAATATCAATGGAACATGGTGCCGCTTGGAACGTGGGAAAGGCTTCATTCTGACTCCTGACATGAAGGTGTCTATCGAACAAGACAGCGAAGCTGCGCTTGAATACTACTGTGTGGCTTTTGAAATTCTACGGACATTAGGGTCAGGCGGAGAATTGCATAGCGCCAGCAATGACGAAGCTCCGACATTTCCGTGCGAGGGAGAGGTGGAGCTTCATCCTTTCTCCTGGTATATCGAGCTGATCGAGTCCATCTATCGTTTCCGGTATGAGAGTGATGAAATAGGTTCCTTTCAGAACTATGTCCGGTTTCAAGAGTTGATCGCACATATACTGGAAAATAATGTGGCGGGCGCGGATCAGACGGACACGCGTGCAGCCGTTGCGCTCTCGATCGAGCGGTTGCGTCACCGTTTCTGCGAGCAGATGACCGTGGATCAGATGGCGACGGAAGCGAAGGTGGGCCGATGGCAATATACGCGTCTGTTCAAACAATTAACCGGCACGATTCCTCTTGATTATCTCAATGAGCTGCGCATGAGTCGGGCCAAAGAGCTGCTGTTGTGCACGGAAGACCGGCTCCATGACATTGCGCTCAAAGTGGGATTCAGCAATGAGTATTATTTCAATCGCCGCTTTACACAGACGGTCGGTATTACGCCCACCCGGTATAGACTCATGCATCGCGACGATATCCGGGTCATCTCCCCATATTTGGAGGATTTTCTGATAGCGCTCGGCATTACGCCTGTCGTACAATGCTCGCATTCCTTATGGGGCAAGCAGGATTACCTCGGTCTGGATGAGACTCCTGTATTCGACGTCTCGTCTGGCCGATACGAAGTGTTGTCGCAATACGAGCCGGACATCATCATGATCGATGGGGGAATGAATCGAACGAACTTCGAGCCGTATGCGCCGACCTATCAATTGGCAAGGATTAGCGAGGATTGGCGTTCGTCGCTGAGAACGATGGCCGATTGGTTCGGGAAGGCGGACAGAGCGGAGGAAGTAATTGCCCAGTATGAGAGTGAAGCTGCCGCTGCTAAGAGCATCTTAAGCCGGACTGCCAAAGGACAATCGATCGCGGTTCTGCGGATCACTTCGAACGGTATCGCCTTGTATGGCGGAGCCGACATGGGGTATACAGGTCCCGTGTTATACGGATCTTTAGGACTGACGCCGCACCCGCTCGTGGAGCAGCTGACACACGGAACGAGAAGGGCCGACTTGCCGCTTGAATGGCTGCATCAGCTTGACGCCGATCATTTGTTCATTACGTTCGAGAAGCAGGAGTCGTCCATAGACGGGGAGGAACGGAAGCTCTTGGACCATCCATTATGGCGGAAGTTGCCTGCGGTACGGAATCAGTGCGTATATGAGGTTGATTTTTTGACGTGGATGAATTATGGTGTTATTTCGCATCGCAAAAAAATAGATGATGTGCTGCAGGCGCTCGCTTGATCCCCCGACTTGAGTTTGTACAAAAAAAGCATGAAGATTGTCCATTGTCTCCGCAGAAGATCGTAGACTACAATTTCATATGAAAATGAGTATCGATATCATGTTAATGGATGTGTGCTCCTGACGGCTGAAGACTCTGCTCATTTTACATGATACATAACAGAAAAGAGGGATTGTTTTTGTTAAGGCGCTTTTTCGCTTATTACCGTCCATATAGAAGCTTGTTCATTCTTGATTTCTCCTGCGCGGTCATTGCCGCGCTGCTGGAGCTCGGCTTCCCGCTTGCCGTCAACAAAGTGGTTGACCAGCTGTTGCCGACGGGGAATTGGAAATGGATTTTGTGGGCGTGTCTCGGTTTACTAGCTATCTATCTCATCAATATGGTACTTCACTTTGTCGTTACGTACTGGGGTCATATGCTCGGCATCAACATTGAAACCGACATGCGGAAAAAAATGTTCGACCACTTGCAAAAGCTGTCGTTCCGCTTCTTCGACAACAATAAGACCGGACAGCTGATGTCCCGCATATCCAACGATTTGTTGGAAATCGGCGAAGTGGCGCATCATGGGCCGGAGGATTTGTTCATCGCCGTCATGACGCTGCTTGGCGCATTTGGACTAATGCTCGGGATCAATTGGAAGATGGCTGTGCTGACGTTTATCGTTGTGCCGTTTCTCCTGTGGCTGGCGCTATACTTCAATCGGAAGATGATGGGCGCCTTCCGGCGGATGATGTCCGATCTGGCCGATGTCAACGCACGGGTCGAAGATAGCATTGGCGGCATTCGCGTCGTTCAAGCGTTTGCTAACGAGCCCTATGAAAAAGACTTGTTCGCTAAGAACAATGGGCGCTTTCGGCTGACGAAGCTTCTGTCCTATAAAATCATGGCATGGAACACCTCGATTAGCTACATATTGATGCGGATCGTAACCGTGTTCGTGCTGTTGTGCGGGACTTGGTTCGTCATTCAGAACGAGTTGAGCTACGGCGAGTTTCTCGCCTTCATCCTGCTGACGAACGTGTTCCTAGGGCCAATCCAGAAGATTAACACGGTCATTGAGAGCTATCCGAAAGGGATCGCCGGCTTCAAGCGTTACGTCGAAATTCTCGACACGGAACCAGATGTGGCCGAAGCGCCGAATGCAGTGGAAGTAGATCACCTGCGCGGCGACATTCGCTTCAAGGACGTATCGTTCGGCTACGATCAGGATAAGCCTGTCTTGAACAATATCCGCCTGAACATTCGGGCAGGGGAGACGGTTGCGTTCGTCGGTCCGTCAGGAGCGGGGAAGACGACCTTGTGCAGTCTGTTGCCGCGCTTCTACGACGTGAATAAGGGCAGCATCTCGGTCGATGGCATCGATATTCGAGAGTTCAAGCTGGCGTCGCTGCGCAAGCAGATCGGTATCGTGCAGCAGGATGTGTTCCTGTTCTCTGGCACGATTCGGGAAAATATCGCGTACGGGAAGCTGGACGCGAGCGATGAGGAAATATGGGAAGCGGCTCGCCGGGCGCGGCTCGCGGATTTCATCCAGTCACAGCCGGAAGGCATGAAGACGATTATCGGCGATCGGGGCGTGAAGCTCTCTGGCGGACAGAAGCAGCGGCTTGCCATCGCGCGGATGTTCTTGAAAAATCCGCCGATCCTCATTCTAGACGAAGCGACATCGGCGCTTGATACCGAGACGGAAGCGGCGATTCAGCAATCGCTGGCCGAGTTGTCTAAAGGGCGCACGACACTCGTCATCGCTCACCGGCTGGCAACGATCCGCAATGCGGACCGTATCGTCGTTGTGACGGAGCAGGGCATTGCGGAGCAAGGAGCACATGAAGAACTTTTAGCCGTTGGCGGTATGTACAGCCGTTTGCACCACGCACAGTTCGGCGCTTAGACATGGATTAAGAAGCTCACGGTATCATATATACGAATTTGTGGCCCATGGGGAAGTGGATTATTGCCCCGTGGGTCTTTTTGTTGGATAACGTAAATCAATCAGACGTGTGAAAAAGCAAAAAGGACTACTCATTCGTGATAAAGATAAAATAAGGGTAAATAATCTCGAAATAGGTTGCTTATACACCGGCATGTACAGCCAAAGAACAGACAGGGCGGAAGTGAAACAGCATGGATGCAATCTGATCATCGGACGTGGGGGAGTGGAAGGAGTTAATGTCATATGACTCTAAGGTTGAAGGGCAGACCGCCCCCACCTTTTTTTTATCCCATTCTTCATTGGATTTTGTCCAATGAAACAGCGAGGTATATCACTTCAAGGTCGCTTTCATTGGAATTTGTCCAATGGTTCACACTCCATCTGCACCAATCGCTGTAAAACAGCCGGATTCCATTGGACAAAATACAGTCTGAACGCTTTTAGCCGTCTGAGTGACAGATTCCGCTGTATGTTTTCCAATGGGGCATATGGTGCGTAATTATGTTGTTTCTGAAACTGTCTGGACTGCATGGAGAGAGTATATATGAGACTGATAAGTAAAAACCGTTGGAGGAATGGTACAATCCTTGCTCTTGGGGATGTCTGAATTGAGGAAGTCTATATAAGGTTAAACGCGGCAGATGCTCGGAAAGGAGTATCAAGGGCATGCTGCCTATAATCATCGCTGCCGCTTGAGAAGCCTTTCCGTTGCAGTGCCGCATTTACTGACCGATGCGTGCCAGCTTATCCGGATTACGGATGAAATAGAGCCGCTGCGCAATTCCCTTAGCGGTATGAAAGAGGATGACTGTGTCAATCACAGCGCCGTTGCGAATGACGAGACCAACCTGACCATTGAGTGAGGTTCGCTCCATGGTGAGTTGGCCTTGCTATGAACCGTTTTGCGGGTCAGGCCAAGCAGGAAGCGGATGATGCGATCCCGTGTCTGGATCGGATGGCTCGCCGCTGTTGCTTTGCCGCCGCCATCAGAGATGAGGATGGCATCTTCGGACAGCAGGGTTAGAATCGTTGGCACGTCTTCTTTCACTACCGCTTCCACGAATCGGTCCACCCATGCTTCACCGACGATGGATGAGCGTACCGTTCGGTGCTCGGCCAGATCCATTTCCGATCAAAGCCGGCAGCTGCCGGCATTCCTTTTTTGGCGCCCTTCCCACGCCACCGGGTACCCGCGGTTGCGGAGCGCAAGCGCAGCAAAAAGCCCAATGGAACCTAGAGCAACTTTCCGGTTTTACCGGTTAGAGGCTCTGGATCGCTTGGGCTTTAGGGGTGGTGGGCCTTCGTGGCCGGTTTCTCTAAGATTTTGAACGGGGATGAGGGAATGCAGAAGATCGTGCTGCAAGAGGCTTTCACAAAGCATTCGAAGATACAAGGCATAACCTATTTTCCATCGCCGGCACGTTGGTTGTCAGAAGAGAAACTGCCTTCATCGAACGTGCATGGCACGGCAAAAAGGACATGGCTCCTAACGGATCCATGTCCTCCCGTACAACTTCCTCATTGTTATCATGCTAACCGGTAAACCTGGTTCTTCATTCTTTCAACCGGGCCAATCTGACGAATCAACCAGGCACATAAAAGAACGTCTGGCCAGGTCCGATACAGCTCCCCGTCCATCCGGATACACTGCTGACGTGCAGCATTCGCGAGACTGACCCAAGTAGGCGAGCGATGATTTCTCGAATCATTACCGGTACCATAACTCTCTTGGTCATGGCTATTATTGCCTTATTCTGTCGTATATGCTACATCTACTAGGCATTTTGGACTAATTAACTTTTTAGGATATTGTTTCCATTGTGTGTATGATAATATTCATCCCGTAAGCCCATAAATTGTATTGAGAGGTGATGGAGTTCGAAAAAAACGTTATTGGTATTATGCTCGATGTTAATGCTTTTCGTAATTCTTGCACCCGGTGCTTTTGCTCAAAGTCTGGATAAACCAGTTTCTCCCGAAAATGTAATTGATATTATCAAGCCTTATGTGGATGTAACAGAGGAAGGAAAAATTCAATTTAAGGATGTTCCAGAGAGTATTTACGACAAATACAATTTAACAAACCTGCAAAAGCACTTTGATGAACTCAATGCTTTAGTCGAAAAGGATTCCATTGTTATTAACAAGGATTTGAGTATTGATAATGAGGCTCTCACTCCCACCACTGTATACGGCCAATGGACTTATTATTGGTGGGGATATCATCGTTATTTTACAAATCAACAAACTTTAGAAGCCATTGATTACTATAATTCAGTTGCTGCTGGAGGGGCTATTATTACAGGCGCTACAGCTTGGCTTCCAGCTATATCAGGTTTTACGGCTGCAACATCTGGATACTTTTGGTTGTTGGCTACACGGTTTAGTGCCAACAACAATGGAAATGGTGTTTATGCTGGAGTAACTTGGTTGGCGGTATTCTCTATTAATCCTCTATAATCGAGTAACTCGCAAGGAGAACAACCTATGTCTACTACATTAGCAACTATAGTATCATCATTAATCATATTGATATCTCTCGCATACCCATTTATTTATTGGAAGAAGAAGAAAAACAACACACATCTCCAAGCTGGCTATAAAATCATTTTTGTCGTCATTTTTGTTCTGTTAGCTATTATTGTTATTAATTTACTCGCGTAACAAGAGACTAAAGGAGGGACAATTTCCTTCCTTTAGTTTTTTTCGTGTTAGGAAAGATTTATAAGTTCGAGAAGACGAATGGATTCTGATTTCACCGGTGTATATTGACATAAACTTCCCCTCTTTGGAGAAGAGACTATTCGCCTCCAAGCAAAGAAGAAGCACATAAATCATCTATATTATAATTCTCCGTTTGCGATTGAGAATCATGGTCTTTATGGGCGCCAGCAGGAATTACGAATTATCAAAATTGTCCTCCATCATAGACTACCTCTTTCACCTTACGATTGAACTGCCCGCGGAGAGCGCGAACATCACTCAAATAATTACTTCTTTCTTTTCAAGAGATTTCCTTACTCCTGACCTAGTACCAATCGCCCTTGGTATCGTAATGCCACCATCTTCTCCCTTGCCCGGCTGAGAAGCTTGCGGCAGTTCGCCTCGGTCTTGCTGAGCAGTTCGGCAGTGTCTGTATACTCGAACTCGAACGCCTCCCTTAGCACAAACACAGTCCGTTCCGCAGGCGTCAGCCGCTCCAGCAGCACGAGCAAGCCGTACGATAGCAAGTCTTTGCGAATCAATCTTTCCGACAGGTCGGATTCCGGCAAAGGCAGCGGTTCAGGAAGCCACGACCCAAAATACAGCTCTCGCTTCTTTCGCGCTGACCGGAGCAGATCGTGGCAGCAATTGATCGTCATTTTACAGAGATATGCTTTCGGTTGTTCCGCCAATCGTTCGGGATCAACGTTGTGGACTTTAACAAATACGTCCTGTACGGCGTCTTCCGCATCAGCGACCGTTCCGGTCAACTGATACGCCAAGGTGAAGAGCAGCGGCTTATATTGCGTAAATAGCTCGTTCCACTCCATTACGCTCCCATTCCTTTCTATTGAAGACGGGCACTATCCCATGCCCATTTCTGTATTTCCCAGTCCCGTTTCCCGGCAATAATAAAATGAATTCCCCATTTTTGCAGCCACATGACAGCTTGCGCTGGACTAAACCCGAAGCAGCAAATGCTCGGTTTCCGTTAAGGTGCACATATAACGAGGAGTGCCGCTTATTTGTGACAATCGAGCCGAATCCATTACCCCGATGATGTCCAAGTGCCGCTGCAGACGGCCATAAGTAGGACGTAGGAAAGGCTGTCCGTTTTACGTTCTATTCCGTTTTCATGATCGCCGTCGTTACCGCCCCGTGCTTAATGACACGGAACCGTTCTGAAGTCATGATGACATCTTCTAAAAAGGGGATTTGGGGCGTGTATACAAAGCTGCCTCCGACTTTGAGAGAGTGAAGCATGTTTGTGAATTTAGTCATGTATTCCCGGTATTTCCCGTCTTTGCGATACAAATGATGTCCGAAATGGTTCGAGAAGGCCATATGCGAGATCATCATACCCCAATGATTATCTGGAAATTTCGTGTCAGACCAGTTCCGGTTCATGAACCAGCCATTGTCTTCCACCATCCGATCCATGCCGTAGGCTTCGATCCCGTTCGCTCTCAAGTAATTGACCAGCTTCCCGCTATGGCCACATCCAATATCCAACACGGGCTCCATCATCTGCTCGAGATCAAGATGCAGCATACAGATTTGAAATTCGGGCCGGTATTCGGCACAAACGATTTCAAACGTGTGCTCACTAAGCTCGTATTTCTTAAATATGTCCTTCCCGTTCGTGTCGATGAGAAACATGCGCAGCTGGTTATAATGAACGGCAAAAACGGCTCGAATTGCTTGTTCCGGGAGGGGGAAATGATGATGGAGAATATCCCGGATCTGTTGCATAAATGTATAGTTGACCACGCTCAAGCGCGCATAATCCTTAGATGTAAAATTCAAAAATTGATTCGTTTTTATGAATAGCTCAATAATTTTACGGGTGCTGTACTGTATTAACTGACCTTGCTCTTGAAAATGAGCGGGGGAAAAGAAGGCTCGAAGCTTCTCCGTGTCATGCTTGAACAACTGAATGGTTTCTTGAGCTGGCTCTGTTGCAAGACTGCCCTTCAGTCCCGTATAGAACAGGCTTTTCGTACCATTATATTGAAGCTGGTGATCCACGATTCGAATGAATGGTTTGAGCATGGGTTCACTCCTTTGTTGTGGACGATCAGGTGGGAGGGGGGCACGGGTATCATCCAATGCGTACGGTATGGAACTGACTGCAGCACTTGCGTCATGTTCACAATTCAGTACCAGCTATAGTACATGAATGCTGCAGCATAATCAATGACATGTTCTAAAAAAGGGCTAAAATTTACTATGATAATGATTATCAATATCATTAAAATGTGTTATAATAAGGGAAGCTGATACGGTCACACTCTGCTGTCATCACGATACATTTTTGAACAACGCACTAATAGGAGGTGGAGAGCTGTTATGGTTGCAACGACGTCCGCACCAATTACGAAAGCCTTGAAATCCATAGCTCTGTTCCAGTATTTTAAAGATTGGGAGCTGGAAGCGATGGCCAATGTTTCAGCTTTGCGTCCATATAAACGCAATTCCCAATTATTTTGTCAATATGATCCTATGGATAATATATACTTTGTTATTAATGGCAGAATTCGAATTTACCGGATTAGTGAGGAGGGCAAGGAGCAAACTTTTTATATGGCATCAGACGGGGAAATGTTTCCGAATGAAGGGTTCTTCCGCAATGGGAGCTATACCGCTAATGCGGCAGCCGAAACCGATAGTCTGTGTCTGGTCACTGCGCTGAAGCCGTTCGAGGAGATCTTGATACATAATTCAGACATGACCACGAGATTGTTTCAATTGCTGACGGATAAGATTATTGATCTGCAGACCCGGCTGGAGGAAAAATCATGCTATACTTTGAAACGTCAAGTCATGGCATCGCTCATTCGCTTAAGCAACACCCATAGTTCCGCTTGTGAGGGGGGATGGAATAAATTCGATACCCGGCTTACCAATCAAGAGCTGGCTGGCATGGTCGGCACGACGCGAGAAACGGTCAATCGGTGCCTGAACGAATTGAAGAAGCATGAGGTCTTGACAGCCAGCAACGAAGGGTACCTCATGATTCGAACGGAAATGCTGCGGCAAATGCTGCATGGAGTAGGCAACTAAACTGACGAATACGATATGAGGAGGAATCGCCATGGATTACCGAATCGAGCACGACACGTTAGGAGAAGTGAAAGTACCCGCTGACAGGCTTTGGGCGGCTCAGACCCAACGCAGCTTTGATAACTTCCGCATCGGCACGGAACAGATGCCGCTGCCGCTCATCCGCGTATTCGCCATCTTGAAAAAAAGCGCGGCGCTGGCGAACCGCTCGCTCGGCAAGCTGGAGCTGGAGAAGGCGGATGCGATCGTTGCGGCGTCGGATGAGATTATCCGCGGCGAGCTGGACGATCATTTTCCGCTTGTCGTCTGGCAGACAGGGAGCGGCACGCAGACGAACATGAACGTCAACGAGGTGATTGCCAATCGCGCCAATCAATGGCTGCAGCAGCGCGGAAGCGGCTTGCGTATTCATCCGAATGACGATGTCAACCGTTCGCAGAGCTCGAACGATACGTTCCCGGCGGCAATGCACGTCGCCGCTCTCTTGGCAATCGAAGATGAGGTGCTGCCGGCATTGGCTGAATTGAAACGTACGCTCCAGGACAAGAGCGAGGAATTCCAGGACATCATCAAAATCGGCAGGACCCATCTGCAGGACGCGACGCCGTTGACGCTCGGACAAGAAATAAGCGGCTGGGTCCGTATGTTGGATAAGACGGAACGCATGCTGAAGCAAAGCGCGGAGTATACGCAGGAATTAGCAATTGGCGGAACGGCGGTCGGGACCGGGATCAATGCCCATCCGCAATTCGGCGCTCTGACGGCAGCGGAGATTAGCAAGCAGACCGGCAAGACGTTTACATCCGCCGTCAACAAATTTCACGCTCTGACGAGTCATGATGAACTCGTGCATGCACATGGAGCATTGAAGGCGCTGGCGGCCGATCTGATGAAGATCGCCAATGACGTGAGATGGCTGGCTAGCGGGCCACGCTGCGGCATTGGCGAGATTACGATACCGGCCAACGAGCCCGGAAGCTCCATTATGCCGGGCAAGGTGAATCCAACACAGAGCGAAGCAATGACGATGGTCGTCTGCCAAGTGATGGGCAATGACGCGGCGATTGGCTTTGCGGCCAGTCAAGGTAATTTCCAGCTGAACGTGTTCAAGCCGGTCATTATCTACAATTTTCTGCAATCGGCGCGCCTGCTGGCCGATGCCATGCGTTCTTTCCATGACCATTGTGCAGTCGGCATCGAGCCGAATCGGGCAGCGATTCAGAGCAATCTCGATAAATCGCTCATGCTCGTCACCGCATTGAATCCTCATATCGGCTATGAGAACGCGGCCGCGGTGGCGAAGCTGGCTCATCGAGAAGGAATGACGCTCAAGGAAGCGGCGCTGCATAGCAAGCTGTTGACCGAGGAGCAATTCGACCGCATCGTGCGGCCTGAACATATGATTGCACCGACAGAAGAGTGAGTCGTGCGTTACTGAGCGATTGTCTGCGTTATAAGCAGACAATCGCTCTTCGTATTATTAGGTCAGCCAG
>NZ_ALKF01000140.1:0-31096 GCF_000283315.1 Paenibacillus sp. OSY-SE | reverse complement strand
TGAATCCGAGTCATCCCCGCATCGTCTCATCCCAATGACTTGGATTCAACAGCGACGGAAGCGGATACCCCCACCATTCTTGTTTCTTTTTCAATTCATTTCGGGTTTCTCAACAAAATCAGGCAGCAAGCGCGGTGCGCTGCTGCCTTTTTTCGTGCTTTTTGCATATATGGAAATACAGAACGATTAGGAAGCCGTCGGAGCATCGCTCGATAGCACGGACTCTTGTTGCGCTTTTTGCTTGCCTGAAGGAATGAGCAGATTCAGAATCAGAGCGGCGAGCGCGCCGACTGTAATGCCGGAAGACAGGACGTAGACAGCGAAGTCCGGCAATCCGTCCAATGCGCCTTGCGGCAGCACCGTCACCGCCATCGTGAGCAGAATCGGCACGCCGATAATCATCATGGCCCGCTCATCCAAATCGACGAACTGGATGACCTTCAGCCCGTTCACGACAATCGCTACGCAGACGACGCCGAAGATGCCGTTAATGACAGGCTCTGGAATGCAAGTAATCGCAGCCGACAGCTTCGGCATGAGACCCAGGGCGATAAGAATTCCCCCTCCGGCCATAATCGCCATCCGGCTTCCTACACCCGTCACCGCGATAAGCCCTGCATTGGAGGAATAGCCGGTCATCGGCGTGCCCCCGAACAATGCGCCGACGAAGCAGCCCAAGCCTTCTCCGGCTGCCGCGCGATTCAAGCGCTCATCCGTCAGCTCCTTCCCCGTAATGGAGGAAATGACGAACCATGTTCCCGTCGTTTCAATCAAAATAATAAAATAGACAAACATCATCGTCAGAATGGCACTTAAATCAAACACGGGTGCGCCAAACGGAAAGAAGCTCGGCAAGGAAACCCAGTCTGCGTCGGCTACCGGCGCAAAATCAACCGTTCCTAAGAAAGATGCCACCACAGTGCCGACAACGATCGCGACAATGACCGAAATGAGGCGCGATACAGTACCTAGACCTCTGGATTGACGTCCCAGCAGCATGCATGCGATAAGCACGCCTGCAGATACAGCGGCGATGAGGATGTTCGTCCACAGATCCCCTGGCGCTCTATAAATATTATTCATGCCGGTCGGCATGAGCGAAATGCCTACAATTAGAATGACCGTACCGCCTACAAGCGGAGGGATCACACGGCGTACCGCCTTGGCGAACCATTTCAGCGGCATGCCTAGCAGAATCATCAGCAGCGCGCCGGGAATGAGACTTCCTGTCATCGCGCCCAGCCCAAGCTTGCTTCCGATCGCGCCAATAGCGCCGATTGGCACATACGATGGTCCTTGTACGACAGGCAGCCGTAAGCCGAAGCCCGTCTGAATCAACGTCGCAATTCCAGTTCCAAGAAAGCACATTTGAATAAAAAATGAAGTGTCAGCTGCGCTTAACGAAAGCAATCCGGCAATGATAATGGGCGCAATGTATAAATCCATCGCCAAGACGTGCTGAAGCCCGAGAATGAAAGCTTTCCCCATACTGATCTTATCGTCGACGCCGACGACAAGCGTATTTGTCTTCGCTGGTTGTTCCATGAGTGATATCAGCTCCCAATCTTCTGTATCGTTCCGTATATGATTTTTATCACAACCTGATTATAGTGCGAAGTTTTATTTTTGTATAGGAAATTTACGAATATTTTTTAGTTTTATATTTATATTGTTCGTCTTTAAGGTTGACTGCAACGTCTATTTTCCCTAAAATGAGCTTATGTAACGCTTGAAAAACGAAAGTACCAGTAAGGAGTCATTTAGAGTATTAACTTCCAAATAAAGGGGACTAATGAAATCATGATCGTCAACGACGCCGTATTGCACAATGAATGGATAGTGGCCTGCCGTGCTCAGGACCTTCAGGAGAAGCCGATGCAGGTGCTCATTATGGGAGAACGTGTCGTCTTGTTCCGCACAGAAGAAGGGGTGCATGCCTTTAAAGATTTGTGTGTGCATCGTGGTGCGGCGCTGTCGCAAGGCTGCGTAAAGGATGGAAAGCTGGTCTGTGCCTACCATGCATGGGAATTCGACGCTTCCGGCGCCTGCGTAGGCATTCCGCAGCTCCCGAAAGAGCAGGCTATTCCTACCAAAGCGCATGCAATCACATACGGGTGTAAAGAACGTTATGGCTTCATTTGGGTCAACCTTGGCCAAGCGGACGCGCCATGGTTCCCATTCCCGGAATACGGTGCCGCCGGATGGCGCAACGTCATCTGGGGACCGCAGACCGTGGCGGCGAAGCCACCGCGCATCGTCGAGAACTTCTTGGATGTCGGCCATCTGGCTATCGTCCATGAAGGCTATTTGGGGGTTGAAACGCATACGGAAATCGGAGATTATCGTGTACACCGCGTACCGGAAGGCATCCGTTCCGAGGAAATTGCTATTTTTCAGCCAGATCCAGATGGTTCGGGGCAAGCGAAGCACGTGTATTACACTTATGAGATCGCACGTCCGTTAACGGTGAAATTCACGAAGCGCGACAACGAGACCGATCATCTCATGTCCATCGTGCTGACGGTGCAGCCGAAGGATGCGGACACCTCAATTGCATATGGAGTGCTCTCTTTCAATTACGATACCGGCATGTCCGATGAGGAAATAACGAGCTTCCAGGATATGATTTTCGCGCAGGACAAGCCAGTGGTTGAGAATCAGAAGCCAGAGGATTTGCCGCTTGACCTGCAGGTGGAGCTGTCGCTCAAATGCGACCGTGTCAGCATTGCCTACCGCCAATATCTGAAGGAGCTCGGCGTCGTCTGGGGAACGGCCTGAGACAGCGATGACCGATCACTTAGTCTGGGGCCTGGAAAGGTGCCCAGGCTTTTTTGCATTCAATGTGATCGACTTCGTCTCCAGCACGGCACCGACGTCCAACCTTTACCCCATATAACGGATGAATTCCGCAGCAGGTTTTCGTGGAGACGCAGCACTCGCTTTTTCTGTTCCGCGGTGGAGCCCGGAGTAAGTTCCATTGGAAAATATACATTGAAATGTACGGACTCGGCGGCTAAACGGCATGTAGACTGTAATTTGTCCAATGGATCCGGCTGTTTTTCAGCCATTAGTGAGGATGGAGTGTCGAATCATTGGAAGAATTCCAATGAAACCTGCCATAAAGGGATATACGCTGCTGTTTCACTGGACACAATCCAATGGATGAGCAAGTAAATAACTAGTTACTAAGATGTCATCCAACCTGAGCAATATGGAGTATAGTAAGAAACATGTGATGGACATGATCATTCATTCTATGAAAAATTACGGCTAAACACTCATCGGCTTCCCTCACGGGAGCCGATGAGCCTAGCGCACGGCTATATTACCGCCAACTTACTCCTAAGATTAACTCAAGTGGCCCGGTACCGATTTGGATACGCGTCCGGTCTTCACGCATGCAGCTTGCGCTGCGGGACGGATAATTTTCATGCCTGTCACCTCCTTGCAATGAGTGGAGCGGTACGTACATTCAGCCTCGCTAGAGCAGAACGGCCGCATTCGCTCTGTACAATTCGTTCTATACATCCACCGCCGCTGCCGCTTCCTCGGCCTGCGTCTGCAGCCAAATCGTGCGCAGCACCTTCTTAATTTGGCGCTTCTCGTAGGAACAAGGACGGTTGCCCGAACGCATCCGATAGAGCGGACAGTGATTGCCTTGGCATGCCGGGCGGAAGAAGCAAGCCCGACACTTCTCATCCGTTTCTTCTCCAGACGTCGTCCACAACGCCAGCTTGTCCATATCCAACTCCAGTTGGCCATCTGCATGAATGCGACCGAGTTGATTGTTCACTTGGTCGATGGCGACAGAGCATTTGTACAGCTTGCCGTCCGAACCGACAATCATCGAGTTCGGCTTCGCCGCGTAGCAGACCGCCCCGGTCGGCAGCAAAATGTCAGAGATGAAGGAACTTACGTTCAAGCCTTCTTCTATCGCCCGCTCGTTGAATTCCCAAATCTTCTTATCCTTAGTCCGATCATCGCAGACCGGCAGCGTAAGATCGTTCTCGCCGCCCATGCAGCCGACCGGACGAAAATACACTTTAAAGCGTGGATCGTCCGCGAACAAATCGCGCAGCATCGGAATGAACCGGTCGACCGCCTCCAAGTTGCTGTTGTCGAAATTGACCCGCAAATTGATCTCGAACGGCCGTTCCACAGACTTGAGCGACAGCAGATTGTCGACAATCCGCTGATACGTTCCGCCCCCGCCATGCAGGCCGCGGCGCACATCATGCGCCTCCTCCGGCCCGTCCAGCGTAACCATCAGGCGTTCCACACGCCAGTCGAGGAGCTGCTCGAACCGTTCCCGCGTCAAGAAATAGCCGTTGGTCGACATTTCCGCGTTGTAAGTCACGCCGTACTTTTCACACGTCGATATAAACGACTTGGACAGCCGCTCAATAATTTGCGGAACTAATAGCGGCTCGCCTCCATGCCAACTAATCGTCAGCAGATTAAGCGTCTTCGCACGCTGCTCGATATATGCTTCCAGACCGGCAATGACCTCTTCGTGCATTCGGCCGCGCGGAAAAGATTCATAGCAGTAATGGCAGCGGAAATTGCATGCCTCCGTCACGAGCAGCACTAAATGCATCGAATCCAACTGGTGCATCGCGTGATGAAGGAACTCGGCCCGGCGCAGCTCGTCCGTGTCCGCCTGCACGAGAAATCCATGCTCGATCAGTTGGTCATGCAGCCCATCCTCCGATTGATGCGCCGACTGGTTCGGCCGCAGCCACCCTAACACGCGCTCCCGCTCTTCCGGCGAGAAAGAAGCTAGGGCACCAGAGTAGCTATTGTATAGTACGAGACCCCCATCATCCACTTGCGTTTGCGCATTGAAGCGCGACGGGCGCCATTGTTTCACTTCTTGATTCATCAAACGTTCCCTCACTTGTTCTGTCTAGATCTGTAGTATCGACAACTATATATCATGCCGTGATACGAGGCGGCTCACAATGACACCGGTCACGTTTCTTGTGAATCAATGCACGCATACTCGATAGGCAAGCACAAAAAAGAACCCTGAGCCTCTTCATATGAAGAAGCCGGGTTCCCGACACGCGCTATTTCAGCTTAATGCTGGCACTATCCGCCTCATTTCCTCTCGTCAGCTTCTGGAACTGCATCAGCATGGCTGCACGCCATGGGAGCAGCATACCGAACGCAAGGATGAAGAAGATGGAGGCGCTTTGCGAGATAGACACGTGCTGTTCCACCACATCATGCAAAATGAGCCGTAAAATCAATAAGGCAATAATCACAATGATAAACATGTTGGAACGTTTCAAATATATCTCGCCGCCGTTCATCTCGAACTTGGAAGTGCGTATCAGCGGATACGAGAAGCAGATCGCACCGACTAGAAAAGCGGCAATTCCCCACGTCCACGGAATGCGCATCGCTGGAACGACAAACATTAAAAAGCCGGTAGCCATTCCTATAGGCGGCATAATGATTTTCTTGGCGGACGTCGGCTTATTGGATGCGCGCAAACGCAGCACAATGACGGCCGTTCCAGCAAACAGCGAAACAATTAACGATAGAAGCTGCGACGACACCATGGCTTGTGACATGGCAATTCACCTCGGTATGTTAAATAATAAAAATAATCGATAGGCACGTCTTGTAATCTTTTGTCTATGATTTATTTTACATGATTATGTCCTTTCTTACAAAAGGTTCGCCTGTGCTCAACACTCCCACAGATCCAATATCATACAGAATAGAGATGCCAACTAATTTCTCACACGAGGAACACACAAGAAACGTATCCTAAAAAAGAAGGCGACCTCTCTCCGATTAAACCGGGAGTGATCGCCGCTTCACAAAATGATAAGGTTATATCCGCTTTCTTTTGTAGCGGGTCACAATTACGCAAGCCAGGCCAAGCACCGCCAAAGAGACGACAGTCGTGACGGCTTCCTGCATGCTGCCTTGCGTCGTGCTGCCGCCTTGTCCGGGTGGCCCGCCCGGGCCTCCGCCAAAGCCGCCGGCTCCTCCTGGTCCGCCTTGGCCTCTTCCAGCACCATCGGCTCCTCCCACTCCGCCCTGACCTCCACCAGCACCAGCGGCGCCTCCCGCTCCGCCTTGACCTCCACCAGCACCAGCGGCGCCTCCCGCTCCACCCTGACCTCCACCAGCACCAGCGGCGCCTCCCGCTCCGCCTTGGCCTCCACCAGCACCAGCGGCGCCTCCCGCTCCACCTAGGAATCCGCCGGGTGGCTCCATTCCACCTTGCCCATTGCCCAATCCATTGGCGCCCTCCGGCACCACTTGCTCAGCCTGTCCGTTTGGAGCGCCAGCGCTCTGATTATTTTGAGCAGCGTTGTTGCCTTTATTTGCTTGATCATTCCGGCCGTTCTGGGCAATTGCCTCCCCAGCTGCAGCAGCATCGTTATTGCCAGCGTTATTCACTCCCGGCATTCGTTCTCCTCTGCCTCCTCCCGGACCGCCGAAGCCACCGCCGCTTCCACTCCCGTCGCCAGAGGATGCAACTGTACCGTCAAGCTGCTGTGCGATATTTTCGACCGTGCTGGCATTTGTATCAGTCAGCTGCTCTACAGCTTTTTGATGCTGCTCAAATGTGTAGAAAGCAGTCGGATCCTGTTCGACACTGGCAGATATCATGTCCGCTACTTGCTGTACCCGCGCCGCAAATGACTCGGAAGACAGATACCCCTCGATCGAAGTGCGGATCATTTCATGATACATATCCTTGTATTCATCTACGGCGAGAAGCTTCGCGATAAGCGGCCGTTCTGACAGAGCGCCTTGAGTAGGCTCATCTATCAGCACACTCGCCCCTCCCGGTCCTCCCCCGAAAGCCATATTATAGTCCCATGGCAGGACCGAAAAAACACCGTCATTTTCATACAAGTAATAGTTTTGTTTGTTGGCTCCAAGGTAACTGTCCCAATTGACGGTAACCACATTGAGAGCGATATATTTCAGCACTTCCTCCACATCGAGCACCTGTTCATAATCGGAACCGTTGTTCAGTTCATTTAGCATGTCGATTAAAGCTTTGCCGTTAGAAGCTTTGGATTTCAATACAAGCCCGGAATAGGAAGCGGCATTATCACCCAACCACGACAATTCGGTTCCGCTGCCGTTGAACTCTGCTTTGTACAGATCCCCGTACGTATTGCCGAAATTCCGTTCCAGATACGCGTCACCCACTTGTTCCACCGACAAATAACACCCTCTCAGTTCCCCATTCACATATACATTTACGAAGGAGAATCCAGGCGTGGGCAGCCCCATTTTCTCAGCAAGCTCATAGGTTAGAAATTCCTTCATATAAGAGGCATCACTGTAATTGTTGTTTAAGTTAATTTTGCTGATACCGTACAGTGTCTGATTCGATAAATATTCGTCAAACGACAGCTTAAAGCTGTATCTGTCAGAATCGGAGTTGACCACGCTTCTTAAGCTCAGATTTCCTTTGGTCCTTATGCCCACATTGTCGAGATGAATACCGTTATAATCGACAGCAGCTATCTTCATCTCTTCTGCCGAGGCATTGTCCAGCATATCTTGAAAATCATCTTCGTCTAATGTAATTTTCACGTCGACGACTTTATCCTTTGGAAATACATTTTGATTGATCTCGGCGATTTTATCGGATGAAGAAGGACTGTCCATAACTCCCGATGCTCCATCCTTAAAAAAGGTCATCATTCCGGCTGTGATAATGATGAGCAGTGCAACGCCTGCGCACAAAATAATTGGTAAGGCGGATTTGAATCTCATGTTCCCACCTCCTGTCATTGAGATACATAATCGCCGCTGTAGCTGATTAACACAGCATTGCTCACTCCGGATAGCTTCGTAATTTCATTAACGAAACGTGGATCATCCTGACCCAAGCGAACCTCCACTGTCATTTCGACGCCAGAGTCCGTGACCGTTTTTTGCTTCACGTTAAAGCGTTTGACCAGCGAATTAAGCTTCTGCAGGATAGCCTGTTCACTTTCAGCAGAATCACAGTTGACTACGAGCAGATAAGGCGTCTCAAAAGAAGCACTTTTAATGAAAATAAATAACACCATGCCAACAATAACGGAGCCGACAACGGCCAGTGTATAAAATCCCGCACCAGTGACAATGCCAGCCACGGCCGCCCAGAACAGGAATATCAGATCCGTAGGATCCTTAATCGGCGTTCGAAAGCGGACGATACTCAATGCGCCTACCATCCCTAGCGACAGCACCAAGTTAGAATTTATCGCGATGATGACAAGTGCGGTTATTAAGGTCATGCCAATCAGCGATACGTTAAAGCTCTTGGAATACAGCACGCCGCTGAACACCCTCTTATATAACAAATAAATAAAGAGTCCGATGACGAATGCGATAGACATCGTCAGCAAAATGGTGATGATACTAATGTCCGAGTTGAAATTTTCAAGCACCGATTTTTTGATAAGATCGGAGAAGTTGGTCGATGTATTCTGATCCATTATTGATCCTCCCATGTGTTGAATTTTAAATATTTGCGGCAAATCACATACTTTGAGTTAGATTGCCGAATCAATCCTTCGGTCTGAATTGCGGTTCGAATGTATTCAGGCAGAAATTCGTCATACTTTACCTCGAATACGATGGCATTGTTATCATAGGCATCAATCGTGTTCAAGTCTGGGTTGAAAATGTGGATGGCGTTTAATCCTGTTTTTAGATGCTTGTCGAACGTAATTCTTACATTTCCCGCCCTGGATACATACGCCTCACGCACGTAATCGACGATAACTTTGGGTCTTAGCAGCCTGTTCTTTATCTCGCGGTATACCTCAAACAGCAGCGGTCTTTCCGGAATGTTGAGCACCTCGTAATGTCCTTCCAAGATGGAGTCCACCATTTCTCTGGTTAGCGGTTCTTTCACTTTGGCAATGTAATCGTTAAATTTGATTTTTTTCTCCAAGTGAATGACACGATCCGAGAAGTTGTAAATCCGGATCCGATATTTCTCCCGATCCCGGACTCCGCCCAGCTTCTCATGCAGCGCTTTGTTGTCGATATCATCGAAATAGAGGCTGCGGATATGATACTCGCCACTCACTTCAGCATGCTTGTCCCTTTGCAGCACATTGATCAACTGTTGACGGATGATGTGATACTGATGATGGTTCATGTGATATTTTAATTCGTGACGGAACTTTAATGACGGATTCAATGGATACACCTCTTTCTGCTAAATGGATAATTCCGCATGGGCGAGGCCTGGTACGGCAAGGTACAATGGTGTACGGGACATAGGTGCATACTTGCTGCATCTGCTGCTTTACAAACACTTTACAATGCGTAACCAATTTTTCGCTGAATAGAACCTGAATGCAAACTGAAAGTTTTCAGCATATTTCATTTTGGGGTTGAATAAAGTGCACCGTTACGATTTGATAAAGAGAACAGCATATTTAAATGAGAGGAGCGAGGAGCATGGGTGGAAAAAAGAGAATTTGGGTACTCGGAGCGATGCTAATCATGTTCATTGCAGCAGCTTGCGACTCAGAATTGTTGCAGGCGGAGGAAGCCGCTTCGGTGAAGCCTAAGTCACTTGTGACCACGTTCAAGGGCGATCCCCGCGCGAGCCGGTCCTTCACGTGGCATACGAACAACCCCGATACGGCAGCCATCTTACAAATAGCCAAAGGGACGCACCCCGAAGCATTAGAGGGGCAACAGGTTATTACGATAAAGGGGACGACGACTACAATAGATATTGGCAAGGGTCGTCTTCAAGGGGTTCATAAAGTAAATGCGGATAATCTTGAGTCGGGAACCGACTATACGTATCGTGTCGGAAACGGCGATCCTGACGGATGGAGTGAACCAGCCACGTTCACGACCGAAGCGGAAGGATTGACCGATTTCACCTTCATTAACGTTACCGATTCTCAAGGTGTGACGGACAGCGATTTCAAGCTTTGGGGACATACATTAAATCAGGCATTCGGGAAGTTTCCAGATGCGCGGTTTATCGTGCATAATGGCGATCTGACAGAGAATCCCGAAGACGAATCGGGGTGGGACTATTTTTTCAAGGAAGCGAAAGCGTGGTTGACGCGGTTCCCTCTCATGCCGGCGACAGGCAATCACGACGAAGTAGACGAGAATGCGGACCGTTATGTATCGCATTTCAACGTTCCTGACAATGGGGCAGATGGCTCTATTCCAGGGACAACCTACTCGTTCGATTACGGGCCCGTCCATTTCGTTTTTTTAAATACAGAATCGAATATAAAAGGGCAAACCAAATGGCTGCGCCAAGATTTATCTGCCACAGATAAGCCGTGGATTATCGTAGCTCTGCATCGCGGTCCGTACGGCGGCAATCAGGATAAATCCATACTTAAGCGATGGGTTCCCGTGTTCGACGAGTTCGGCGTCGATCTGGTGCTGCAAGGACATAACCATGAATATTCTCGATCGTATCCTTTGAAAGACGACCAAATCGTTGCAGAAGGAAAAGGAACGGTCTATGTCGTGACCAATGCTTCAGGAGCAAAATTAAATGTGAAGAAGAAGGATAAATATTATCATCAAGTCCATTTTCAGCCTGACAAGCAAATGTTCGCGGGCATTCGCATCAATGGCGACACCCTGACCTACCAAGCATACGATATTGACGGAACGAAGCTGGACGAATTCGTGCTCAAGCATTAAACTGCAGCCAACACGATGACATCCCACTTGAAAAAGCCGAGGCGACCAAGTTCGCCTCTCTAACTCCGATGCTCGCTCTCCCCTTCAGTCAGAGCAGCTGCCTGCGATGGTGTTTGCGACTCCACCCTTCTGCTCGTTCTCCCCCTGAGTCAGGACATCTGACCGGGGACGGTGTTGCTCACTTTACTCTTCTGCTCATTCTCCCCTTCAGTCAGAATATCTGTCCTGCCACGGGGGTCAACTCTACTCTTCTGCCCACTCTCCCCTTCAGTCAGAACATCTATCCTGCCACGGGGTTCACCTCTACTCTTCCGCTCACTCTCCCCTTCAGTCAGAGCAACTGCCTGCGATTGTGTTCGCGACTTCACCCTTCTGCTCGTTCTCCCCCTGAGTCAGGACATCTGGCCGGGGACGGTGTTGCTCACATTACTCTTCTGCTCATTCTCCCAATCAGTCAGAACATCTGGCCTGCCACGGGGTTCACCTCTACTCTTCCGCTCACTCTCCCCTTCAGTCATGACATATACCGGCAAGTGAGTGTTCTTTTTGCTGCTCTCCCGGTGAATCAGAAAGGATAACGGACAAAAATCGTGAAATTAGTAATCTACATTGCGAGAAAAGGCAGAGATTTGGTTGGCTCACATGGTGAAGCATTTCTGAACATTGGGGAGAGTGGAGCTAAGGGCATAATAGCCAGCAGTTCACCGAGGCAAAAATTAAATATAGAAACCAGGGGGGGCATTCAACAAATCATATGATTGTTCAAAAAGCGCACTTTTCCTAAATTGTTGCTTCATGAGTTAGAGCACTTGCCTCTCAATTAGTAACGTTCCTGAGCATTGAGGAGAGACCACACCAACACACTAAAAAAAAAGACAGACCGTCAGACCATAAGTTCTGACGGTTCTGTTCCTTCAAACATGGATCAGTGATGGCACATTGTATCTACTGAAATGCTTCTCTCGTCTCAACACTATCAGCCGATCGCCTACTGTCCTTGAGGCCTCGTTCTGCGCGTCGCTACCGCTTCATGCGGGTCATCTGGCCAATAGTGCTTTGGGTATCGTCCTTTTAAGTCCTTTTTGACGTCAAAGTACGTCGTCTGCCAGAAGCTTGCCAAGTCCTGCGTCACCTGCACCGGGCGCTGTGCCGGCGAGAGCAGATGCAGCGTCAGCGGCACCTTGCCCATCGCGATGCGCGGCGTCTCCTTCAGGCCGAACACTTCCTGCAGTCGCACGGCCAATACGGGCCGCTCTGGATCGCTATAATCAATCGCGATGCGTGATCCGCTCGGCACGGCAAGATGCGTAGGCGCCTCTTGCTCAAGCTGCTGCCGCATGTCCCAGGGCAGCATGGATTCGAGCACGGCGCTGACGTTCAGCTTCTGCAGATCGTCACGGCTCTTCATGCCGTAGACATGTGGGCCGAGCCACTCCTCCAGCGTCGCGAGGAGGGTCTCGTCACGGGCATCGGGCCAATCAGGCCAATGCCCGTGCATGAATTGAAGCCGCGCCTGCAACTGATGCGCGTGCTTCGTCCATGGCAGCAGGGCAAGCCCCTCTTGGGCGATGCCCTGCTGAAGGGCGCGCAGCACCGCGTCCGCGTCTGGCGCGGGGTGCTGCGCGTCTTTGAGCATGAGCGCACCAAGGCGAACACGCTCGCGGGCACGAACGGACTTCGTCGTCCGGTCCCACGCGATGTGCGCTTCGCGCGTCATGTCAGCGGCGAAGTGCTGTTCCAGCGTGGAGCGCTCTAGCGGCGTCGCAAGCAGGATGCGGCTGTCAGCGCCCTGATCGTCCAGGTGCAACGCGACCAAGTAAGGAGACTGCGCCAATGGAGAATTCGCAGCCGCTGCTTGCGAGAATGCCGCACCGCGACCGTTCCGCAGCAGATAGCGCCCGTCCGCGCGCCGCTCGGCTATTCGGTCTGGATAAGCGAACGCGGCCAGCAGACTCCACGCCTGTGCTTCATCCTGCACGGCCTCCGGTCTGGACATCTGCACCGGATCGGTGCAAATTTGCTTCCCCGTGCCAATCCCAAAAACACGCATATACTGCTCCGCCTGCTCACGTATGCGGTGAATCGCTGCTGTATCCATCTGCTCCACTCGCCCGGCGAGGCGCTGCTTTCCGCCCGCGGCGTGAATGAGCGCCTCCATACGAAGGCGCACATCCGGGTCTGGCGGCCCAGCACCAGGGCCGCTGCGAACAATGTCGCGCTCACCAAGCAGCGCGGCCAGCTGGCATGCCGTCTGGCCCAGCCCGAGCGGCACGGCCTGCACGATCATATGCGCGAACCGTGGGTGCAGGCCGGAACGGGCCAGTGTGCGGCCGTGCGGCGTGAGCGCCCCGGCAGCAGTCAATGCCCCGAGCTGCTGCAGCAGCTCTGCAGCCTGATTCAGCGCCGGGACCGGCGGCGGCGTCAGCCACTGCAGTTCAGCGGCTTCGGCACCCCACACCGCAAGCTCCAACGCCAGCGGCGTCAAGTCGGCGTCAAGCAGCTCCGGTGTGCCATGCGCTGGAAGCTGTGCCTGATCCTGCTCCGTCCAGAGCCGGTAGCAGACGCCGGGGCCCAGACGCCCCGCTCGCCCACGCCGCTGATCCGCGGATGACCTGGAGACAGGCACCGTCTCCAGCCGAGTCATCCCCGTTCGCGGCGAGAAGCGCGGCACCCGCATCAGGCCGCTGTCGACGACGACGCGAACGCCTTCCACGGTCAAGCTCGTCTCCGCGATCGCGGTGGCAAGCACTACCTTGCGGCTGCCTTCTCGGCTTGGAGCGATCGCTGCGTCTTGCGCCTGCGGCGAGAGCTGCCCAAATAGCGGTGCAATATTTACCTGCGCCCCTGGCGATTGCGCCCGCAGCGCCTCGGACAGCGCCTCTTCTACACGCCGGATCTCACCCGCTCCCGGCAGAAATACCATAACGTCGCCGTCATGGCGGGAAAGGGCCATCGTGACGGCACGCACAGCCTTCTGCTCCAAGCGGGCATCGTCCCGACGGGTTAAATAATGCGTATCCACCGGGTAACTGCGCCCACGGCTTTCTACAATCGGCGCTCCACCCAGCATGTCGGATACAGGTTCCGCTTCCAATGTGGCCGACATGACCAAGATGCGGAGATCGTCACGCAGTACTGCCTGTGATTCAATTGCGAGCGCAAGCCCTAGATCCGCATGCAAATGACGCTCGTGGAATTCGTCGAAAATAAGGAGACCGACCCCATCTAGTGAAGGGTCATCCTGAAGCATACGCGTCAGAATCCCTTCCGTAATGACTTCTACTCGGGTTTTGGCGCTAACCTGCGTATCCAAGCGCACGCGGTAACCGACTGTGTCCCCGACATTCTCTCCCAGCGCTTGCGCCATAAAACGGGCCGACGAACGCGCAGCGATACGCCTTGGCTCAAGCATCAGGATCCGCTGTCCTTGCAGCCACGGCTCCTCCAGCAGCGCAAGCGGCACTCGCGTCGTCTTCCCTGCGCCCGGCTCGGCCACAAGAACCGCCCCTGTGCGCTCCGACAACGCCTGCTTCAGTGCCGGCAGCACTTCATCTATAGGTAAATGCGTATGCATCACAATCACTCCAACCATAGAAAACTGCACTTTTGTCCATTATACCCCTGTCCATCATAGACAAGATAGCTTTGTAATTCCAGTAGCGACAGATAGCTCGCAGCTCACAAAATGCAAGAAAGCCGCTCCAAAGAGCGGCATCTAGCCAGAAGGTCTGGCAGCTTGGTCAGAGAGCGATGTTACGATTGCGTTCCTACCTTGGCTTGCATACCAAGCGAGTAGGTGCTCGGATGACGGCGCATCAATACAGAGAAGCTGATCATGACCGCAAGGATGACGGTACTGACGACGACAAGCGAAGTGGTGACAGACAGTGTATCGGTCAATACCCCACTTACGACAGGACCAAGCATCATGCCGACGGCATGTATCATATTGAACAGCGCGTACGCAGCACCGTAATCTCCACCCGCGTCATCTTTGTCGACAATACTGCCGAGCGTTGGCAGCGTCGGCGATAACGTGAAGCCGACCGCCGCACCGATAAGGCATCCTGCAAGCATCATAAGCGGCACGGTGCTCGCCATGACGATAAGCGGCAGGGTGATTGCCAATCCGGCCAGGCCGAACAACATGAGCCGGAACGGATTATAACGCACGGCAAGCGAACCGGAAATCGGCGCGATCAGGCCGTAGCATAAGGTCATCGCACCGAAGAGCAGGCCAAGCGTCAGCGGGGAGAGCTGGAACCGTTCCGTCACATACACGGGAAGAAGCGGCTCAAGCATCGTCAATGTTGTCTCCGCCAATAGAATGACGCATGCAATGAACAGCACAGTGCGATGGCGCAGGAGAGAAAAGGTTCCCCCTTCCGCAGGGCGGTCCATCCGCTTCGGCTCACGCAGCAGAACAAAGACTAATATAGAGATAAGCGTCGTTAATCCCATTGCAAACCAGAACGGCGTATGATGGTCCCCCACTTCGAACAGCCAGCCTCCGATGGGAGCGCCGAGCAAGGAACCGGAGGAAATGCCAGTCATGGCAATCCCCATGACCGCTCCGCGCATCGGGCCCGGGAACAGATCCGCCAGCAAGGCCAATGCCGCCGTCCAGGACGCTGCCGCTGCCAGACCCTGAATGAAACGGGCCAAGATGAGCGTCATTGTCGTCTGAGAGAAGACGAACAACAGCGTGGCAGCAACCATGCAGATGAGTCCCAAAATAATCGTCTTGCGCCGCCCGAGACGATCGGTAATACGACCGAATATCGGCGTGGTCAAGAACAACGCCGCCGCATAGCTTCCGAATAAAATACCCAGCGTCGTTGAAGACATCTGGTATTGTTCCGTGAAATAAGGTACGACAGGAATGAATAAGCTGTACAGCAACATATCAACGAACAAAATACTAATAACCAATACAAGGCCAACCCACTGCGTACGTGTCAGTTGTCGCAGTAACGACATAAATCCCACTCCTAAAACTATTTCGTTTTTTTAAGTTTTCTTACACCGAACCAGCTCTTATCGGATTGGCTCAGCAGAGACGGCACCGTCGCCCTTTTAGAGCTAGGCACGCCGTCTCTGCTGAGCACGTCCTCATATGCATCATTTCTCAGTCGATTCATTATCACGCGGAACGAGTCCGTACATAATGACATCGGCAATGGCTTCCAATGCTTCAGGCAGCGAGATGTTCTGCTGCGCGAAAAACCGCTGATCCAAAGTCGAATTCACTGCATCCAGAATGACCTTCATAATAAAGGCCGCGTTTTGCCTGCGAATCGTCCCTTCTTCCATCCCTTGTTCAATAAGAACACGCAGCGTATCCCAATCATCCTTCAGCGCCTCGTCAATCTTCACCCACTGTTCCGGGTAGACGCGCTTCATCTGTTCCAAGATGCGAATATCGTATAGTTCAAAGTGATTCGGCAGAACGGTCATCACGGCTTTCATCTTATCCATTAAAGATAACGATTTGTCCTCAATAATCTCGTTCGTCTTCGCGTCGCTCTCTTGCAGCGTCTGCTCGATGATCGTATCGAGCACTTCCGCCTTCGAAGAGAAATGCTCGTACAGCGTACGCTTGCTAATGCCCAGTCTCCGAGCCAAATCGTCCATCGTAAACTTGATGCCTTTGTCCTGAAGCTCTTCCATAAAAGCCTTCATAATACGTTCGCGCATGGATATGAGTACCACCTCCAAAACGGTAGTGTTAATGGATTGTCAATAAAACTAATAAAACATTAGTAGTTTTCCTAGTTATTATATTATGCATTATAGCTTATGACGAGCTTTGGCTGCAAGCTAAAAAAGGACTCCCCTAAGGCTTATCAGCCTTCAGGAAAGTCCCTTCTCCTATCGTTTATTATTCGTGATGCCGCTGCAAGAACTCGACCATGGCGCGATATACGCGCATTTCATTTACCTTCTTGGAGAATCCGTGCCCCTCATCATCCAGTACAATGTACTCGACATCGCGGCCCTTGTCCTTGAGCGCCTGAACAATCTGATCCGACTCCGCCTTGACGACGCGCGGGTCGTTCGCTCCTTGAATGACGAGCATCGGGTTGGTCATGCCGTCCAGGTACGTAATCGGCGAATCGTAAATAAAACGCTCCTTGTCCCGCTCCGGATCGCCGACCCAGCGCTCCATCAGCGGCTTCCAATGATCCGGCACGGAATTATAGAACGTGAACAGGTTGCTCACGCCAAAAATATCGACTGCCGCCCGGAAATAGTCGGCATGCCGGCCATGAAGCAGCAGCGTCATGTAGCCACCGTAGCTGCCGCCGACGACGAACAGGCGCTCCTTGCTCGAAATACCCTGCTCGAACAGCCAATCCATCGCAGCGACGCAGTCGAGGCGCGGTCCTTCGCCCCAGTCGCATTCCACCATCTTCGTGAAGGCGCTGCCATATCCGGTGCTGCCGCGGAAGTTCGGCGCGAATACGTGGTAGCCCTGTGCCAGGAAATATTGGAACATGCTGCGGAATTGCTTGCGCTCCGCCGCCTGAGGTCCGCCGTGCGGCCAAAATATCGTATAGCCGTTCGCCTGCTCCTCCTTCGCCCGGAAGAGAAGCGCTTCTATCTCCATGCCGTCATAAGAGCGGTACGTCACCACGACCGGCTCGACGAGCTGCTCATGGGCAAGCCCCGTCACAACGTTGCGGGTAAGCGACTTCCAAGCTCCCTGCTCATATTTATAAATGTTCGCCGGAGAAGAAGCGCTCCGTCCTAGCACATACAGATTGCCAGAACGCGCGGACTGCAGCTGATCGACGACTGCGACCGGAAGCGGCAGCTGCGTACACTGTCTGGAATCGTAGTGAATGAGGTATAAGCGGTCTTCCACTCCTTTTTCCGTAACGAGGTACAAGCTCCGGTTCTTTTTATTCCATTTCAGAATCTTGGCGCTTTCTTGCGGAATCCGGCACACTTCTGTAAATTGGCGTGTCGGAATATGATACTGCGCGACATAAGCGTAATCCGCATCATAATCCGTCAGGAACACAATCGTATCGTCATCGATGAACGACGCATCGCCGGAAATGTGAACGGCATCGGCCGACGGGGTCAGGCACAGATCCTCCGTTTCCGTACGCACGTAGTTGACGCGGTATGTATTGCCGTAAGATTTGGCATACACGAAGCGCTGGCCATTCGGGCTGATGTCGTCGAGATTGGTCAATGTGCCGGTCCCCTCGAGAATAAGCTCGTCTTCCTGCGTAAGCAAGTTGTAGCAGCGGCTGTTCAAGAAATTGGGATTGCCGCGGCTAGTCGAATAATACATGCGCTCTCCGTCTTCGGATAGACGAACGAAGAACATCTTGTCATTCTCGCCCGCTTCGATGAGCGCAAGCGGCGCACCGCCGGATGGAGGAAGCGCATGGATATGATAGTTCTCGTTCCCGTCATGATCGAATCCGGTCAAAATATAGCGTTCTTCCGGATCAACGGCGATAAAGTCGCTCGCTTGATTGCAATATGTGAGCGGGTACGGAAACAGAGTATCCCCATTTAAATCCACTGCCCACAGGTTAAAGTGCCCGTTCATGTTGCTGCTGAACACGATGCGGCTTTCATCCGCACTTACTGTAAACTGCCGAATCACATACGTCTGGAAATATTGCTCTACATCCGGCTTCGGAAAACGTATCATATCAGTTCCTCCTTTGCGCCAAATCGCTAATCGGGATGAAAATTCATCCCAAAGTTTGGCATTCAATCTTTTTTATCATAGCTTGTAATTGAGTGTCCTGTAAAGTGGCGGCCTAACGCACAAACAGCCGCAGCGGCCGCACTGCGGTTGCTGCGGCCCGTAAAGAAGCATGTCATTTATCGGCCGGTCTATTATGATATCCGTTCTCTTCGTACGGCTGCAATTTATTCAACCACTGTTCTTCTAACTTTTTCAGCCGTGACACATATTTCTTCCGATCCTCGTCATTAGCGACATACTCTTCTTCCGGCTTCAATTCTTCTAACAGATGGAACTCGAAGGCATCCTCCCCATCGCGCTTCCAGTCTTCACTCAGTCTCTTATTGATATGGCCGCCCATATTTAACGTGAAGTAGAGACCGTTCCGCTTTCCTTCCACATTCATGGCACTTGCTATGAACCATTTTCCGCTTTGTTTATGCTTCAGGCCGTATACTCCCATCAGCCGATGGGAATGGGCGTACAAATTACCCGCCTGCTTTCTCTCTTCTGGTTTCATTGTATTGCACCTCTTTCATATCTATTACACTGACTTCAACGCGTTTACTTCATCACCCAATACGCGCTGCCATCGGGAAGACGATCCATGAAGCCGTACTCGATCAAATACCGGCGCAGCGTGACGTAATCGTCGTCATGTACCGTCTTCAGGATTTCGTTCACTTCCTTCTCCGTATACCGCTTCTGCGCATCGAACCGCTGCATCAAGTGAGTCAAAATGACGATCTTGCGCTTCTCCTTCTTCGGAAATTCGGAAATCGGCCCATCCAATCCTTCCGTGAAGTACTGATGCAAAATTTTTGCCCGCTCCTCCTCCGTCACCGCATAGCGCTCGTCGACCATCGTGGCCGTCCGGTGCGCATGCACGAACTTCGGCCGCTGGTCTGATTTTGAGTCGGCCAGCTCCATCAACGCCAGGAACAGCTTCGCTTGCTTCATCTTCTCGCGCAGCGTGAACCGGTGATTCCGAATCGTAGAAGCGCTGCCCCCGCCCATCAGCTTCAAAATCTCGTTGTCGCTCCGGCCCTCATGGAAATGGAACAACAGCTCCTTTTGCAGATCGGTAAGTCCGGTCAGCTTCTTATCCAGCGTGAGCAAATAATGGAGCATGGACGTATGCTGCTCCGCAATGTGCAGCTCTGTATATTTTTTCGCTTCATACAACACATTCTCGTGTTGATAAACGATACCATTCGTGAACCGTTCTCCGCAGACGATACACACGTACTCTTCAGCTTGCGCATCATACATATACCCCTTCTTCAATTCATCGATCGATGCGTTCCAAAATAGATCCGATATCGATTTATCCATAAACATTCACCCTTATTGTTTGGTTAATATATAAACATTATATTTTATTGTTTGTTATTATGCAATCCCGCTTATCCTGAATGCAAAAAATACACGCCCCGCCCTAAAGCGATCGCATGCGTTTTGTATGCTCCAACGAGCTTCTAATTTATATGTATGTACGCGGGTGATGATGCTCAGCTCTGCCTACAGCACGCAACGCCATAAAAGCAAGCATATGAATACCGAGATCCAGGACACCAATCCGAACATGACGACGATTTTATTTTCGCTCCACCCGTATTTCAGACTGAAATGATAATAGATGGGCGCCATGCGGAAGATGCGCAACTTCGTCCTTTTGTAATACCACACCTGCAGAATGACCGATAACTGCTCCGCCAAGCTGCATATATAGTTGAATATACAGTTTGCACGCGCTACTATTGTTTATTGCTCCACCGCGCAACCAGCGGCAGAATAAGACCGAGGCCGAGCAGAATGAATGGCGTCAAAATATTTAGCGCAAATTGGAAATACCATTCGCCTGTGAACGTCTCGACCTTCGGGAACATGCCCATAATGCAGGCGAACGCCGTAAACACAAAGCACCACAAGCCGATCGTAAAGCCGACTTTGCGGTTTTTCACGAACTGGTAGTCCGATTGGAACTTGTCTGCCAACTTCATTAAAGCCATGAAGGCCGCGAATACGAACAAGTAACGCAGAGGCATGACGATCGAGTTCAGATCAAGCAGCCAGTTGAAGAGCGAGTTCATGTTGCCGATACCGAGCGCCGGAATGACAATAAGAATGCCGACGAGCACGGCCGTCATGATGTAGCCATTAATCGGCGTATTGCGATCGTTCGTTTTCAATAGACTTTTTGGAACGAACTTCGCATCCGCATCCAGCAGCAGCATCTTCAACGGCGCATCGATCGAGAACGCCAGCGACGATACTTGCGCGAGCGTGTTCGCGATGGCGTACAAGATAAGGAACGAATTGCCGATTCCATAGTATTCGCCAAGAATCTGGAATGCGTAGTATTGGCCGTTCATCTTCAAGTCAGCTGGAATATTGTTCGAATCGAACATCATGCCATGGCGAACGAGCCGAGCAAAGCACAGATCGCTACCATTCCTGCCAAGATGAGCATCCCGCGTGATGCCACCCACAAAAAGAGCAGAAAGACGGCCAAACAAGCTAGCTGCAGCACGATTGGCGAGAACTTGTTAATGAAGTTGCCGCTGCCGGTCGCCGTCCAACCTAGCGCAATCAGAATCGATTGCGGCTTCTGCGCCAAATACGGAACGTGCACAACCCAATACGTCCATGCGGCAAAGTAAGCGATCGTCGGCCCCATCGTCTCTTTAATCCACGAGCTGACGCCGCCTTTGCCGTCCTTGAAGGTGGACCCCAATTGGCCGACCATGAGCGCATAAGGCACAAAATAGAGCGCGATGATAAGCACCCATGAGGTGATAACCGTCAGACCTTGGTTTGCATAATTATTGACGACATTGCCAAAGCCCCATACGGACACAAAAGCCATCAAGACAATGTTATACCAACGAAGCTTTTTGCTTTCGTCGCTGCGGTTCATGATGTAAAGCCCCTTTCACGAAATTAACAACTTTAACCATACATGTAAACACATGTTTCATCAGTATACAATCTGGGTTTCATCGGAACATGCTATATTTTTTCCCTTTTCTTCTTACTTTTAGAGGTATTCCTGAGTTTTATTATCCGATGATCGTATGGATCGCATTCATAGGACATTCATTGGCACGTAAATGATCAGGAAGCAAGAATGGCATGGCAAAAAGCCCTAAGGCTCAACCTTAGGGCTCATACATCCAATTCCTATGTTGTCATATACCTGATAGCCCCATCCGCGCATCAATGTGCCGGGAAGAACACCATTTGAATGGCGAAGATGACGCCGAACACATATAGAATGGGGTGAACTTCCTTGCCTTTGCCGCTGAACAGCTTCATCAACGGGTATGTAATGAAGCCAATCGCAATGCCAGTCGCGATGCTGGAAGTGAGCGGCATACTGATCAGAATGGCGAACGCCGGGAACGCTTCATCGAATTGCTTCCATTGAATCCGCGCTAAGCCGTCCATCATGAAGCAGCCGACGATAATGAGCACCGGAGCCGTAATGGCTGGCAGCGACGATATGCCTTCAATAATCGGCGAGAAAAATAGCGACAAGAAGAACAACCCTGCTACGACAGCAGAGGTCAGTCCTGTCCGTCCCCCCGCAGCCACGCCCGCAGTGGATTCCACATAAGCGCTTGACGGCGTCGTGCCCATTAATGATCCGGCCGTCGTCGCGAGCGCGTCAGCCATCAACGCCTGCTTCGCGCGCGGGAACGTATTGCCCTTCATCAGACCTGCTTGCTCGGCTACGCCGATCATGGTCCCTGTCGTATCGAAGATCGTTACGAGCAGGAACGCGAATACAACTGTATACAATCCGTGCGTAAATACGCCCGCAATATCCAAATCAAATAATACCGGAGCCGCAGGCAATGACACGAAGCCTTTGAACTCCATCATGCCCATGAAATAACCGATAACCGCCGTTGCAGCCATGCCGATAAATAAAGCGCCGTGCACTTTACGAGCCATTAGTATCAATGTAATGAACAAGCCTGCCAAGGTCAGCGCCGTGATCGGCTGCTGTAAATCGCCGAACGCGACCATCGTTGATTCATTCGCTACGACGATGCCGGATGATTTGAGCCCGATAAAGGCTATAAACAAGCCGATACCTGCTGTAATCCCGAACTTGAGCGATACCGGAATCGATTCAATCAATGTCTCGCGCAGCTTGGTGAACGTCAGCAGCAAGAAGATAACCCCTGCCAAGAACACTGTGCCGAACACGACTTGATAGCTCACGCCCTGAGAAGCGACGACTGACGCAAAATAAGCGTTCATTCCCATACCAGGAGCGACGGCAATCGGGTGATTCGCAAATAGTGCCATATATAACGTACCGATAATGGCCGAGATAACCGTAGCCGTGAACACTTGCTGGAACGGAACGCCGGCGCTCGACAAAATCGCGGGATTGACGACGACAATATATACCATGGTCAGGAACGTCGTAATGCCCGCCGTGACCTCGGTACGCGCATTCGTACCGTTCTCCTTCAACTTAAACCATTTTTCCATGACAATCATGCTGCCCCTTTCACACCATATTCATTGCATATGGCAGAAAATTGGTCGTTCCGCCTCGGCGAAAGTCACCTTACGTATCCTAGTCGAAAGCCGATTTTTTGTCAATGATATTGTCGATTTATTCGTTTTTAGGTCAATTAATTCCCCGGGAAATGCAATTTTGAAGATATTCATGTCGATTATGCGAACAATATCGCGTATTCAGAAAACACCGAGAAGTACAAGTTCCGCAAGAAAACTGCATCGGAATCGTAGGCTCTTCAAGAGGGAATGCAAGATTCGATCTCGAAAAGGTACCCGATAATCTTCGTGATCAAAGGAGACTTTTTGAACAACCTCTTATAGTATTCCTTTGCAAAGCAGAAGCTCATTCATGCCTTTCTCGCCCTTGTCACCTCTATACTGCATTATTTCTACCCTTTATTCGGACATATTCATCCGTCTAGGTGCTCCATTCAGCCTCCGTATTGCTCCACTCATAGAAAATATGAGGACGTACGGGGCTTAACTGGGTTATAGTGGATTTATCGAGAACGACGAAAGGTTGGATGTTGATGAACAAAACAGCGAAGATGGCACTGCAGACGGCGCTCGCTTTCGGACTAGGACTGCTGGCAGTCATGGTTGTTAAGAACATGATTCAATAACGAGATATTATCTAAATATTTCATTATTTTATAAAAATTATAAACTCCAAGGAGAGATGTTACATTGAATTCATCATTCGCAATTTGGAAACGACGCACGGTTCAAGTGATGCTGGCATCCGTCATTTCATTGGGCGCCATGCTGTCATGGGGACCGACTGTATACGGGGAAGCTGCACATGAAAATAAGACCTCGGCAGCTTCCGTAAGCGGTACGACATCCACAGATTTCAGACAGCAATGGGAGAATTGGATTCGCGAGAATGCGTACGCCCTTGATACGATTCAACCTGTGGAGATGAAAGACGGCCAAATACATAAAGACAGCTTTGCTGATTTGGACATGCTGAAGCCGCTGCTGTTGGACAAACGCATCGTCTACTTAGGAGAAAGCTCGCATGGCGTCGCCGAATTCAGCTCGGCTAAGGCGCGGCTCATTCAATTTTTGCACGAAGAAATGGGATTCAATGTCGTAGCCTTCGAATCTCCGCTCGGGAATGCGGCATCCGCCTTCGGCAACATGAAGACGAAGACGCCGGAAGAGTCGTTGAAGAAATCGATTTTCCCGCAATGGTGGACGGAAGAGACGCTGCCGTTGTTTCAATACATAAAGGACACGCAAGCAACGGACAAGCCAATGCAGTTGGCGGGCATCGACATGCAGCCGATGGGACCGACCCTGGCTGGCGAATGGATGGGCGACGAGGATCTCGCGACTCGTTATATCGAAACAGAGAAGTCACTGTGGAAGTGGATGAAGGAGGAGGATATGGCATCTTACACGAAAGCAAAGCCAGAAATGCTGAAACTGTACAAGGATGTCAAGGCGAAGGTCGCCGAACACGAGGCGCAGCTTGCGAAGCTGTACCCGGACAACTCGCATTTTATTGCCATGGCGAACCGGACGCTGGACGACCGTATCCGCATCGTGGACGAATACATTGAACTGAGCATCACAGCAAACCAAGCAGTGAAGACCGGGGATTATGCCGCAATGACGAAGATGATGGAGTGGCGCGACCAAGCGATGGCGGACAACCTCCTCTGGCTGGCAACGGAAATCTATCCAATGGAGCGAATCGTCGTCTGGGGCCACAACGCGCATATCAGCAAGGCAGAATCAAAAATGAAGCAATCGTTCCTGCCCGTTCCAGGCCGCTTCATGGGTGAAATCATGCAGGAGACGATGTTCGGCCCTTACAGCTATACGATTGGATTGTACATGGGCAGCGGAACGAACGCGGATAACTTAGGCGAGTCGATGGAAGTGCAGCCGCTTCCGATAGATTCGATGGAATCGATTATGAAAGCCACGAATCGTCCGTACACATTCGTGGATATGCGATACCACGACATCACCCCGGGCAACTCATGGATGGCCGAGCCGCGTTCCACGCTCTACTTCGGCCTGCTGCCGGAAGTATTCGTGCCACGCGAGCAGTATGACGGCATCCTGTACATCGACAACGTGAAGTCGCCTACATTCCTTAAATAGGGACAAGCATGGCATATAGAATCTTATACTAGAAGCGCATGTTCAAAAAGGCCTTTTTCGACACCGAGAAGCACAGGTTTTCTCAATTCGAGCGAGTCTCTCTGAACAACTTCAACAACATATGGGGAGGTTTCATCATTGAATTCATATAAAAAGGATTGGAAACGCCGGGGAACGTCCTTGTTCCTCGCGTCGGTCATGGCGTTCGGCACCCTGCTGTCATTCGGAACATCGGCGCACGGGCAAGAGGCATCGAAAGAGGGAGAGGCAGCCGGCACGACACTGGCGGCAACCTCGCCCGAACGGGCACGCACAAGCACGGAAGCGCGTCAGGAGTGGAAGGAATGGATGCAGCAGAACACTATTGCGCTCGACTCTATTCAGCCGGAGACGACGAAGGACACGGTTGTGCCCGCGGAACGGTTCACAGACTTGGAAGCCTTGAAGCCGCTGCTGCAGGATAAGCGCATCGTGTACTTGGGCGAAAGCTCGCACGGTGCCGCCGAATACAACTCAGCCAAAACCCGTCTGATTCAATACCTGCACCAGGAGCTAGGCTTCAATGTGGTTGCGTTCGAGACGAACTTGGGCAACGCCGCGTCGGCCTATGGCAACATGACGACGAGAGAGCCGATCGCCACGATGAAGGATTCCATCTTCCGCATCTGGCGGGTACAGGAGAATGTGCCGTTGTTCCAATATATGAAGGACACGCAGAAGACGAAGACGCCATTGGCACTTGCCGGCTTCGACATGCAGCCGCAAGGACCTCTCTTCTCCGGAGAGTGGATGAGCGATGAGAAGCTTGCCAAGCGATTCCAAGCAGCAGAGTTAGAGTTGGATGAGTGGGAGCAGACCGAAGATGTCGAGGCTTACCGCAAGGCGAAGCCGGAGCTGCTGGAGGTGTACAAGCAAGTGCGCCAACTCTTGCCGAAGCGCGCTGAAGCATTGCGCAACCAATATCCGGACAACCCGCACATCGTGAAGCTCACGGAACGGGCCTTGGACAACCGGATTCAAGTAGTCGAGGAGTATATGGAAATTTCGATTGGCTCCACCTCGTTCCTGAATGGGAAATCGGCCGACTACATGTCCGTTATCCGTTCCTCGGAATACCGTGATCGCATGATGGCAGACAATCTGATCTGGCTGGCCACGAACGTCTATCCGAACGAGAAGATTATCGTGTGGGCTCATAACGGACATATCGCCAAAGCCTACTCTAAAGAAATGAACTCGCTCCCGCGCCGCCATATGGGCGAGCTGATGCAGAGCACGAAGTTCAAGGACGAGAGCTACGTCATCGGCCTGTTCATGGGCGGGGGCAAAAACGCGCACGTCACCGGAGGATTCTCCGATGTACTGCCTCCGATGGCGCATTCCGTGGAAGAAGTGTTGAAGAGCGCGGGCCATCCGTACACCTTCGTCGACATGCGCTATCAACCGCGTGTGCCGGGCAACACTTGGATGACGCAGCCGAACATTTCGTACTATGACGGCGTCATGCCGGTCAGCAGCATCCCTCTGGAGCAATTCGACGGCATGCTCCTCATCGATAACGTCAATTCACCGGATTATTTGAAATAATCCGTACTATTAAAAGGCTGCACCATCAAGCAGGCGTTCTGCTTGAGCGTGCAGCCTTGTTCCATTATTAATAAGAAATCGTAGAACCGCAATACTCGCAAGAAATGGTCGAGCGCGGCGGCACACTGCTCTGGGCGCCACAGCTTGAGCACGTAATCATTTTCGGAAGCTGAGGCGGTGAAACGCTTGCGGCAGCCTCTGCGGCAGCGTAGCGTGCTGACTGCCCCGGGTCTTCTTTTCGCTTGTATTCATCCCAATCCTCATCTTCCTCCATATCCGATTGAATCGGATTGTGCATGAATTCCATAGATGCCGCTTGCTGCATCGCATTTTGTTCATCCGCTTTTTTGTTAAGCTTCGTGCCTGCCCAATACATCAGCGCGCCGGGAGTAAAGAACAGGACAAAAAATAATAGGAATAACTCCAGTTTATCTTTCTGCGTAGACCAATTTATTGTTATCAACAGGACTACCATGCTGAACAAGAACAGGAATATCCCGCCGAATACACGCAGCAGATTGCCGAGACTGAATATTTTTCCCCGCACGACGATCCCCTGCTGACGCATTGCTTTGATTGCATCCGCTTTTTTCTTCATGTTCTCCCCAGCCTTGAACAACAATACTCCGGGAACGCTTGCTGCAAACACGGATAATAGAAATGTCTCCATCTTATATGCGCCATCAAATGATGACCAGTTTATGATTAAAGATAAGATCATCAGCACTTGGATGAATAGCAGTATTCCGCCGATTCCTTTCAATATAGCACCAAGACGTGCCCGCATGTCGATTCTCCTCCTCTCTACCTTACTCTATTTCAAAATAGTCAATTGCTCGTTGCGGAGCCGGATCGCATTCGATAAATCTTGAATCATGCCGCGCAATTCCTCGGCAGAATAAAGCGCATGCCGCTCCCGCACGGCCGAGCGCACGCTAGCTTCCAGCCGGTCGGCTTTCTCCATCAGCTGCGCCTCCTCCAGCACCATGGCAGGAAGGGATACCGGATCGCTATATTTGACCTGCTCCTCCAGCTTGCGGAGCAGATCCAGCAGCGTCTCACGTTCTGCATGCTGCCAGCCTTCCAGCTCCAGCCGCGCGGCATGCAACACTAGCTGCAGCTGCTTCATCGACTGCAGACGCATCCACTCATCTTCTTCCTGGCGGCGAACGAACACTTTTGCCAGACCCAACAACAAGGCAATGACGAGCGCCACGGCAAATGTAAGTAAATGAATCCAGAGATACGCTTGCGCAGATACGTCTAAAATGATCCAAAATAAAACAATATGTATCAGTACGGCCAAATCATAGTAAAACAACACGGTGCCTAGGGACAAATACGCCGGAACGGCAGCCTTGAACTCGTGTCCGCCCTTAAGCAGCTTGAAGGAAAACATGTAGCTAAGCAATTCCGCCAATACGAGTGAACCTAGCGACAACCACCAGGACAGGTCGCGGGTATCTATTTCACTAAAAGTGAAAAACAAAGCAACCGTGACGGTTAATATCGTCAGAAAAATGGCCGTCGTTATCCAATTGTACTGCGTGTCTTGTTTCAACGTGGACCCTCCCTTCTACGTGAGCTTGTTGCCGCATTCCACGCAAAATTTTTGCCCCGGCTGCACTTCGAGGTTGCATTGGCTGCACATCAACGTCGTCTCACGGCCGCAATGCGGACAGAACTTGACCTTGTCCGGCACCGCTTCGCCGCAATGGCGGCACGGGACAGGCATAGCTTGCCCACATTCTACGCAATGGGTCTGCTCCGGCTGATTGTCGGCACCGCATTGCGGGCATGGATTATATGGATCACCACAATTCGGGCAGAACTTGGTGTGGCGCGGCATCCATTCATCGCACGCTTGGCACTTCACCTCCGCTGGCCGCCCTGTCCCACCCGATGCTGCGAGTGATGTGCCGCACCCCGTGCAGAAAGAGGCATCCTGCTGGTTTTTCCGGTGACACTTGGGACATATCTTATCGTAGGCATCGACCTGAAGCCCATCGGCCAGCCGCGACATTGTGCCTCCGATAGCGCCGCCGACGCCGTAGCCCATGCTGAGCCCAATGCCCGCCCCCATCAGATCCGACTGGGTGCCGCCTTCGTTCTGCGCCGCCTGCCCGAGCGTGTCGAACGTGCGCTCCTGTTGGTAGGTGAACCCGATGATATCCATCTCCGCCCTCTTCGCGAGCGCTTCCCGCAGACGTATCGTGGCCGGGTCATCCTCCGGCGTATTGACGGAATCAACGTAGAAATTAAGCAGGCGAATGCCGTACTCCTCGAATGCGGGCGCCACCCGTTCTTGAATATGCTTTGAAATGTCAGATATGTATGCATTGATTTCCAAGATGCTAATTTTTCGATGTACGAAATAGGAAGAAATAAGCTCGTGAATGTTCATCATCAACACACCGCGGAAATATTCCGTGAGCGTCTCTTGATTGAACTGCGGCAGCGTTCCGACGAGCTTGCCAAGAAATTTGCGGGCGTCATCGACTTGAATCCCGAATTGGCCGAAAGAACGCACCTTTACAAATAGTTGATATTTCGGGTCCTGCAGCTGAAGGGGTGCGCGCGTACCCCACTTAATATTGAGAGAATGAAGCTTGTTGACATACCATACCTCCGCCGTGAAGGGTGAGTCCCCGCCAAAAGGCAAATTGACGATATGATTGAGAATCGGAATATTGGCCGTACTTAACGTATGTCTGCCGGCTGTATACCGATCGAGCGCCTGCCCGCCTTTATATAAAATCGCTTCCTGCGATTCATTAACAATAAGCTGCGTCCACGTTCCGAGCTCATGATTCGGATATTTCCACGCGAACACATCAGGTGATCCGTCATATTTGATAACATCAATGATTGCCATGCCCGACTATACCTCCGCCATAAAGATTTATTATGGAGCAACACGCCCCTCTATAAGTTCATCCATTACTTTTATACTACGAAGAAGGAAGCAAAAAGCATCCGCGATGCGCCCGCATTCCTAATCTCTTGCATTGCGGCGCCCGTTCCTATTATAAATGACAGCCGCATCGGAGCCCATCCTAATACTGGAAAACATATAAATAGTTCAAAACAACTATCTTCATGTTTTTCCAATACTATGATAATACATCAACCCCCTGCTCGTTTTCATACAGATAAGTTACAGTTTTCTAATAGAAATCATATAAAAAAAGACTTACCTCCCTCGCGGATGAAAGGAAGGAATAAGCCTTTACACGTTTCATGCACCAAATAACTAAGCTTCATCTGAGCTTGGCTACACATTAACATCTTCAGCGTCCAGAACCGCTTCAATCTCATCGCCGTCGTACACGGCCATATACCCCCGGGGCAGCGCCAGCACTTGCAGAAGCGACGGCCGAAGGTGTAGAAGCTGATAAATATAATACGCCTCTAAGTCTTCATCTTTGACTGCTCCATCAACCGGCCCAATATACCAGCCTGAATCTCCATCCCCGCCATTTTGAGTCCGTTCGAGATATACGCGTTCTGCATCCATTACACCTTTGGCAGCAATGATTTTATCTTGAAAGCATGCCGCTTCTCCTTCAAGCTGCAGCCTTTGCAGACAGTAGTTCTGCTGCAATTGAACAAATAGCGAAGCAGTCAGGTCGTCGGTTTTATCCACGAATGGATTTTTGTCATACGCAGGCGCCATAACGGTAACATCTTCACCACGCTGGGACAGATGAAGAATGGTCCAACCCACCTGAATGTTCGCACCGTCTTTTAAATGCCCTTCCTCCTGCTCCAACTCCTCAAATATTTGCAGGAGCGAATCCGCTGCCACGGCTAATTCCTCTTTGCATGTGACATGAAATGTCCGCGTGCCTATCCTTTTTGACCTCACAATCATTGTTATAATCTCCTTTTCGGATGCATATGGGCTGGTTCAGAGTGTATGTAATTACATTTAGAATTTATTCTACAAATATCTCGCAAGACCTTTAATGAACTTGATTCAGTGCTTTATCACTCGCAACTCAAATTCGGGATTAAAAATTTTCTGCCCCTTACACGGCTTCAACTCGTTTATACTGACTTGTATAGTGTTGCTTATAAATGCAAAGGCTTTATCTACCATATCGAAATTCAGGAGCTCTCTACTCTGTGTGGCACCGAATTTTTGATAACCCAACATTTTTAATAAGATCTTTTTCATCTATCAAGGCACCCCATTCAAGATGACACTCACAAATCCCCTAAAAAAGAATTGTTTATCGTCTTCAGTACGGGACTATACTTCATAAATTGATCAATATTATTAGATTTCCCAATAACTCTTGCGTATGAAAAAAAGCTCATTCCTAACTCATAGTTCAAGTTGGAATAAGCTTTTGAAGATTCATTAGATGTTTGTTAAGTTGTTTTGTGTATGGCACTAAAATTGTATATCGAGTTTACACAAAATTATTGACAGACCCCTTTTTCCGTTTCGGCTGTTTG
>NZ_ALKF01000139.1:0-29297 GCF_000283315.1 Paenibacillus sp. OSY-SE | reverse complement strand
TGGTCACGCTAACAGTATACTGAGGCTTTTTTTTTTTTTTTTGTTATTTTTCTCTGATCTGTCTTGGAATGCATAATAGTGCCTTTACATTCAGGCGTGAAATCTATATTATTCATTATAGGAATAATTAGTTATTACTGGAATTTGTATAAAAATATAACAATCACTACGCTAGGAGGCGGCACTGTGATGAGAGAAGGGTATGAACGGGATGATCTTTTTATTAATGAATTATGCGATACATATTTCAAGCCGGTATATAAATATTGTAAAAAATTAATCAAATCGCAACCGGAACTGATGGACTTTGCCGATGAATGTACGCAAAATACCTTTCTCGAAGCGAGAAAGCAAATCTCGAAGTTAAAAAGGCACCCTAATGTGGAAGGATGGCTATTCACTACGGCAAGGAATTTTATTAACCTTTCATTTCGGGCCATGTATATCAAAAAGAGGCGCGAGGTTATCATTACGGATGATATCAATTACCGATTGGAGTTGCAGGATAATGAAATCGATCAGCTTGTCGAAAATGCGGTCGATGTGGATGAATTGTATCATGAAGTGTTAATGAAGTTGAGTTCGAGCGAATACGAACTGTATACGGATTATTATTTAAAGAAAATGTCAATCGCGGAGCTGACCCGGAAATATGATGTTTCGGCTAACGCGATAACGACAAGAATTTACCGGATTAATAAGAAAATCAGAAGCATCGTTCAGACTCTTGTGGTGAGTCTGGATATCTGACAAAGCCCTGCAAATCATCAATCCGCCGCTATTCAGGGGAGGATACAATAGTTCAATCGCAATGGGGCAACCCCATTGCGATTGAAAATAGATTCATCCGACTTCCGTCAAATAATCGATTGCAACCCAACCAGAAGCATTATGTTTGTAGCTATATACATTTATCCAGGCATAGCCGTCCGCGTATACAGGATCTTGACGGCCTCCGTTTACCATATCGCCCTTATTAAGCAAGCCAAGCACTGTCCCGGATAATGAAGGCTTGCTTCGTAATCTAACTCCATTTTCCTTTATTTCATACGTGGCACTTAGAAGGACCAATCCGCCATCGGCGGTTACAGCATGCTGCTGATTATTCACATTGGCAGGAGGATTACTTTCCGCTGCATATGCACCTTGGGCCAGAACTGCCATACAAGCGATTGCCAACGAGAAGCTCGCAACTTTTTTGAACATTTGAACAACAACTCCTTTTATATGATATGGGTTCCATTTTCTATGATTGCGAGGGTCAATATCAGCGAGAGAATATGATGAGAATGACTGTCTGGCCAGGTGAGCGGATGCGGAACATATCTCTACCTCCTTTACATCGTTTTGGGTTCGCGATTGACTGGAAGGATGAGATATAACCCTTCATTCAATAACATTGCATATGAATTCCTAAATTACATAAAAATTATGAACAATTTTCAAAAAAAAGATTATTTATGGATGTAAGGCGCTTTTATAGGGAGGGGAGGTTTTTTATGCATCATTTTATTTCCAATATTATGGACTAAGGATATACTTAGGGGGACAAGCTAGCGTATATGGAGGGTAACGAGTTAGGCGAAACCGTTTTGAGACCTTTCAATACGGCATCACCTAACACCATATTCGTGCTGCAAGTGAAAGCAATTTCTTAATAGATAAGATTTTTAAGGGAAAAATTAAAATTTTTCTGTATCAAACATTTTGTAGCTATGTTAAGAATGAAGTCAACTGTACAGATTGTTCATTCAACGGGGGGCACTAAGTTGGTTAACATAAACATTCTTAACGGATTATCCTTTTTTGGGGCGGTTGAATTACTTCTTGAAGAAGGATACTGCGAAGAAAACGTCATTGAGAAGGAACATGAAGAGTGCGATAAATTGTTTCTGTATCCCTATACACTCTATGATCACAATAAAAAAATCGTAGACGAAATCTTCCGTGCGGAGTATTGCATGAAAGATGAAGATGGTGAGTTTGAGGATTACAAAAGCTTCTGGACCAGGTTATGAACATAACACGAACGGAAATTTCATTCCTAATACGTTATGTGCAATTCCTGAATGAAAATTACAAAGGATTGAAATCAGACTATGAAGAAGATGCTTTTCGAATTGGTAGATGAAGTGACAGATGAAAAATCCTTTTTACACTTTATTAATGAACTTAGAACTGACAGGATAAACCAAAAAGAAGAGTGGGAGAATGAATCGCTTGAAGCCTTTCTAGAATCCGCATATGAATACGAATATTTACATAGTAGAAACAGAATAGACAGACCTTATTATTGGCGATCGGAGATAGATATTTTACCTGGCAAGACAATGGGGATTAAAACATGTTTGTTTCAGGATAATACCCCAGGAGCAGATTATTATTTATCGGAATATAAAGATTTTTTGGCTCTTCGCTCTACTGGATGGGTAAAAGCACAGTTGCTAGTTTCATAACCCTTCCGCCGTTAAGAGAATTTCAGAACTTGGTACAGCCCTCAAGAAAAACACTTGACCTCTGTACCAAGTTCTGAAGTAGGGTTTCAAGGCGGTTAAGCTGCGATCGGTTGGCCCAACCAATCTCCTTTTGCTCAGCCTTGAGATTAACTTCGTTTTTCAACCAAATGTATTTTGTATGTTTCAATTCCGGGCTGCTTCTGCTCTTGAATTCGTACCTCATCCACGGCTTCACCCAAGAGCTTCATCACATGGAATTTGTAAAGGTAATTCGGCGTCTGGGAAGTATTCTTCAATGCCTCGGATAAAAGCGGGAGACATGTCGCAACAGATTTCTTCAATTTGCTGCGCGGTAGCGCCTTTTGCCGTCATATGCAACTTGAAGCGTTCTAGCGTATCCTTACCTTTTCCCTCTGTAGCAAAAAGCACAATTTTTCGATCCATATCGACAAACAAGGTAATGTAGCGATGCCCTCGTCGCGAAGATGTTTCATCGATGGCAATTCGTTTTACATTAGACCAATCAAGATTGGCCATCGCCTTATCGACGTAGTGATGAAAAATGCGCCACATTCTCGTATCGTGTTCCCTAAGCTCACGGGCTGCTGCATTGACTGGCATCTCTGCCATCAATCGCATCGCCCATGCTTCAAAAAGCCATGTAAAATGAGACAGCGCCCGAGCCCATTTTACTGGCACTTGCGTCACCTTGTTGCACGATCTGCATTTTACTCGTGGTAATCTGGCCTGCATGAAGGTCTTCCAATTCCAGAAGTCGAGGTATCTCCATTGCTTCTTCTCGGTATCATATGCCTTACAAGCAGGTCCGCACAAGGGACAGGCGAATGTGGTTCCTCGCTCGAAGTCGATGTACAGATGCCAAGCTTGATCTTGGCCTTCAAATTCAATATGTGTGAGTTTCCAGGGTTCTTCCAACTGTAAAGCTATATTGAACATATTCATAATCAGTTGGTCATTACTACTTATCGAACTCCACATCAAATACCATCTCGCCCTATTAATTGTCTTAATGAGCAGTATCGTCAACATTTCTATTTAGCAGACATTACCCATGAACTATAGCGAGGAAGCGATATTTTATAGTATCAAGACCTTGGTTCAGTTAAGTTGAACTGAGGTCTTATTTTATGTGTTTTACTACTTTTCTTATTTTACTACTTTGACTTTCTGCATCAAGTGAATGTGTTGAAAAAGCACTGGTTTACTTGGAACATTTCAAGAGTGTAAGGATACCTTGGTCGGTATCAGCGCAGCTGCATACGCTAATTAAGCGGATATGTTGCGCCCAAAACAGCAAATAAGAGGTGTAGTGTTCATAATTTTGGATAGGTAACTGAGGTTCTTAGGAAATGGCCTGGGGGCTTATTTTTATGTCTTTAAAACATTGCTGAGCATACTTTTTATGCCACAGTTTTTCCAAAATTTGATTGACTAGAGGGGAGTCATATGTTAGTTTATTAATTGATAATGATTATCATTTTCAAACAATAAATCATGGATTTCATAAGCTCATAAGCTGCTCATGGTTTATAACCAAAAGGAGGTTCCTCGTGCTTTCAAAAGAAGAGCTGCAGACAGACAATAGCTTGTTCACGCCGGGCCGGAATCGAAAAACGAACTTGATGGAGATCAGAGAATTCATGGATCAGCATTATAACGAACCGCTTTGTATTGGACAGCTGGCCCAGATGGCGAATATCAGTCCCAAATATTTTGTCGATCTCTTCAAGAAAACATATGGGCAAAGCGCCATGGATTACTTGACGGATCTGCGCATCAACCGCGCCAAGCGTTATTTGGCAGAATCCGGAGAGCGACTGCGGGATATCGCCTTGAAGGTGGGATATAAGGACGAGTTTTACTTTAGCCGCAAATTCAAGAAGGAGGTTGGCGTGTCCCCGTCTGACTTTGTGAAAAACTCCAGGCGGCGCATAGCTGCGTGCTCCTCTTCGGTTACAGGACAACTGCTTGCTCTGGATGTCATGCCGACGGCAGCGCCGCTTGATCCGAAGTGGACGCCCTATTACTATAACGCCTATCGTACGCAGATTAAGTCCCATCTGAAGCTTACCGATCCCTATACCAATTGGACATTCGAGGTGAATCTGAACAGGCTGATTCAGGCTCGTCCCGATGCCATTATCGGAACTGAGCAGCTGTGCCCCCTCGATAAGACAAAATTGATGGACATTGCGCCTTCTCTCATTGTTCCGACGGACGACGGTTGGCGAGACCAGCTGCGGATAATTGCCCGATTTTTGGATAGGGAAGATAAGGCGGAGCAATGGATACAACGATACGAACAGAGGGTTCAGTCTGCTCGGACCCAGATTGACAAAGTGCTGGGACAAGACAAAATGTTAGCCTTGCGCGTCTATGGACATAGCATCCATATCTATGGGAACCGCGGGTTAGAGGACGTGCTCTACCAGGACCTGAAGCTTGAAGCAGCTTGCCGGAGAGACACGTCCTGCAGCCTGCAGCTGACATTGGAACAAGTGGCAGAGCTTAGCCCCGACAGGATTCTTGTATTGGTGTGCCCTGAGGCATCCTCCCGGGCATACTGGCTGGCGCTGCAGCATTCAGCCGAGTGGCGTCAGCTGAAAGCAGTAAAAAACAGACATGTATACCCCATTACCTCCGATCCGTGGTTTGAATATTCGGCAGTTGCCATCATGCGGATGCTGGATGAAGCGCTGCTTCTGTTTACAGGAAATTGTCCAAATGGTTTTCTGGATAACGGCTATGGTGAATCCTTTGCCACATGATTTATACTCAAGCCAATTGAGAATTATTATCACAGGAGGAGATATACCGTGTTAGAACGTCTTGTTCATGTAAAGTCTGGCTTTACAGCCCGAATTTCAGCATTGCTGTGCTGTGTGCTTATCGTAAGCTTGCTGACGGCCTGCGGCTCAAAGGTAGAGAGCAGCGCCACATCGTCTGGACAGCAAGGCTCAACTGCAACAACCTCTGAAGTGTCCGCAGCGGGGGAAAAAAGCGCGGAACCATCCGGTGAGCGGACGGTAACAGACGAGCTTGGCCATGAAATCAAAATTCCTGCTGAACCAAAGAACATTTTCGCTCCCAATCTGGAGGACTCTCTGCTCAAGCTGGGCGTAAAGCCAGTAGCTCAATGGTCCAACGGCAATATGGGACACGACTATCTGCAAGAGGAATTGAAGGATGTGCCGAAGCTTGACCTCTCGGGAGGACTGCCCTCGCCGGAGGTATTAATGACCTATAATCCCGATCTGATTATTCTGCACACTGAGACCTATGCCCAAAATGGCAACTATGAGAACTACTCCAAGATTGCGCCAACCTATGTGTTCAAAAGCGCTTCCGGAAATATTGAGAAGTCGCTCGCCACAATCGGGGAGCTGCTCGGCAAATCTGCTGAAGCCGACAATGCGCTGCAGGCTTATCAGCAAAAAGTGAATGATGCCAAGGAAAAGCTGAACAAAGCGGTTGGAGAAAAAAAGGTGGCGATTATTCGCTTCGCACCCAGAGGCGTCAGCCTGATGGGCGGCAAATACTTGTGCGGTTATGTTGTGCATCAGGATCTGGGGCTCGGCATGTCCAAGCTCGTGGAAAATGAGAACAGCGCCAATATGTCCATGGAGATACTTCCGGAATTGGACGCAGACTATATTTTTGTCATTAATGCCTACGATCAAGGGACTGAACGCATGAAAGAGATGATGGAAAGTCCTATCTGGAAAAACATGCCCGCCACCAAGCAAGGCCATGTGTATGAAGTTAGCAATAAATATTGGCTTGGCAGCGGCCTGATCGCTTACGAGAAAATTATTGACGATACAATTCGGCTGCTGGCCCAATAAGCGGAGGGATTAGATGAAACAGACAACCACGCTCAACGATATCGCGCGCCGCAAGGTCGATATTCCCCGAGCGGAACAATGGATGATGCGCTCGCGCGCAGAGAACCGGACATATCGGCTTATCGTGGCGCAACCTGAGGGAGCGCCTCCTCCCTCAGGATTTCCAGTTATCTATTTGCTGGATGGAAATTCCGTATTCGGAACGATGGCGGAGGCGGTGCGCCTGCAGTGCCGCCGGCCGGATAAGACTGGAGTGATGCCTGCGATAATTGTAGGTATCGGCTATGAGACGGATGGACCGTATGCACCGGATCGCTTTTATGATTTCACGCCAGTTCCAACTACCGAATACCGCCACAAGTCTGATGGCACGGCTTTGCCTGAGCAAGGCGGAGCAGCGGCGTTCCTTCAATTCATCGAGGAGGAGCTGAAGCCGCAGATAGAAAGCGAGTTCCAGATCGACCGCAATCGGCAGACGATTTTCGGGCATTCTCTCGGCGGTCTGTTCACGTTGTATGCGTTGTTTACTAAGCCGGGCGCATTTCAGTACTATATCGCAGGCAGTCCATCCATCCATTGGAACAAGCAATATTTGCTTGAACAGGAACAGAAATTTACAGACCGCGTGAAGGAGGAGCCTGTCAACGTTCAACTGCTGCTTGGTGTAGGAGAGCTGGAGAAAAGTCACGTCTCCCGCAATTGCGACAGCGCAAGGGAGCTCTCGGAACGCCTAACCACTCTCTCTAGTCGTGGAGTGGGAGCAGTATACAAAGAATTTGAAGATGAAGGCCATGTATCGGTGCTGCCGATTCTGATCAGCCGGGCCTTGCGATTTGCTTTAAATCCAGAGAAATAAAGAGGGGTTGAAAAGGTGGATAGTGCAGGAATCAGGGGAAAAGTCGCTTTGGTCACAGGCGCTGCTCAAGGCATTGGGGAAGCGGTGGCACGGGCCCTTGCCGGGCTCGGGGCCATCGTTGCTGCAGTAGATCGGAATGCCGCTGGCCTTAGCGGTCTCGTCGCTGACCTAAGTGCCAGCAGTCTCCATGCTGTGGCATACCCCGCAGACGTGGGTGACAGCTCTGCCGTTGATGAAGTGGTGGAACGGATCGAGCATGAGCTGGGTCCCATTGAAATTGTTGTCAATGTGGCTGGTCTGCTGCGAATAGGGCCCATCGAATCGCTCAGCGATGAGGATTGGAAGGCGACCTTCGCCGTTAACGTCAACGGCGTGTTCTATGTGTCCCGTTCTATAGTAAGGCGTATGGCGCTCCGCAATTCAGGTTCGATCGTGACAGTGGGATCGAATGCTTCCGGGGTGCCGCGCGCGCAGATGTCGGCTTATGCGGCTTCGAAGGCTGCGGCTACTATGTTCACCAAATGTCTGGGGCTGGAGTACGCCCGGCACAATATCCGCTGCAACATCGTGTCGCCTGGATCCACGGATACGGCTATGCAGCGGGCGCTATGGAGCGGTGAGGACGGAGCTCAGGCTGTCATCGCCGGGTCGCCGGAGGCATTCCGCTTGGGAATACCGCTTGGGAAGCTGGCCATGCCCTCGGATATTGCCGATGCAGTGATCTTTCTCGTATCCGACCGGGCGCGGCATATTACGATGCATGACTTGTGCGTCGACGGCGGTGCAACTTTGGGATGTTGATACATAGAAGGGAGATGGTAGAAATGTTGAAGTGTGATGCTGCTCCTGCAGCGTCTGCCACACAGCTGCTGGAACAATACCGGACGGGATCGTCCTTCTTTTTCTCTTCACCAAGACGGACCCTGCTGGCACAGGGACAATGGGCGCGGTGGCACGCTCAAGAGCAGGATGAAGGGATTAGCCTGACGCGCCGCGTTGCCGATCTTCTGGCCGCGGCTAGACAAGCCGGGCATGAGGTGCCGGTTGTTGCAGGAGCGATTCCTTTTGATGTTACGAAGCCTGCACAGCTTATCGTGCCGAACGCTATCCATTGGGCAGGGCCTCTGAGCTTCGAGCCGGGCATTCAGATGGAACAGCCAGTGGCGTCAGTATGTGAGATGCGTGCGATTCCGGAGCCGGAAAAATATGAGGATGGCGTGAACCAAGTGTTGGCTCGTCTTAGCGCAGGCGCGCTTCAGAAGGTGGTGCTGTCAAGAACGCTGCACATTACGTCGCCGCAAGCTGTCGATGTCCATCAGCTGCTGCGCAATTTGGCCTATCACAATACCCATGGTTATACCTTTGCCGTCAATCTGGCGGCAGAGAGAGAGGAATGCGCAGCGGATGCGCACGAAGGTCCCCGAACGCTCATTGGAGCCAGTCCGGAGCTGCTCGTCACGAAGACAGGATTGCAGATCAAGGCCAATCCGTTGGCAGGCTCCGCGGCCCGCAGCGATGATCCCATCGAGGATAAGCGGCGGGCGGCCGCACTGCTGGCCTCCGCTAAGGACAGACATGAGCATGAAGTGGTCATCGATGCTGTCGTGGCCGCGCTTCGTCCATATTGTAAAAAATTAGATGTTCCCACTGGACCATCGCTTGTGCAGACGAAGACGATGTGGCATCTCTCCACCGAAATAAACGGGGAGCTTGCCGATGCCTCGGTCTCATCGCTTGAGCTCGCAATGGCGCTGCATCCGACGCCTGCCATCTGCGGAACGCCTACGGATCTGGCCCGCGATGTTATTCATGAGATTGAGCCATTCGATCGGGAGTTCTATACGGGAACGGTCGGCTGGTGCGATGCGAATGGCGACGGAGAGTGGGCCGTCACGATCCGCTGTGCAGAGGCGGAAGGACGATCGCTGCGTCTATTCGCCGGAGCGGGAATCGTTGCCGGTTCGAACGCGGCTGCCGAGCTTGCGGAGACTTCAGCCAAGTTCCGCACGCTGCTGCTTGCCATGGGGCTGAATCAACAACAACTATCGATGACGCGGGAGGGATGATTGATGCTGCCAGGATGCCCAACATGGCCTAAGGAATTGGCCGATCGCTATCGCAAGGAAGGATGTTGGCGGGGAGAGACATTCGGTGACATGCTGCGGCAGCGCGCCGCAGCCCATGGGGATCGCATTGCCATCGTCAGCGGCGATCAGCGGATGAGCTATGCGGAGCTTGACGCCAGAGCAGACCGTCTCACTGCCGGATTCCGCAAATTGGGGATTCAGCCGCAGGATCGGGTTATCGTTCAGCTGCCCAATATCCCGCAATTCTTTGAAGCTATCTTTGCGCTGTTCCGCTTAGGAGCGCTGCCTGTCTTCTCCCTGCCGGTGCACCGAAAGAGCGAGATCGCCTATTTATGCGAGTTCACCGAAGCGGTGGCTTACATTATCCCTGATACAGACTCGGGATTTGATTACCGGGACCTTGCTGAACAGGTGCAGGAGGCTGCTCCAGCCTTGCGTCACGTCATTGTGGCGGGAGACCCGGGGAAGTTTACGGCGCTGGGCAACTTGTATGCCGACCCCGTAAGCGGAATGGAGGGGCCAAGCCCTGGCGATGTCGCTTTTCTCCAGCTGTCCGGCGGGACGACTGGGCTCCCGAAGCTGATTCCCCGGACGCACGATGACTACATTTACAGCTTGCGGGTAAGCGCGGAGATCTGCTCCTTGAATGAGAATAGCGCATATCTGGCGGTGCTCCCTGTCGCCCATAACTACCCACTTAGCTCGCCCGGAGTGCTCGGGACGCTATATGCCGGCGGCAGAGTCGTTCTTGCGCGTGGAGCCAGCCCGGACGAAGCGTTCCCTCTCATTGCGGAGGAGCGCGTCACGATTACGGCCGTAGTGCCGCCGCTGGCATTGATCTGGCTCGACGCGGCGGCATCTCGCCGTTACGACCTGTCCCATCTTCAGGTGCTGCAGGTCGGCGGAGCCAAGTTCAGCGCGGAGGCGGCCAAGCGGGTAAGCACGGCGATGGGCTGCACCCTGCAGCAGGTTTACGGGATGGCGGAAGGGCTGGTCAATTACACCAGACTGGATGATCCGGAAGAGATTATTGTGAACACGCAAGGCAGACCGATGTCGCCATATGATGAAGTCCGGTTGGTGGACGATGATGATTGTGAAGTCGCCTCAGGCGAAGTGGGGCATCTGCTGACGCGCGGGCCTTATACCATTCGCGGCTATTACAAGGCCGAGAAGCATAATGCCAAGGCGTTCACGACAGATGGATTTTACCGTACAGGCGACCTCGCCAGATTGACCTCAGCTGGTTATCTGGTCATTGAGGGCCGCGATAAAGACCAAATTAACCGCGGCGGAGACAAGGTGGCGGCTGAGGAGGTAGAGAATCACCTCCTCGCTCATCCCGGGGTGCACGATGCAGCGGTGGTAGCGATGCCGGACGAGTTCCTCGGCGAGCGCACGTGCGCATTCGTTGTTCCTTATCATTCCTCGTCGCTGACAGATGCTGAACTCAAAGCCTTTCTTAGAGGACGCGGGCTAGCGGCTTACAAAATCCCTGATCGGGTGGAGTTCGTGGATTCGTTCCCCCAGACAGGGGTAGGCAAGGTGAGTAAAAAGACACTGCGCGAACTCATTGCCAAGAAGCAGAAGTCTCTAGCTAACGTACCAAAATAATGCTGAAAAGAGGAGATATTATGGCTCTTCCATCCATTCTTCCTTATCCGATGCCTGTGGAGTCTGATCTGCCGGCGAACAAGGTGGCTTGGACACCTGATCCAAGACGTGCCGTTCTTCTTATTCATGATATGCAGCAATACTTCCTCGACGCCTTCAATGTTGACGAATCGCCTGTCGTAGATCTGCTGGCGAACATCCGGAAGCTCCGTGTTCATTGCGCCGATCTCGGAATACCTGTTGTGTACTCGGCGCAGCCTGGCGGACAGAACCCCGAGCAGCGCGGATTGCTGCAGGATTTCTGGGGCCCGGGCATTGACGATGGGCCTTATCAGAAAAAGTTTGTGGAAGAGGTTGCTCCCGGCGAGCACGATATTGTGATGACCAAGTGGCGTTACAGCGCATTTCAGAAGACCGATCTGCTGGACATGATGCGGCAGCGCGGCCGGGATCAGCTGATGGTATGCGGCATTTACGCCCATATTGGATGCCTGCTAACCTCATGCGAAGCATTCATGCAGGATGTGCAGCCTTTCTTCATCGCCGATGCGGTAGCTGATTTTTCTGCGGAGAAGCATCGGATGGCTCTCACTTATGCGGCCGAACGGTGCGCGGTCACGATAACGACGCAGCGTCTCGTAAATGAACTGGTGGATTCGCAGGCTGCAACGCCTGAATCAGCGCCTAAAATTGCATCTGAATTTGAATCTACACCTGAAGCTGCGCCTGAGGCTGATCGCTGGCCGTTGACGCAGCAATCCGTGCGTGAGGAAGTGGCAGGACTTCTGCAGGAACAGCCGTCCAAGATTGCGGATAATGACAACCTGATTATGTTGTGGGGACTTGATTCCATCCGGATTATGAGCCTGGTGGAGCGGTGGCGCCGCAGCGGAGCCGCGGTGAGCTTCGTGGAGCTGGCCGAGCAGCCCACATTGGCTGACTGGTGGAAGCTGTTATCTTCAAGGCTGAGCAAAACCTTGCCCAACTATGATTATTTTACTGTATAGAAGGAGGTCACTATCATGCCTGATCAGGAGAGGGTCCGATGGTCTCTGTCGGGAGCGCAGTCCGGTATTTGGTTCGCGCAGCAGCTTGATCCAGACAACCCGATATTCAATACCGGTGAATGTGTAGAAATCCATGGACCTGTTGATCCAGAACGCTTCGAGACTGCTTTGCGCCGGGCCGTGACGGAGGCGGAAGCGCTGCATGTCCGCTTCGGAGAGGATCGGGACGGGCCTTGGCAGACTATCGTCCCGTCTTCCGGCTGGCCGCTGCATATCATAGATGTCAGCGGGCGAGAGGACCCGCACGAAGCGGCAGAAGCATGGATGAAGCATGATTTGGCCCAGCCTGTCGACCTGCTCAGCGGCCCGCTGTTTACGGAAGCGCTGTTCAAGCTCGCTCCCGATCGTTTCTACTGGTACCAGCGCATTCATCATATTGCAATCGATGGCTATGGCTTCTCGCTTCTGGCACGAAGGGTCGCTCAGATTTATACCGCGCTTTCCTACGATCTGCCGATCGGTGAGGAGGCATTTGGTTCTTTGCGCTCCATCCTGCAGGAAGATGCAGCTTATCGCGCATCAGAGCGGCTGGAGCAGGATCGTCAATTCTGGTTGGCGCGCTTCGCCGATGAACCCGAAGCGGTCAGTCTGGGCGAGCGCGCGCAGCGGACATCGCGCAGCTTTTTGCGCCGATCCGCGCAGCTGCCGTCACCCGTCATGAACGGTTGGCAGGCGGCTGCAAGCGGGTCGGGGACAAGCTGGCCGGATGTCTTGATTGCGGCTGCCGCCGTCTACGTACATCGGCTGACCGGCGCAGACGACATCATACTCGGCTTGCCCGTGATGTGCCGGCTGGGCTCCGCAGCGCTGCGCGTTCCCGGCATGGTCATGAATTTGCTGCCTCTGTGTGTGGCGGTCCGGCCGGATATGAGTCTGGGCGAGCTGCTGCAGCAGGTGTCCCGGGAAATCCGCGATATAAGACGGCACCAGAACTATCGTCATCAGGACCTGCGTCGCGACCTGAAATTGCTGGGGGACAACCGGAGATTGTTCGGCCCTCTCATTAATGTGATGCCGTTTGTCGAGGATCTGAGCTTTGCCGGCTATCGGGGAAGGACACGCAACCTGTCGGCAGGGCCTGTGGATGATCTGACGATTAACGTGTACTGCAGCTCCGACGGCAACGGACTTCGTATCGACTTTGATGCGAACCCTGCGATTTACAGCGCAAGCGAGTTGATGCTGCATCAGCGGCGCTTTCTGCATTTGCTGGACAAGATTGCCGCTGCTGCCCCCGGCCAGCCGATCGGGCGGCTGGAACTGCTTCTGCCCGAAGAACGCCGTCAGGTGTTGAGCGAGTGGAATAACACCGCGCATAATCTGCCGCAGACGAGCGTGCCGGGATTGTTCGAGGAGCAGGTTGCCCGCACCCATGATGCGGTTGCGGTTGTCTTTGATGATGCAACACTGCGTTATGCCGAGTTGAACGCGCGTGCTAACCAGCTTGCGCATCTGCTGATTGCGCACGGTGCCGGTCCAGAGGGGATTGTGGCTCTGGCGCTGCCGCGGTCGGTAGAGATGGTCGTCGCCATACTGGCGGTGCACAAGACGGGAGCGGCATATTTGCCGATCGACCCGGATTATCCGTCCGATCGGATTGCTTATATGCTGGAAGACGCCGGACCGATGTGCCTCATAACGGCCACGGAGGTTGTCTCCAGACTGCCGGATTCCGGTGCGGCTCCTAAGATCGTGCTTGATGAGCCTGCAACCATTGACAGACTTGGGCAGCATGCTATGCATAATCCTAATGATGCTGACCGTACAGGCCGCTTGTCGCCGCTTCACCCTTCTTATGTCATTTACACCTCCGGCTCGACGGGCAGACCTAAGGGTGTATTGCTCACATTTGAAGGTCTGGCCAACCTGCTGTTGGCAATGCGGGATCGGTTTGCGCTTGATGGGCAGGATCGGCTGCTGTCTGTTACGACGATCTCATTTGATATTTCTGTCATGGAGGTGCTGCTGCCTCTCACGACCGGAGCCAGCATAGATATCGCTCGGAAGGATACGATTCTGGATCCGTCTGCACTGGCGCAAAGGATCAGGGACACGGGAGCTACGATTATGCAGGCGACCCCGACACTGTGGCAATCGCTTGCTGCCAGCAATCCTGACAAGTTCGACGGGCTTACGATTATAACCGGGGGCGAGGCGCTCCCGATCGGACTTAAGCTTGCCCTGCAAGATCTGAATTGCCAAGTCAACAACCAATATGGCCCGACGGAAACGACCATTTATTCGACAGCTGCACTGCTGGGTAATGAGCGCACGGGTAAGCCGTCCATTGGAGGTCCGCTCTGGAATACGAGGTTATATGTGCTGGATGCAGGGCTGGAGCCTGTTCCGCCGGGAGTGGCGGGGGAGCTGTATATTGCGGGTGCCGGCTTGGCCCGCGGCTACTTGGGGCGGCCGGATCTGACGGCGGAGCGGTTCGTGGCGGATCCGTTCGGTCCGCCGGGCACCCGGATGTACCGCACAGGCGATCTCGTGAGATGGCTGGCGGACGGCTCCATCGATTACTTGGGTCGTGCCGATCATCAGATTAAGCTGCGCGGTTTTCGGATCGAAGTGGGCGAAATCGAGGCTCTGATTGCCATGCACACTGACGTTGCTCAAGTAACGGTGATGGTCCGTGAGGACCAGCCGGGGGATCGGCGTTTGGTCGCTTATGTGGTTCCGGCCTCTTCGTCCGGAATCGATCCGGCTGGGCTTCGCCGTTATGTCGCCGGCAAGCTGCCCGATTATATGGTCCCAGCGGCTATCGTCACGCTTGATGCCATGCCTTTGACGCCGAACAAAAAGATTGATCGCAAGGCATTGCCAGCGCCTGATCTCGGCATGACGGCTGCGGGACGCGGCCCCCGGACACCGCAGGAGGAGATTCTATGCGCTCTATTCGCCGAAGTGCTTGGCCTGTCCCGTGTCGGCATCGATGACGACTTCTTCGCGCTGGGCGGTCATTCCTTGCTTGCCGGGCGGGTAATGGTTCGCATCCGTGAGGCATTTGGCGTCGAACTAAACATCGGCAGTCTTTTCGAGGCGCCTACGGTTGCGGAACTTGTCAAACGGATCGACTATGCGCAGGAGGCCAGACCGGCTATACGACCGGCCGTGCGGCCTGAGAGCGTTCCGTTGTCCTTCGCCCAACGGCGTTTATGGTTCCTGTATCGTCTGGAAGGGCCCAACCCGACCTATAATATTCCGCTTGTAGCCCGTTTGTCCGGAGAACTGGATTTGCAGGCGCTGGAGGCGGCTCTCGGCGATGTGGTGAACCGGCATGAGACACTGCGTACGGTGTTTCCCGATACGCAAGGTACATCGCGCCAGCTTATTCTGGATGCTGGAGAAGCACAGCCTGAGCTGATCCTGACGGAGACCAGCGAGGCGGAACTGCCGGAACGGCTTGCGGAAGCCGTGCGTTACAGCTTCCAGCTATCGGCTGAGCCTTCGCTGCGGGCCCAACTGTTCATGCTCGCTCCGAACGAGCATGTGCTGTTGCTGCTGCTGCACCATATTGCCGGGGACGGGTGGTCACTGACCCCGTTATCCCGTGATCTGTCCGCTGCCTATGCGGCACGCTGCCGGGGCGAGCTTCCTGTATGGCCGCCGCTGCCGGTGCAATATGCGGACTATGCGATCTGGCAGGAGCGTCTTCTGGGGAGCGCTGGCGATTCCGGCAGTCTCATTGCCCGCCAGCTCGACTTCTGGACGCGGACGCTTAAGGGCCTGCCGGAGCAGCTGGATCTGCCGACTGATTATCCGAGACCACCGGCAGCTAGCTACCAAGGCGGCACCGTCCATTTCCAGATTAGCAGGCAGCTGCACGGCCAGTTATTAGAGCTTGCCCGTGACAGCAAGGCGAGCCTATTCATGGTGCTGCAAGCCGCACTGGCCGTTCTTCTCACACGGCTTGGCGCTGGCACCGATATTCCGATCGGCAGCCCGATAACCGGACGGAGCGACGATGCGCTTGACGGTCTTGTCGGCTTCTTCATCAATACGTTGGTGCTTCGCACCGACACGTCAGGCGACCCAAGCTTCCGCGAACTGCTTGCCAGGGTCCGCGAGGTTAGCCTGGCTGCGTACGAGCATCAGGACTTGCCGTTTGAGCGTCTCGTAGAAGTGCTTAACCCCGTCCGATCCCGGGCCAGACATCCGCTCTTCCAGATTATGCTGGTGCTGCAAAATACGCCGGATGCAGCGCTGGATCTGCCGGGTGTTGCAGCCAGCCTTCATCTTCAAAGCGTGGGCACGGCGAAGTTCGACCTGACGGTGGAGCTGAATGAGCGCCGCGATGCGAATGGCGCGCCTGACGGCTTGGATGGAATTGTGGAATACAGTGCGGATTTGTTCAAGCGCAGTACAGCCGATGCGTTGGCAGCTCGTTATTTGCGCGTGCTGGAGACTACTGCTACTGAACCGAGTAAGTCTATCGGACAGCTTGATATTTTAACGACGGAAGAGCGTCACCGCATCCTGATGGAATGGAGCGCGCCTGCGACCGCAACGCGGGAAGGCACTCTTCCGGAGCTGTTCGAGGCGCAGGTGGTCCGTTCGCCTGAGGCTGTATCTGTCGTCTACGAAGGAGACTCCCTGAGTTATGAGGAGCTAAACATCCGGGCGAATCGGCTCGCGCATCTGCTCATCGCAGAAGGAGTAGGTGCCGAGCAGATTGTGGCTTTGGCGCTGCCGAGGTCTATAGAAATGGTTGTCGGCGTGCTGGCCGTGCTGAAAGCAGGGGCTGCCTATCTGCCTCTCGATCCGGACTATCCTGTCGAACGGCTCGCTTATATGCTGGAGGACGCAGGTCCGGTCTGTATGATGACAAGCACTCACGTATCTTCCAAGCTGCCTGATACGGGAAGCCTGCCGCGAATTGTGCTGGATGAGTCTGGAGCCGAGGAGCGGCTGCGGCAATATTCGCCAGCCAACCCAAGCGACCATGAACGCAGGGGGCGTCTGTCTCCGCTTAGTCCGGCCTATATCATCTACACTTCAGGATCTACGGGCAGGCCTAAAGGAGTGCTCATTCCTCATCAGAACGTGGTGCGGCTGTTTGCGGCTACCGAGCATTGGTTCCACTTTGACTCTGATGATGTGTGGACATTGTTTCATTCCTATGCCTTCGATTTTTCGGTGTGGGAAATCTGGGGTCCGCTCCTGCATGGCGGCCGTCTCGTGGTGGTGCCGCATACGATCAGCAGGTCGCCGGGCGAGTTCCTGCATTTGCTCTCGCAAGAGGGCGTGACCGTCCTGAATCAGACGCCGTCCGCCTTCTATCAATTGATGCAAGCGGATCGGGAACAACCTGAGCTGGGGCAGACGCTCTCCCTGCGGTATGTTATTTTCGGCGGCGAGGCGCTGGAGCTTGGCCGGCTGGAGGACTGGTATCAGCGCCATCCGGATCATGCTCCCAGACTGATCAACATGTACGGCATTACCGAGACAACCGTGCATGTCAGCTACAATGAGCTTCACCAGCACAGCGCTGCCCCGGGAGCCAACAGCCTCATCGGCCGGTCAATACCAGATCTTCGAGTGTATGTGCTGGATGATGCGCTGCAGCCTGCTCCGCCCGGAGTGACGGGGGAAATGTATGTCGCCGGCGCTGGGCTGGCCCGCGGTTATTGGGGACGTCCGGGGTTGACGGCAGAGCGGTTCGTTGCCGATCCATTCGGCCCCCCGGGCACCAGAATGTACCGCACCGGAGATTTGGCGAAGCGGCTCGCCGACGGCTCACTAGATTATCTGGGCCGAGCTGACCATCAGGTGAAGATTCGAGGCTTCCGGATCGAACCGGGCGAGATCGAAGCCGTGCTTGCCCGGCATCCCGAGGTGGCCCAGGCAGCGGTAGTGGTGCGCGAGGATCAGCCGGGAGACAAGCGTCTGGCAGCTTATGTGGTGTTCGCCGCGGAAGCAAGCCTTGAACCGGCCGAGCTGCGCCGATATGCCGCCTCCATTTTGCCTGATTATATGGTGCCGTCTGCGATGATTGGCATGGATGCTTTGCCGCTCACTCCGAATGGCAAGCTGGATCGCAAGGCGCTGCCGGCGCCTGATGTCTCCTTGGCGCTTGACGGCCGTAACCCGAGAACGCCGCAGGAGGAAGTTCTATGTGATTTGTTCGCCGAAGTGCTCGGGGTGCGGCGCGTGGGGATTGATGACAGCTTCTTCGAGCTGGGCGGCCATTCGCTGCTTGCGGTCCGCCTCATCAGCCGCATCCGCGAAGCGATGGGCAGGGAACTGAGCATTGCCGTTCTCTTCGAGGCTCCTACCGCAGCCGGGCTCGCCGAAAGGCTCGATATGGGCGGCGGGCACAGCGCGCTGCAGGTTCTGCTGCCGCTCAGAACGCACGGCGCTCAGCTGCCGCTGTTCTGCGTCCATCCTGCAGGCGGACTAAGCTGGTGCTATGCCGGGCTGATGAAGCATCTGGGCATGGATTATCCAATCTATGGCTTGCAGGCCCGCGGCATTGCCCAGTCCGAGGAGCTTCCGAAGACGCTGGAGGAGATGACGGCAGATTATATTCAACATATTCGCTCGATTCAACCTGCCGGTCCGTACCGGCTGCTAGGCTGGTCTCTTGGGGGCAATGTGGCGCATGCCATGGCCGTACAGCTGCAAGAAGAGGGAGAAGAGGTCGCTTTTCTGGCCATGCTTGACGCTTACCCAAGCCATTACCTGCCTATTCGCGGAGAACCGGATGAGGAGGAGGCGCTGACCGCGCTGCTTGCTTTGGGCGGCTACGATAAGGACAGCATTGGCGACGTTCCGCTCAATATCGCCACCGCGATCGAGATTCTTCGCAGCGACAGCAGCGCATTGGCAAGCCTTGATGAAGCTACCATTATGAATTTGAAAGAAACATATGAGAATTCGGTTCGTCTTTTAGGGGCTTATGTTCCGCGAAGATTCGAGGGAGATCTGCTGTTCTTCCGTTCGACCATCATACCGGACTGGTTCGATCCGATTGAACCGGAGATGTGGGTTCCTTATATAGGCGGACAGATCGAGCGGCATGATATCGCATGCCGGCATAAGGACCTGTGTCAGCCTGGACCGCTTGCCGAGATCGGGGCTAGCCTCTTGGCCAAGCTGAAGTCTGCAAACGGCGCGGCAACAAGACTTGATGGGAGGGAGCTAATCTATGACTAATCCATTTGAGCAAGCGAACGGCTCTTATCTGGTGCTGATGAATGACGAGGGACAATATTCGCTTTGGCCTGCCTTCGCCATGGTGCCAGAGGGTTGGAGCCCTGTTCTGGGGCCGGAGATGCGCCAGGTGTGCTTGGATTACATCAACTCGCTATGGACGGATCTGCGGCCCCGCAGCCTATACGGCTCTTCGGTTCTTGTTCAAGGAGAGAGGTAATGAAGGCTTGGTTGAATCCGAAAAAGGTAGTGTGCATCGTATACGTGGCAGCCATGTTCGTGGTTGCCATGGACGCCACCGTCCTGAACGTTGCGCTGCAGACGATCAGCCAGGAGCTTCAAGTTCCGCCTGCCGCATCGGGAGCGCTCAATGTCGGCTACTTAGTAAGCCTCGCCATCGTTCTGCCGGTGGCGGGCTGGCTTGGCGACAAATGGGGGACGAAGCGCACTTTTTTGCTTGCGCTCGCTTTATTTACAGGAGCCTCGACACTGTGCGGCTTAGCCGATAATTTGACAGCCCTGACCGTATTTCGGGTTGTGCAAGGCATCGGCGGCGGCTTGCTTACTCCCGTAGGAATAGCGATGCTGTTCCGAACCTTTCCTCCTCAGGAGCGGGCCAAGGTATCCAGGGCCCTCATTCTCCCAATTGCGGTTGCCCCTGCAGTTGGGCCGATTGTGAGCGGGCTTCTAGTCGAACATTTCTCTTGGCGCTGGATATTTTATGTCAATCTGCCGATCGGGATTCCTGCTTTGCTGTTCGGCATCCTGTATTTGAAAGAGCATAAGGAGCCAGAGGCGGGACGCTTGGATCTTCCAGGCCTCCTCCTATCGGCGCCTGGCTTGGCTATGATGATGTATGCGCTGAGCCAAGGTCCAATGCAAGGGTGGAATTCCCCTGCGATCTTATCAACAGGGGGGATGGGCCTTATTCTCATATCCGCCCTTGTCGCCGTCGAGCTGCGCGTGAAGCAGCCGCTGCTTGATCTGCGGCTGTTAGGCGACCGCCTGTTCCGCACGACAGGTCTCGTCGCCATGTTCGCTGCAGCGGGCTTGCTGGGCATGCTCTACGTGTTCCCGTTGATGTACCAGAATGCTTTGCACGCCTCGGCGCTTGACACTGGCCTGACCACCTTCCCGGAGGCGCTGGGCCTTATGCTTGCTTCCCAGCTTGTGCCTTGGACTTATCCGAGGCTTGGACCGAAACGTGTCATCATCATAGGGCTATTGTGCACGGCTGCTATATTTGTGCTGCTGAGCATGATCGGCTCCGACACTAACCCGTGGCTTATTCGGAGCTTGCTGTTCGGTGTCGGCATCTTCTTGGGGCATACGGTCGGCGCCGTGCAGATCGCGGCCTTCGCCAACATTCCCCCATCTTCGATGGGGCGCGCCTCCACTTGGTTCACTGTGCAGAACAGGCTTGGGCCGGCAATAGGCTTGGCGATTCTGTCCGGCATTCTAGCCGCAGCAGGCACAAGTACGGTGAATGCCACAGGAGGCATGGAGCCCAATCTGTTGGCTTACCGCGCGGCTCTGATCGGCGCCGCAAGCTTCCTGCTTATAGGTCTATGCGTTGCGCTTCGTATCCGCGATAGCGATGCCGCTGCCACCATCCGCAAGCGGGCCCCGGTCAAGCCGGCGGAGGAAAGGCCTGTTCAAGCTGAAGGATAAATAATCCTCCTGCTGCTGGCTGACATCTCGACTAGTCGAACATGTTAGCATGCTCGAATCTACTTTTCTACTTTCCAGACCTTGGTTCAGCTCCCCTGAACTGAGGTCTTGCTTTTATGCCTTTTTGGTGTCTTTCGTCTGCTGGACTGCAACATGAGGGAAGGGGTGTTAGCTTTGTTAGTCATGTTGCCTTGTCTTCTCTGGGCAGAGATTGGATTCTGTCCAACGTTTTGGCGATTTGAGTGCGACAAGATGTAGAACCACTGGAAAAGATCCAGTGGGATCCGGCTTGAACGGTTGTGTACAGAGGAAATCCCGGTTTTGGCTGGACGATTTCCAATAGAAAGGCGAGCTTTCGCTCCAAACACGCCAGTAGACTGTATATTTTCCAATGGATCGAATGGTGATTGGAATGAAAAGCAACATCATGCTGTTTATCTGCATTCATCCAACAGGAAGTACTCTTTCATCCTTAGCTCCACTCTCCCAATGGTTCAGTAGGTTCAGTACGGTGAGAAAAACGTTGTACGGCAAGCATAGCCCCCGCAGCTCCCAGATTTTGTGCCTGTTAATCGTTGACACGGGAGAGGTTATCGAACATTTTACCACTGTCGAGATGTCCTCCTTATCTATTCCGCGCTTTTGCCCACTCTCCCCTTCGCTCAGCATCTACCGATTTCCGCATGTCTCAGTCGCTAGACGATGTTATCTTACGGTGATGTTGCTGCATCATCTGGGAAGCAACGGGCACATGTGACTCAAAGGTAACCTCACCTATCGGCGGGATACCCATTCTGAACGAGTGGGAGAGTGGAGAAAAGCGATTGGCAGCATATCGTGTTTGGCTGGAAATGCCTTTCCCAGTGCGCGTGTTATGCGAGCTTGGCATGCTGGCGGTCAAACCACATGCGGTCTTGGAATCATCCTGCCCCGAACCTGCTTGTCACAGGATTTTTTTTCCTGCCGCCAAAACTAAACCGCAAGCTGAAATATCTTACATGTGAAAGACAACCACTAGGAGGAATTATGTAATGAAATCACACCAAAAATTAATTGCTATCTTATCCGTAACCAGCCTGCTGCTTATGGCAGCGCCCGTAAGCATGCACGCTGCCGAAGCAAAGCCTGCTGCCGAGCAGAAGCAAAGCATAACGCTGGACTCGCTCGATAAGGAGACTATCGAGAAGCTGAACAACGTGGTCAAAGAGCTGTCAAGCTCATCCGAGATTGTCTGGAAGTCCATTGAGGAAGGCGGCTTTAAAGGCTCTTCAGGAGCTTGATCCATCACAAACGGCTTCTTTTAATACAGCGCAACGCTCCTATTATAAAGATGGGGAGATACTTACAGCCTTAAGAAATAAAAAGGTGTCGGTCATCCTGATGGATGACAAGGTAGACGTCATTCGGCTGAGTTATTCGTATGATAAAGTGCCTCCAACCGTAAAAAAAGGTGCTGAGAAGCTGTTACAGTTGTTGAATGCAAGTAAATCCTTCAAAATAACGGAAGGTAATTTGACCTTTATTAAGAATAAATCTTCTTGGGGGTTTAGAGCTTTAAGCAAGGATGATAAAAACATTCAGATAGGGATTGATGGAGAAACGGGTGCGCCAACAAGTTACTTTATATCCTCGGCTTCGGTTGGATCTTTATTAAGCATTAACGATAACAAATACAGCAAATTCAAAAACGTTAAAGTGCTAGCCTCCGTCAAGCCACAAGTGAAGAAAGTGTTTGGCATTGATTTGACGGGTTACAGCGTAACGCGGGGAAAAGGCGAAACGGCTAACCTGTTTACGTTTACAAAGAGCGGCGAGCCAAGCGTTAGGGGTTTTATTAATAAAAAGGGAGAGTTCTATCAATTTGATATAACAAGGGAGTAGATAGAACGTATTAACTAACGCATGCATTCGTCTCGGACGGTGCATGCATTTTTATCATTAGGCAGCATTGCTGTCATGCATCAACTTATTTTTTAAATAGTCGGCTATATGCTGATGGAATTCATGAATGAGTCAGACAATCCTCGATAAATTGAATGACCTCTTGACGAATAGGAACCAAGCCCTGATCTGTCGAGGCGGGATCCTTCCGCTCCCAAAATTTATTCATCAGCGCTATGTCTCCCGCAAAGGTCAGCTCCGAGAGCCGAACGATCTCCGCTGCAATCGCTGCGCCCTCTGCCGATTGCGGCCTGGTGCCCTCTTGAATGCATCGTTCAATACGGACGATGAGCCCAATCCACTGCCGAGTTAACTCGTCATTATTTTCCAGCTTGGGGAGGCGGGCTTTCAGCACCTGAAGCTCCTCATCATTAAAATAAGCCTGCCACGGCTTCGGACCCGGCTGGGATCTTTGCACGAGCGGAAGCAGCGTATCCCAGTGGAACTCTCCTTCAAGCTCATGGAAATGAAGCAGCGATGTCGTATTATTCAAGCTCTATTGAAGCTGAGCTAACTGATTCTCCAAAAGTTTCTGATGCGCTTTAAGAATTTGCCGGATCGACAGCTCGTCCAGTAGGCTCTGAATGTCGCTAAGAGGCAGTGATAACGACTTCAGCAGCATGATTTTCTCCAGTCTAAGCAAATCCTCTTCTGAGTATAGGCGTCTGCCTCCGGCCTCCTTGCTCCCCAAAAAGATGGGGTGGGCTGAGGTAGGCATCCGCTCCTTTCCCCGCAAATACCTGATGTCCATCGCCATTTGGTCTTTCGTTCTGCTCGCGGCGAGCCTGCTGATATTGTACCTGATGTCCCTTTTTGGAGGAAGCTATGAAAATAGCAAAACAGAGAGTATTCAAAGCCAGATATCCCTATTCACGGTCCTGATTGCCGTTGTGTCAGCAGGCATCGTATCGCCCGTCTATGAGGAAATTTTCTACCGGGGCTTTCTGTACCGCTGGTTGCGCACGCGCTGCGGCAGGGGATGGGCTTCATTCTTAAGTTCGGCCATCTTCATGGCGGCTCATATTCCGACCTACAACACACTCGCAATCAGTTTTGTCGCAGGCCTGATTTTCGCTTGGACTTATGAGAACACGAAATCAGTCATTCCCGGCATGATCGCGCACGGGCTGACGAACACGATTTTCGTGCTGCTGACGGTTACCGGATAATAGGCATACTTCTTTTTGTGAATGAATAGACGAGTTTGTCCTTTAGTCATTTATATGACTTCTCCGCTTGATTCTGACGTATAGTAGTTGGGTTTATAGTAGAGTGCAGGAGGGGAGTGATATGGAGAAAGATGAGACTTTCAGGAAATATACACGCTCAGGAAGATGGATAGCAGGCGCCTTGCTGTCTTTTAAAGACCACTGGAAACTCTTGAATTTCAATACATGAACCGTTGTTTTTTAGGTTGAGCTTAAAAAAAGTCTCTGATCCATAAGTTCGTCTGCCAGCTGGTTATTTACAACCACTCGGTAAATCACATCAGAATTTTTGTGCCTAGCAATGCACTCTTTTAATTTTTTCGTATTGTTAAACAATGCAACCAGTTCTTGTTCAGAATCCAAAACAAGTCCATTGTTAAAATGCTTTGTCTGATCTGCAATATTGCCGCTGTCTTTGTATGTGATAACAAAACAGTTCGCCGCAAGAGTTTCGTAATAGGTGTAATTATATGTGCCAAACCAGTTTGACCATAGAAGTACAACGTCAATCTCATGTTCTATCAGCCTTGACGTTGTATCCTGCGTAGAACCATTGTGAAAACTCGTGTCAACAAAAATCGTCTCAGGCAACGTTATATTAGCGTAAAAAAAATGATAAAATTCATAATCTGATTTATTGGAAATTCCATTCAACTTTACCCAAGCATCCCAGCCCTTATTGCTGAGGGGATGGCCTGGATATGCGACTCTTATTCTGCGATCTTCCAATGAATAGGAAGTAGATATATTTTTCGACGGTATGATATTTTGATGGGAAACAACGCGAACATTTTGCTCTAAATGCTGAAATATACGTAAAAATATCCGTTTCCCATTTTCCGAAGGTGCCACGACGACTACTTTATGTTTGATAAACAGCTCATTTATACTGTCATATTGCGCTTCGCGGCCCTCCCCGTGACGACAGGTTGCACAACGAGGTGAACCGACGGGTGCCGGACCGCAAAATTCCTCATCATTATAAAACAAATAAATATTTCTACAAATGGAGTAATAATCATGCAAGATATGAAGGAGCTCTATATCCTTTTTTTCTTTTATTCTGCTGACGATCTCATCAATCATTGCTATATTCATACCGAATAAACTATTGAGAAAAATGCGTAAGAGATTGATTTTGTTTGCTGCAATAAGATTTCCAAAACAATGTCCCACTTGCCATGCCGCCAAAAAGCACGTTGTTTCACCATCAATCACAACTTCTACAAGCAAATTATTAGATCCGATGGTATGCACATCTTGATTACTGACAGTGAATAATGCAACATTAGAAATGTTGCGATCATTCATCATTTTTTGATGTTCTACTTCGTATTTTTGTGCACCGCCGGTAATCTTTCGGTAGTCGTCATGACAAAATGAAATCACGCAGTCCTTATAGGTTAAATGTTGAAAAATCTTTTCAACGGCCTCACTATACATCAATTCTCAAGCACCCTCTTTTTGAATTATCAATAAATTGCATCAACTTTAAGAACAACTCACATGCTTGAAATTGCCTCATCAGCTTCGCTCGATCTTCATTATTTAAAGAAGGGTAGGAGCTTTTAGCAAGTGCATCTAGAATGCGCTCCAATTGATGGATCTGTTCAGCAGTAAAGCCTTGTCTTTCCAAGCCGACTTTGTTTATTTTTTTGATCAGCGCAGGATTGCCATCTACCAGAAAATAAGGCGGGATATCCCTGACCACCTTAGCCATTGCACCGATCATTACATATTTGCCCACGCTAGAAAACTGATGTGTGAACGCAGACATACCAACATGGGCATAATCATCGACCTTGGTGTACCCGGAAATCCGTACATGGGCAGACAGTGTGGCTGAATTTCCTATTATTACGTCATGGCCCAGATATGCGCCGTGTCCAATATGATTGCTATTTCCAATGATTGTATTGCTGTCCGGATCTTTCGACCTCGCAATGACTGTATGATCATTGATCATATTATTTGAACCAATAATAAGTCCGGATGCGATTGATTTATCAAAACCTTTAAGATTTGGCAAGGCACCAATAGAACAAACACTTCCAATGCATGTACCGCTGCCTATGGAAGTGTTTGCATGAATCTTTGTATGGCTGCAAATGGTTACTCCATCACCAATACTCACTTGATCACCGATGATGGAAAATTCACCGATGCTGACTTTTTTTCCTATAATTGAATTCTGGCCAACATACGCACTTTCATGAATCACTTTTTAGCCATCTCCATTCGTAGGAGCTTTTCAGCCTGTTCAATTATTTGACGTTGGTTACTTATACTTCGAAATGATTGATCGCGGTAACAATTCTCTCTATTTCATCTTGCATTACTCCTGGATGAACAGGAATTGAGACCACTTCATGTTTCATTCTGTTTGTAACTTCTAGTCTTTTATCATATTCTTTTTCTAAAAAATCAGTCGATCTATAACAGGCTTGCTCCGGAATCGTATAGGGATAATAAATGGAAGTACCTATCCCTTCCTTTTCCATATATGCAATAAATGCATCCCTTTTCCCATTCAAAATACGCAATGCGTATTGATTATATACATGCCTTACCCCACGAACCTCTTGCGGCTTGATTATGTTGCAATGCGCAATATTTTCATCATAATACGTTGCGTTTTTTCTTCTAACAGAATTGAAATGATCCAGCTTTTTTAGTTGACATAAACCAATCGCCGCTGCAATCTCAGACAGACGATAATTGTATCCAATGAATTCAAATTGATTCCTTCCTTTAATCCCATGCTGAATGAGTTGCCTTGCGAAGCCGGCTGCCTTTTCATCCTTCATAACAACCATACCGCCTTCTGCGGTTGTCATATTCTTTGTCGGGTAAAAACTGAATGCGCCAGCATCCCCGAATGTTCCCAATTTACGTCCTTTCCATTCTGCCCCATGTGCCTGCGCACAATCTTCTATGAGCAGCAATCGGTGCCGATTTGCAATTTCCGTGATTTTATCCATATCACAACTTTGACCGAACAAATGAACAATTACGATAGCTTTTACGCCTACATGCTCTTGAAGAATCTGTTCGATACTATCGGCAGAGATGTTCAAGGTGGTTTCATCAATATCCGCAAAAAGTGGAATTCCTCCAGCATGTACAATCATATTGGCTGTCGCAATAAATGAGTACGCGGTGGTAATGATTTTATCTCCTTCTTTGATTCCAAGTGCTCGGAGTGCTATTTCCAAAGCTGTTGTACCAGAAGAGACAGCAATGCAAAATCCATGGCGCAGATACTCTGAAAATGCCCGTTGAAACTGCAAGACATTCTCTCCGCTTGCCAATTGCCCACTTTTCAATACAGCACTTACTGCATTTATCTCCTCTTGACCAATCTGTGGTTGCGCAATTTTAATCATACTTTCGATCCTTTACTCCCAATATTTTTGCCATTGCAAAGGAATCAGCCACTTCACACCCTAACATGCGAATCATCGTTGCAGATCGATCTACAAATTCCACATTATTTTTTACCGGAATACCTTTCAATAAATAACGATTGTCCTCCATCCCTGTCCGAATTACATCACAGCCATTTAAGATGGAAATGAAATTAACCGGTAACTGCATTCCTGCAATTCCGGCTGCAGACCAAGTGAAACCCTTTTTATCTGAGTCGAGAATCCATTGAATATTTTTATAGGTAGGCTTCATCCCGCCGATTGAACCAATGATAAATTGGATATAAGCATTGTCTTCAATATAACCGAGCTCAACCAAGCGCATGAATTCTTTAAACATCGGAGGATTAAATATCTCAAATTCCGGCTTAACTTCATACTGTTTCATTGCTTGAAGCATATCGATGACAAATTTTTTGTTGTTTTTAACTCAACTTTCGCAGAGCCAAAATTAGCTTAACAGCACGTACTGCATGGATTTGAGAACGATTGGATTATCCACTTGACGAAAATAGAAAAACACCGCTTCGTTTGGTAAAGTGAGAGTGTCGAACAATCACTACCATACAGAAGAGGTGTCCTCTATATGATAGAACAAAAGCAGTCTTTCGATCAACTGCCAAGAGAAATCAAACCGGCTTTTCAAGAACTGAATGTGCTCAAACACTTAAATGCCGCGGGGTTCAAGAAAAAGTTTGGTTTCACCTGTGCCTGCTTGTTTCGCCTCGTATTCGTTCTTTTGTTTCACCAGAAGAACTGGTTTCGCCTGCTGGAAAGTAACAAAGGCGAGGTGTTTCCCGGCAAAGATGCCGTTTACCGGTTTCTCAATCATGGCGGGTACGCATGGCGGCGGTTCTTACTGTCGCTGAGTGGCGAGACCGTGCAGCGTATCGAGAAACTGACCTCGGAAAGCCGTGAGACGGCATTCATCTTCGATGACTCCATGTTCGAGCGTAATCGGAGTAAAACCGTCGAGATGCTAGCGCGCTTCAAGGATCATGCGACGGGTGCGTTCTATAAGGGATTCCGCATGCTGACGATGGGCTGGTCAGACGGCCATTCGTTTATCCCCATGGACTTTTCGCTGCTCAGTTCCGCGAAGTCCGGTATTAACGGTATCATGGAAGGTATCGACAAACGCACTCATGGCTACAAGCGCCGCCAGGAAGCCTTTTGCTCTGCCCCGCAAGTGATCTCGACTATGCTGGACCGTGCCATACAAGCCGGCGTTTCCGCGTCGTATGTCCTCATGGACAGTTGGTTTACGCATGCACCGCTCATTCAGGAAGTCACCCGTCGCGGACTGCAAGTGATCGGCATGGTGAAGAACGATAACAAGCGCTACCTCGTGAACGGGCAGCGACTGTGCCTCAAAAAGCTGTATGCTGTTGCGCCGCGTGTCGAGGGCAACAACCGCTATATCCTTCGCCTAATCCGAACGGATCTTGCCCCCGGCATCCCGGTGACGGTCGTGTTTGTACGTCATCGTTCCAAGAAGAACGAGTGGCTTGCCATTCTCTCGACGGATCTGGCTTTGACCGCCCAGGACATCATCCGGATCTACCGGATGCGCTGGGAGATCGAAGTCTTCTTTAAGTGCGCCAAGTCACTGTTGCGCCTGCAAAAAGAGTTTCAGGGCCGCTCGTACGACTTACTCGTGAGCCATACGACGATTGTGTTTTCACGTTACATTCTGCTCGCTTGGCAGCACCGACAAAGCACCGATCAGCGGTCTCTTGGCGGACTGTTTTATTTACTTTGCGATGAAGTTGGCATCATCGATTGGGCGGTTGCCCTGCAACAAATGGTTGATTTGATTACCGATATTGCTACGAAAGCCGGTAAGAGGATCACATCGCTCATTCAGCGTCAACTGCAGCAATGGATCGGCGGTCTGCCCAGTTACATCAAGGCATATCTGTCGATTTCATGCTGCGAAAGTTGAGTT
>NZ_ALKF01000138.1:0-29290 GCF_000283315.1 Paenibacillus sp. OSY-SE | reverse complement strand
AGACAGTGAAAAAAGAGTTCATTTTATGAGAAATTCAACACTGTAGACCGGAGGAGACTTTTTATGCCACCAAAGAAGAGACAATCCTTTAACAAATATGACGATGAAACTAAGAGAGAAGCTGTTCGCCTTCGATTGGTTCTCAGATCATGTCGAAGTTAGGGGTCAAGAGTGAGACGCAAATCATAAACGGGGTCCGTAAAGTTTAAAACGGTGAATCATTTGAAGATTATCGTGGTCGTTGGAACAAGAAACACTTTAACAGTGCTGAGGAAGAAAATGCAGTTCATAAGGAGCATATCCTTGCTATTCATCGTTTACAACCACACTTTGGCTATAAACGGATGTGTACAGCATTGCGTAAAGAAGGGCTCATACTAAACCACAAGAAGGTACGGAGGTTAATGAGAGAGCTTGGTATTCGGTCAGGTAAGAAGTTGGTTACGGATATTACTTATGTGAGAACGGGGCACGATTTCACATATTTGTCCGCCTGTTGCTTGAAGATAAGGGGCTGACAGGAAGCCATTCTAGACGTGGGAATTGTTTTGACAATGCCTGCATAGAATCCTTCTTCTCCCATCTAAAAACAGAGAAACTACATTTGGAGAAACCCGCATGTATGGACTCTGCACGTAAATTAATTTCAGGGTACATGACTTATTACAACGAACAGCGTTTCCAGAAAAGACTCGGCGACCGCTCCCCGATTGAGTACCGAGAAGCGATCGCCGCTTAGTTGTTCTTCATAGCTTGCTTGTAGAATGGTTGCTACGAATTCAGTTCATTGTTGAGACGTATAACCATTATTAGCAAATGGAGTTACATATTCTTGTTAATCATCAGGCCTGATTTTGTACATTTTTCATGATTTATTTCTATATCATTATACAATTGGAATAATTCCTCTTTCAACAGTTGCAAAAGTCTGTCCTCAGATTGGTTTTTGTTAACGAATTGATGATCCCCTGCCATTGTATGAAGCCTAAATGATTTAGATGTAACGTTTTCCCATGCATTCATTTCATCCAACGTTACTACGTAATCGTCTATCCCGTGAAAACCAACAATCGGAGTGTGGAAGCCCTCGTCTACGTTATATTTAAATTTATCAATAAGTCCACATGCCTCGAGTAATAATTGCAAGGTCAATTTGACTGCGTCCTCATCATAATCCCACGCTTTTGAAATAGCCTTGATTACCATTTCATAGGAGGAAGTATCAGCCTTAATTTCTTCGTAATTAGGTATCCCGTTAAATCCAAGCAGGTTCAATTCCCCCAGAATTTTCATCAGAGCCGTATTTGGCAAAATAGGGGCTGTATAACCGGATACGAACAAATTAACAAAATTGGCATCTGGATTTTTCGAGAGTCTGTATGCAAGGCGGTAGGCAAACAAGGCCCCCCAGCTATGGCCAAAAGATACACATGGAATATCAAATAGAGATTCCGATAATACACCCTCAAGCGTAACCATAAGCTCATCGATTTCAGTAGGGGTCTTTTCAGACATACGCTCGAAATCGAGGCCTGGCAACTTAATTGGGCACACATCTACCTCAGGGCCAAGCTTTTCTTGCCATTCCGCATACATATCTGCACTTCTGTATCCATTCGGGAAACAAAAGATTCTTATCTTTGCTTCACTCTTCGGTTTGAAATTATAGATCCACAAATCAGCCCCCTGCTTGGCTTCAGCCTGTTCAAGGCTTTCATCGATTTGTCCAGCAAACACCTCTCCACCAGGCAAGTGCTTTAATAGCATTTGAGCTGTTTTTGCTACGGTGCCGCATTGAACCAGTTCGAACATGGAGATTTCAACTGCAAGCAACTGCGCAATTTTATTGTGGAACTGCAGTCCAATCAGAGAATCCATACCCAGATTGTTCAACGGTTCATCGACATCTAGCTCTTCTGGTTCGATCTCCATTACCTTAGCCATGACATGCCGCAAATACTCCGTCAACAGTGCCAACTTCTGCTCCGTCTTCGTTTCCCTGTATTTATTAAAGAAGTTCTTGTCCGTACCTTCTTTTGAGGAGGATGCCGAATCTAGAATAGCTCTCAGTGCCCCTATCCTTTCCTCGTCGAATTCTTTAAGGCTAATGCTTCCAACAGTATAGACGGATTGGCCATCCCCATCAAAGACACGGATGCTACCTTCGATTTTTTTGTCCTCATGGTACTGGAAATTATGGATATGGGCGTATAGGGGGCCACTATGACCGGCAAAGTTGTAAGCTGATTCATCCACACTGACGACCATATACTTTTTAGGTTTCGAGCTGTCGCTTTCCGGCAGAAAATTGAAAACTTGCGCGCAACTGTCCATGATTCCCGGATGCAAGTCCAGGGCGTACTTCCGAATGCTTTCGCTATCTGTTTTATTTCTGAAGCGAACCAAAGCCTCATCCTTTTTAAACCATATCTCTTCAACCCATTGCACACTCGGTCCGAAATGAAATCCGCGCTCTTCCATTGTCTTGTAAAATTGTTCGCCCGATTGGTTTTCCTGACAGGCAGCCTTGATCGTATCGATGGAACCGGAAGCTGGCTCAGATAATGATTGATTGCCCTTCAGTTGAATTGATCCCTGCACGTGAAGATTCCAGTTATCCTGATCTCGGCACTTACTATGGAACTGGAACTTCGTATGGTTATCATCGTCCGCCTCCAAAACAAGCAGGACCGACTTCACCTCATCTTCCAGGACAATGTTCGGACTCATAAACTCCATTTCCTGCACGGTATATGAAAGCTCGCCGTGAAGGTTCCGGATTGTATCCCCCAGCATCTCCATATAGTACCCCACATGAATGACCCCGGAGTTATCCAGCAGTTCGGGGAGATTTTTGTAAGTATAAATAAATTCATACTGTTTCCGTCGGAACGGTAAATTGATCTCCCGACCTTTCAGCGCATCGCCGCGATGCGCTGAAAATGAATCCGTATCTGCTCCCGCATCGGTGGATGGCGGCGTGAGCCAATACCGACTTTTATCAAAGGGATAATTGGGCAAAATAATTTTGCGGTATACATATCCTTTATAAAAGTTTTCCCAGTTCATGCTCGAACCGAGGCAGATTAGTTTGGCTATCCCCTGGAGAATACCCCACAAGCTGCTTTCTTTCTGAATCAATGGAATACGAACCAGATCATCCTTTGCATAAACAGGAATTCCGTTTTCACCCCGGCAAGGGGAAGATCCCACCTCTACAAAAAAACGATAGCCTTGTTTATAAAGGAATTCCATGGCCTTGTCATATTGGATAGGCGAAACCATATTTTGTTTCCAGAAATCACCGGTTAATTTTTCAGAATTCCGAATCGATTCCCCGGAGGAGCCAGATACATAGCGATATTTAGGCCTTGCATACACCTCTGCCTCTAGTTTCTTCCCGAAATCACTGACTCGTTCCTCATACAAACCGGACGGCCAACCCTGCCCCTCTTCCTTGGTGACCTTAACACCCTCTTGAATGAACCTTTGCATTACGCGTTCCATCACCATATCCTGACAGGATATCACGATCTCTGATGGTGAATAAACCGCCGACAGGAAAATCTCTCCGGCAAACTCCTTCAAGATCTTTTCCGCTTCCTCTTTCTCTTGGAAAACTCTTGCGTATACTACATTTTCCACCTGTTTCATCATGCTTTGAGCTTCGATGAAATGTCTCACTGCCGACTCTATACTGATGATCCCGGCAGTTACTGCGGCAATATAATTGCCTGTTCTTTCACCGAAAATGATTTCAGGCTTGATCCCAAATGATTCAACAAGCCGCATCAAGGCATATTCGACCGAAAAAAGACAAGCATCCCGTATATCCCGAGCCGGGGCCGCGACCCGGATATTGAGAAGCTTATCGATGAGCGCCGGACCGTAATGCGGCTCGAACCGTTGCAAGCAGTCAGTAAGTTCCTGCTTAAATACGGGAAATAGTTCATACAGATCAATGGCGCTTTCAAGGATCTCAGCGGGTTCCCCGTTGAACAAAAAGACCAGTTTAGGTTGAATCTGATCGTCAGTTTTCGAAGTATAGACCGTATTTTGATTCAGTTCAGCGAACAAGGTTCGGGTGGAGCCTAAGAGGTAATTCCCCTGGCTGCTGCCCAGCAAGCGGGTTGTATTGGAGTAAATTGTATTTTCCTGCTCCGCCTCACGCAGGACTTGTTCGAACCCGGCACGGAAATCCTCCACGCAAGTGCCCAGGAATACAGCGCGGTGCATATTATCCGACCGGCAGGCGTTGGCGACATAACAGACGTCCTCAATATCCATATCCGGATGGTTTTCAAAATGACGGTTATAGCGCCCGATTAATTCGATCAGTGCCTTCTCGTCCTTTGCGCTCAGGAATAAGATCGAGGATGGGAAGCCGGCTCTTTTTTCCGGCAGCGCTCTTGCCGGAGCTTCGGACAAAATGAGGTGGGCGTTGGTGCCGCTGAATCCGAAAGAGCTTACCCCGGCGATTCTTTCTTTGCCGTCAATCATGTCCCATGGCATATGCTCGCGTGGAAGGATTGCCGGTATTTTTTCAAAATTGATTCTAGGATTTGGTGTCGTCGAGTTGACAATCGGCGGTATTTCCTTGTGATAAAGACTGAGCACCACTTTGATTAAACTCGCGATACCGGCTGCCCCTTCAAGATGCCCGATATTTCCCTTGACAGCACCGATGACCAATGGTTGCTCTTTGGTTCCACCGTTACTTTTGCCAAAGACCTGGGCAACAGCATCGATCTCGATGGGATCACCCAGAGGGGTCCCGGTGCCATGGGCTTCGAGATAACTGATATCCTCCGGTTTCAGGGAGCAAGCTTCCAGTGCCGCATTGAGTACCATCTGCTGCGCCTTGCCGTTGGGAACCGTCAGACCGCTGCTCGCTCCATCATTATTTACGGCCCCGCCTCGGAGCACGGCATAGATCGTATCCCCATCCCGTTCGGCATCTGAAAGCCGCTTCAGAACCATCATGCCGCATCCTTCACCCCGCCCGTAGCCGCTTCCCTCAGCGTCGAAAGGCTTGCACCTCCCGTCTGCGGAAACAGCGTTCATCATACAGAGGGAGGACATGCCAGTTGGCGAAAGCATCAGGTTGACCCCGCCGGCAACCGCCATGTTACATTCCCTTCTTCGAAGGGATTCAATGGCCAGATGCGTACTAACCAGGGAGGATGAGCAGGCCGTATCGATCGATAGCGAGGGCCCATTCCATCCAAAGACATAAGAAATCCGGCCGGAAGCGACACTTGAAACGGCTCCTGTTGCCACATGCTGATTCACTTTTGAAGTGTCTCGCGGCAGTATCATGTACTCGACGTTACTTAAGATTCCGATAAAGACACCCGTCTCACTTCCCCTTAGGGCATATGCATTCTGACCAGAATTTTCCATCGCTTCCCAGCAAACTTCGAGCAATTGGCGCTGCTGGGGATCCATCGAATTGGCTTCTGCTGGGGATATTTTGAAAAACTTGGCATCAAACTCAGCCACGTCACGCTTGAGGAAATTACTCTGCCGGACATAGCTCTTGCCGAAAATCCCCGGAGTCGGATCATAATACTCCGCGGCATCCCATCTTTCTGGCGGGACATCGATAACACTTTCGCCTCCTGCCTTCAGAAATTCCCAATATTCCTCCGGGGAATTGCATCCCCCGGGGAATCGGCAGGCCATGCCAATCACGGCGATCGGCTCCTTGCTCATCTGTTGGCTGTCATCAAGCTGTTTGCGCAAATTCTGAATGGTATTGAGCGATTGTTTTAACAATGTGTTTTGATCAATATTTGTGGTCATTGTCATAAAAACTCCTTTCAATTCACTCTTTTTATACTTCCTCATTAATCTCTTGGAGCAATCGGGCGATCAGTTCAGCTTCACCCATATTTTCAATTTCTTCAGGCAGAACATCCTGGCTCAGGCAACTCAGTTCATCCGCGGAGAGATCGTTGTTGTCCTGACGTTCCACATTTTCGGATCCAGGCAAGCTTGCTGTTTGATCTGTTTCAAGGAAACTTTCCAGTTCATCCCACTCAATCAGCGAGAGAATATGGCCCGATAACTCGATGATATTCGGGTAGTTGAACAGCACCTGGTTATCCAGTTCCAGTCGAAACCGCTCTTCGAGGAGGGTTTTGAACTGTGCAGAGATGATGGATTCTAGGCCCAACTCAAAGAAGCCCTGCTCGATATCAGGGAGTCTGCCTTCCGTAAAGACAAGCAAGGAGGCGACCATTTTTTGGACATAGGTGACCATCAATCCCTGGTGCTCACTATCCGGTGAATCGAAAAGTTGATATAGGAATTCCGTGTCCGTACCATCAGCCTCGTCGTTATCGGCCTGGCTGGAAGAATCCATGCCCGTATCGCTTGTGCTATCAGAGCTGGCCGGCGATATTGTCTGAGGCTCATCAATCCTGGATACAGCAACTTCTTCCGCAGCCTTTGTCACCTCAACCAGAGTTGAGACCTCGTCCGGGGGTGAAGGCTCTCCAGGAGTTCCATAGAACCAGTGTCTCTCTTTTTCAAAAGGATACACGGGCAAGGAGGCGCGATAAGGAAGATAGTCGGCATAAAGTTCGGTCAAATGGTCGGCCAAATGAATATCCGAACGCTGTACCCATTGTTCAGCAAGACTAACAACCCTGTCTTCCGGCGTCAGATGCTCATTTTCAGCGGCAGGATTTTCCGGTTGTGCCCTGTTTGCCGCTAACGCTACCTTTCCGGTATAGAGCCCTTTCATTTTCTCCAGTTTTTGATTTCCATCTGCTCTCAGATATTGCTCGAGTAACTGGATGAGTTGTTCGTATCCGGAGGCAACAAAAGCAACCCTGTACGGCAAGGTGATACGGCCTGTCTGCAGTGTAAACGCGATATCTCTAAGATCGGGCAGCGCTATATCGTTGTCCCCTTCGCCTGTTGGGGCCCCGCTCATCTCTGGTAAGTTGCTTGTCAGGTAATTTTTCAGTTTGATAGCGTAATCTTTTAGGACTTTATCGCTCTTGGCCGACAAAGGAACAAGTACCAGCGCATCACTCTTCGGCTGTGGACATTCTGCTTCCGCTTCATATTCCTCGATAATCAGGTGAACATTGACTCCTCCGACTCCGAACGAGCTGACGCCTGCGCGTCTTGGTATCTCGATTTGTTTGTCTTGGTCCAGTATCGGTTTTTTCCATTCCTCGGCTGTCAGCTGAACCCGGAAAGGCGTATTGGCAAAATCAATATTTGGATTCGTTCGCTCGGCGTTGAGCAAGGTCGGCACCAGCACTTTATGCTTGAACTGGAGCAGCACCTTAGCAACCTGGGCAATTCCCGCCGCTGCCTCAAGATGGCCGATATTCGATTTGACCGAGCCAATCGAACAATATTGCTTATCGGAAGAATGAGCACCGAACGCATCGGTCAAAGCCGATATCTCAATGGGGTCGCCAAGAGAAGTTCCTGTACCATGCGCCTCGATATAGCTGATGGTCCGGGGATCGATATTTGCCTTTTCCAGCGCTTTTTTGACAACCTCGGCTTGTGCAACAGGATTGGGCACGGTATAGCCGTGGGTCCTTCCGCCGTGATTGACCGCCGAAGCCTTGATTACGCCATAAATGTGATCCCGATCTCTTTTGGCTTTCCATAATGGCTTCAATAATACAGCTCCGGCGCCTTCACCCGGAACATATCCGTCCCCGCCTTCGCCAAAACTTCTGCAGTGGCCGTCCGAGGCCAAGAATTTCGCCCAGTCCAAGGTGAGATACTTGCTCGGGTGCAGGGATAAATTAACCCCCCCTGCTATGGCCATGTCACATTCGTTCTTAAGCAAGCTTTCGCATCCGAGATGGATGGCATAAAGGGACGAGGAACAGGCCGTATCAACCGAGAGGCTCGGACCGCGCAGGTTGAGAAGATAAGAAACGCGATTAGCCACCGAAAAAATCTGCGAATTTAGCGGCATAGCATTCCCTTTCGCCATCTCAGTTGCGCCAAACAGGCCATATCCGTTAAAAGTGACCCCGGCGTACACCGCCACATTGCCCCTATTGTCGCCGGCATCTGGGTCCTCCAATGCATGAGGAGTATACCCCGCATCTTCCAGGCAACTCCAGGCAGCCTGAAGGAACAAGCGTTCCTGCGGATCCATGAACGCGGCATTGATAGGTGCAATATTAAAGAATTGAGGGTCGAATTTATCGGCATCTTCGACAAAACCGCCCCATTTACATGCAATGTTCGGATATTGCCGATGATCCCATCTCTCCTTCGGAATCTCGGTAATACAATCTTTAGCTGCCATTAGATTTTGCATGAACTCTTCCATATTCCCCGCTTGAGGGAACATGCCGCTCACACCAATAATCGCGATTCCTTGTTCAGAATCGGCCTGCTCGGCATCGAGAATGTCCCGTTGTTCAGGTGATGGCGCAGCAATGGCTGCAGAAACCGGAGACACATTCCCAGTCCTCACAGGAGGATCCATCAACCAATGCTTTTCAGGCAATTTGAGAGCTAAAATGGATTTTTCCCGCTGCTGCTCCACAAAATACCGGCTCAGGGCTTTCAGGTTCTTATAGGTAAAGAGCAGGGTGGATGGCAGTTTGCCAAAGATCGTTTCAAAATATTTATTGATCTGATTTATATAAATGGAATCAATCCCATAAGCATCAAATTCTACCGTGGCTGAAAGTTGGCTAACCGGGATTTTCAGTATCGTAGAGAAAGCCTGTTTCAAATAATCGAGCACAGCCTCGCTCAATACCCGGTCATCAATCTGGTCGCCATCCGCCAGGAATACTTGGGCTTGGCCAACTGCAGGCGTCTCGCCCCGCTCCGGCGGGGAAACTACAGCCGCTTCGGGATAGCGATCATCCGGAACAAGCCTGCCATCTCCTCTGTCTGGAATGATCCAGTGGCGCTCCCGCGCAAAAGGATAATTAGGGAGCGAGAGCCTTCTTGTTTTCCGGTTGTCATGCAGTATTTCCCAAGTAACATCAGCTCCCATGACCCATAGTTCGGAAATTCCCACCAGGTCTCCCTCTTGCATAAGCTTTTTCAGATGCTCTTTCGCTACCTCGCCGTTTAAGAGAATATCGAGTTTTTCCCTGAATTCGGTGGTATTTCCAAGCTTCAGATTTGGATTATCCAGCTTGCCATTGCAGTAATCGGCTAATCCACTCTGTAAATCATCTAAGTTGGATGCGATAATGGCCAGCCTTTCTTCCATATTCTCGCGCCCGACTTGAAGCGTATAGGCCAGATCTGCAAGGGAAACGGTATCCGCAGCTTCAGGTTCATGCTCAACTACCGGCCCTTCCAGCGCTTCATCAGCATAATGCGAGGCCAAATAATGGGCCAACTGATTGACAGTGGAATGCTCAAACGTCACATCACGAGGGATGTCCGATCCCCATTTTTGCTGCAGCCATTCACTGAATGCCGTCAGGCTATATTGGTCAAATCCATAGTCGGTAAAGTGCTCGTCGGCATTCACCACTGTTTGATCGATGCTGAGCATCTCAGCTACCTCTTGGATGACCTGCTGCCTGATCGCTTCAATCCGGTTGGCTTCCGATAATAGACCGGTAGGATTAGGAGTTACCGATCGATTAAGGAAGGAACGCATTTGTTCAACATAGGCCTTTAACCTTTCTTCGTTACGGGCAGAGAGCACAATAAGCTGCGGATTATCATCCCTGTCCAGTAACGGTGATACGGGTTCTTCATATTCCTCAAGAATAATATGGGCATTGGCGCCCCCTGCTCCAAAGGAGCTGATGCCTGCCCTTCGAGGATAACGATGTTCCCTGTTATTCTTCGAGACAACGGGCTGTTCCCACTCTTGGAGTGTTTGCTGGACATAAAATGGCGTATCCTTGAAAGTAATATAAGGATTCAGCTGCTCCGAGTGGAGGGACGGAACCAGTTGCTTATGCTTCATCTGAAGCAAGACTTTGGTAATTGCCGCAATCCCGGCTGCTGATTCCAGATGACCGATATTCGATTTGACCGAGCCGATAGAGCAATACTGGCGCTCATTCATATACTCGCCAAAGGCCTTGGAAATACCGGCAATTTCAATCGGATCACCTAATGCGGTACCAGTTCCGTGACTCTCTACATAGCTGATCGTGTTTGCATCAATTTTAGTCTTCTGCAGCACCTCCTTGATGAGGTCTCCTTGAGCGTTAGGATTAGGTACCGTGTAACCGCTTGTTTTGCCGCCTGAATTAATCGCACTTCCCTTGATGACCGCATAGATATGGTCCCCATCAGCAATGGCTCTGGTAAGTGACTTCAATACAACTGCTCCTACGCCTTCGCCCGGAACATATCCGTCTCCGCCTTCACCGAAACTTCTGCACCGCCCATCACTGGAAACAAAGTTCCCTAGACTCAGGTGAAGGTATTTACTAGGATGGAGTGCCAAGTTGACCCCTCCGGCAATAACCACATTGGATTCACCCTTGCGAATGCTATCGCAACCCAAGTGAATAGCAGTCAACGATGAAGAGCACATTGTATCCAAAGCGATGCTCGGGCCGTTAAAATTAAAGAAATAGGAAACACGATTGGCAATGGACGCATAAGAGGAGCGCGCAAAAATCCGGTTTCCGTTGGCTTCGGTTTCAAGCAACTGGTACAAACCGTACATGACTCCGACAAATACCCCGACTTTTTCCTTTTCCAACGCATTCCGCGGGTATCCTGCATCCTCAAGGGCATGCCAAGTCGTCTCCAGGAACAACCGTTCCTGAGGATCGATAAATTCAGCATCTGCAGGTGGGATATTGAAGAAAAGGGAATCAAACATCTCCACATCTTCAATGAATCCTCCCCATTTACTGTAGGTCTTCCCTGGTATACCCTTTTCAGGATCATAGTAACGTTTGTGATCCCATCTCTTGTCAGGTATTTCTGTAACACAATTTTTTCCGGTTTTTAAATTTCCCCAGAACTCATCGAGCGTACGGGCCATAGGATAGCGTCCGCTTACCCCGATAATCGCGATTTCTTCCTCTGGGAGCCTTCCTTCCCGTGGAGCGGTCCGAGCAGGCTGCAGTAACGATAACCGAGATGTGCGAACCTGTTCCTTTTTCCGAATCCGGGCCATGTCCTTATCTTCCGATTTTGCCGGACGACTTTCGGAAATTTTGCCGAAGAGCTTCAGTAGGCTCTCCTTTTTATTTTCCAACAGGTAACGGGCCAGTTCTTTAATATTCCCATACTCAAAAAAGAGAGTTTTGGATAGCTCGCCCAAGTCCTCTTCCATGGATCGGTTCATCCCGATAATTAAAATGGAATCAATCCCATACTTGCCAAAGGATTCATCAACTCGTATTTTCCCCTTGGAGATTTTGGTTGTACGGGATACCAAATCTTTAAGGTAGCTTTCGATCTGACTAAGCAGAACCTCTTGATTGGCCTTAGGCAAGCTGGTCACCGCTTCGTTCTGAGCAGTACTCTTATTCCCGTTTGTTGCAATTTCCTGATTCGAAGGTGCCGTCAACGCTTTCCGAATTCTGCTCACATCCCCCTTAAGCGCAAGAAGATGCGTAGCCGACAGCTGCAATCCCTGTTCAAAGACCGGAATGCCATCTGCACTGGATAGGGACAGCATCCCCATTCCATCTTTCATTAACCTTAGCGATTCCTCGTCAACGGTCATTCCGCCTTCTTCCCATAACGGCCAGTTGATGGACAGGGTCTTGCCAAGCCGCTTGCCATCTGCACGCTGAGTTTCCCGCCATTGCGCAAAATGATCCATATAACTATTCGCATAGCCGTAATCACTCTGACCGATATTGCCCAGCACTGCTGCTGCCGACGAAAAGAGAACCATGAAATCAAGCGGCTCATCTCGGAGCACTTCATCAAGATACTTCGTTCCGTATACTTTGGCGGACAGTACCTCGCCGATCTCTTCCGCACGTTTTTTCAGCACAAACGCATCCCTGAGCACCCCGGCGGAATGGATCACGCCATCGATTCTTTTGAACCTGATTTTGGCTTCAGCTACAATCTCCTCAACATCTTTCCGCTTGGATACATCGGCCTTGACATATAAAATCTCCGCCCCTGCCGCTTCCAGCTCTTTAAGCTTAGCGCGGTTTTCCTCGTTCAGGTCGCTTCGACCAGTCAGCACGAGCCGTGCTTTTGCCTTTTGAGCGAGATAACGAGCAAATACCATGCCCAGCTCACCCAATCCGCCTGTGATGACGTATACACCACCATCTTTGATCAGGCTGCTTGATTCAGACTCAAGCCTCGCTTCAATTTCCTTCATTCCTTTTACTAACCTAGTACTGCCCTCATAACGTATTTCGATTGCTGCATCCATCTTATTGAACTCTTCTAATAACAGATCAGCGTCTGAACGCTCGGCTAGCCCCTCGACTGAAGTGCCCGCTCTCTGTATTTCGATCGTTTTATAGAGGAAAGCAGGGTTTTCCATCCGGATGACTCTTGAGAATCCACTCATGGCGCTGTATTCCGGTATGACCTCATCCTTGTTCGTGACGAACGCAAAGAGTAACTGGATTTTGAAATCAGGCTTTTGCTCCATCAACGCCCGACTCAAATAAAAGAGGGAATAAATCCCCTGTTCGAGCTGGATGTCCAACTCCTTCTCCATTTCTGCCATGCGCATACTGTTCTTGTAAAAAATAATTCTCTCTGGCCGTAATCCTTGGCGGCTGAGTTCCTGCAACAATTTCTTGTAATCCTCTTGTAGTGAAGGATTTAACTCGAAAACGCCATTGCCCAGTTCACGGTACGCATTTCCTGGGTTCACCAGAATGACAGAGGATGCATCGCTCTCGTTCTTAAGCCGCTTCTCTATTAAATGAGATAGCTCTTTATTTGTGTCGAACACCAAAACTGTACCACCTACATGGCGTTCGGAGATTCTGTTATTTAACGATTTATTCCACTCAGTCGTAAAATACGGAGTCCCAATTTCAATCCCGCTCTCTTTAATAGAGATGGAGTGCGCAAGACTTGTTTGATTCATTCTGTCAGTTAAGGCTGAATCGCTTCCCTCGTTTACCTCATTTACCATAAAAGACTTCAACGTAAAATCATCTAAGATGGCTAATATTTTGCCTGAACCATCCGTAATGGTGATGTTGAATTTATGGATTGACGACTGTACCGCATTCGGGTTGCTTGACCATGTTACGTGCACGATGCACTCTTGTGTCAACGGAGCGAATATCCGGATCTCCGATAACGCAAATGGTATAAAGAGAGCAGGAGCGGAATGCTCATCTTGTTTCATCAAACCGATTACAGTTTGGAATGCCCCGTTCAATAGCCCGGGATGAAGCGCATAATCGCTCAAGTCATCTTTCTGGCCAGACGGCAGTGTTAAGAAAGATAACGCTTCGGATTTGTTGTAATACAGCTCCTGTATCACCTGGAATTGCGGCCCATTAATTAGACCACTAGCATTCATGGAATCGTAACATTCAGCACCTTTGATTAGGAATTGACAACGTTCCCTAATCGCCGTCGTATCAAGAGATACTGGATCGGCTTCGGCCAGCGGGAGATCCTCGTATTCCAACCTTCCCTGAGTACAAATGATCCGCTCACTCTCCGCCAGAGCACTCATCTGTACCGTTTCATCAACAATACTTACCTCAAAATCAGCAGTATTGCCACTTGGGTAAAGATGAATATACACTTTACAGTTATCGTTCTTCGCTTCGATCTGGTTAAGCCAGAGGATATCCTTAATGACCGGTATCTTCTTTTCCGCGCTCAACTGGCCAGCTGCCCGCGCCATTTCCAGAGTCGCTGCACCAGGCAATATTTTTCGTTCTCCCAAACAGTGATCGGCTAGGAAAAACTCTTGTCCTGTAAAGCTGGAGCAGAAACGCTGTTCATAGAAGCTTGAGATGTTTTGATGCACGAGTGGATGAATTTTATCCACCTGTTTAGTACCATCACTCTTACTAAGCAGCATCGGTGTCGGGCTAAACGATACCCAGTATCTATCGCGCTCAAAAGGATAGGTCGGCAGGCTGACGCGCTTAGGCTTGTTCTCTCCATACAGCTTGCTCCAGTCGAGAGACAGGCCCTTAACCCAAAGCTCCAGCAATTTCGCATACTTGGCCTGTTTGATCCATTTATCCAATGCATCCTGAAGTTCCTTATCCGAATCAAACACGCTCAGCACATTGTTGAAGCTATTTGCCTGATCCCTGAAAATACTGCCTGTTCCATTTCTTCCTTCCAAATAATCGTTCAATTTCTCCTCAAGCTCAGCAGTCGAGGTTACGGTAAACGCAAGACGCTCCTCCATTGCCTCCCGACCGACCTGAAGCGTATATGCCAAGTTACGCAAGTCTACAACTGCCTGTTGCTCTTTGCGAACCCATAAAAGCAATTGCTTTGCCTGTTCCTTAAGCTGTTCTTCTGTTTTGGCAGAAAGAACAATGATGACCGGTTGTGAGCTAGCAACAACAGGCTGTGATGATTCCTGCGGGATATATTCTTCGATGATTAGATGCGCATTGGCGCCACCTGCCCCGAAGGATGAGAGCCCCGCGATTCGCGGATATTCCCTGTTCTCGCCATTATGGCTGATCAAAGGACGCTTCCACTCCGTTAGCTCTTGAGGAACCATAAACGGACTATTGTCGAAATCGATATGAGGATTGAGCTCCGTTGAATGTAACGAAGGAGCAATCTGCCCATACTTCATCTGCAAAAGCACCTTGGTTACCCCAGCAAGTCCTGCTGCGCTTTCACAATGGCCGATATTGGATTTTACGGAACCGATCTGGCAAAACTGTTGATCTAGCGTCTGGTCTTCAAAAGCTCTTTTCAGGCCAGCGATCTCTATCGGATCGCCCAGCGAGGTGCCGGTACCATGAGCTTCGATGTAGCTAATGGCTCTTGGATTTATTCCAGACTGCTTCAGCGCTCTCTTGATAACACTAGTTTGAGCGCTAGGGTTAGGCACCGTGTATCCGTTTGTTTTGCCCCCATGGTTGATTGCCGATCCTCTTATAATGCCGTAAATATGGTCTCCATCGGCAATCGCCTTTGCCTTTGGTTTCAGTAGGATCGCTCCAACACCTTCCCCTGGTGTATAGCCATCCCCTCCAGCGCCAAAGGTTTCGCATCTTCCCTTGCTCGACATGAATCCGCTTTGACCAAGCATCAGGAACTTATTAGGATGAATGGAAAGGTTGACCCCACCGGCAACCGCCACTTCACACTCTCCGTTCATAATGCTCTGGCAGGCAAGGTGGATCGCGACCAACGATGAGGAGCACATCGTATCAACCGCCATACTCGGACCATGGAAACCGCAGAGATAAGAAACACGGTTGGCAATCGATGCTGGACTGCCAGTAAGCGTATACATGTTGCCTTGTAGTTGCGCCTGCGCCCCATACAGCTGGTATTCCTCATACATGACACCTACGAAGACACCGACATTGCTCGTGAATCCGAACTCCATATTCCTGCCAAGCGTATTCCGGGTATATCCGGCATCTTCGATCGTATGGTACACGCACTGCAAGAACAATCGTTCCTGAGGGTCCATGATTTCCGCTTCACGCGGAGAGATATTAAAAAAGAGGGGATCAAAACAATCTACCCCATCGATGAAGCCGCCCCATTTCGCATAGGTCTTGTTCGGCTTGTTTTTATCTTCGTCGTAGTAGACACTATGATCCCAGCGTTCTTTGGGAATCTCGGTGACGCAATCCCTTCCCTCCTTCAGGTTGTTCCAGTATTCCTCAAGGCTCGCCGCTTTCGGATATTGTCCCGCCACTCCGATAATGGCCAGATCTAATCCGCTGGACACTCTCTCATCTGTCTCACTAGAAATAAACAGAGAGGATTTTTTATTCTTCCATAGCGGGGTCTTCACTTTAAGTCCTGGACCAGCCTGTTTTGCAGCCACGGTTGTGTTATGCTCCATTGGCTGAGGTGAAACCGGATTTGTGTCAATGCCTAATATCCTCCTCACGCGTTCAGGATACGATTCACAAAAATACCGCGATAATTCCATCAGGCTCTGGTACTCGAAGAATAATGTTTTGGGCAGAGAACCAAAGCTCTTTTCTAGTTGACTGGTCAATTGCATGATCAACACGGAATTAATTCCGTATGTTTCTAATGGAACACGGGCGTCAATTCGTTCAGCCTGAAGCTTGAGCTCGGAGGAAAGCATACGCTTTAGTACGTTGACAAACTGTTCCTGAATGCTCTCCTCATCGTACGGCGTGTAGGAAGTTAGTTCCGTAATCAACGATTGCTTCCCTGTATCTGCGGAATCAGGTAAACGGTTGAACAAATAACTGCGAATCTTCTCAGCATGGCCTTCAAGCGCTATTACTTGGGTCTGGTCGGATGCCACACTCGCATACAACAGCTCCATTCCTGTTGTTGTGCGCATCGGAACAAGGCCGGTGCCTTCCCGGATCAGCTTTTCGATTTCAACGGCGATCCTCATTCCCCCGTCGCTCCATAACGGCCAATTGATCGATAAGGTATGCCCGGAACGCTTGCTCTTCGCTACCAAATCATTTCTGCGAGCGGCAAAATGGTCCATAAAAGCATTTGCGGCCGCGTAGTCGGATTGACCAATATTGCCTGTAACGCTTGCCATGGAGGAGAAGAGGATCAAGAAATCCAAAGGCAGTTCTCTTGTTGCTTGATCCAGGTTGACGAGCCCCATAACTTTTGGTGCCAGAACCTCACGCAACTCCCTCTCGCTCTTCTTTAAGATCACACTATCGTGAATGACACCCGAACAATGAATAACACCTTGAATGCTTCCAAACTCTATAATTACTCCCTGAACAAGTTCATTGACCGACCGTTCATCCGTCACATCGGCTTCTTTGTATCGAACCGTAGCGCCGCCCGCTTCCAACTCTCTCAAGTGAGCCGTAGCATTTTCCTTGAGTGCTGACCGGCCTGCCAAGATCAGAACCGGATTCTTGGTTTGACGGGTGATTTCATCGGCAACAAGAAGCCCAAGGCCACCTGCGCCACCTGTAACAAGATATACCCCGCCATCCTTCCATGGAAGCTTCCGTCTTTCGTCAGAGGCAACGGTGCATTCCTTCAACTCCCATACCAGCCGCCCACGATCCGTGTAACGGACATGATGGTCCAACGGAGATTTGCTATTTTCATTCAGAATTGTGCTGATTTCATCGGCACTATTTCCCTGCTCTGATTCAATCAATTGACACAGGAGATGAGGCTCCTCCATCTGTGCTGTCTTCAGAAAACCGGACAGACCCGCAAAAACCTGAGTCTCGGTATCTGTATGGATATATAGCTGAATCAGGACTCTCTCTTTCCGCCTGCTGGCGAGGATATTCTGGGTTTCTTTTAACAGTTGAGCTGTATAGTCCTGGAACCGGTCCGCGACGCTTGACGCATCTGACTCCAAGGCAATACATGGGGTATCCGTCAATTGGGCTTTAACCCCTTCCAGGAGCTTATCTTTTGGCTCACAGAGTATGACTAGCCTCCGGCTATATTCAGGATTTTCGACGTCCACGGATACCGTTTTTTCTTCCCACTGCGGGCTGAACATTAGCTGTTCAGTTGGAGCGGTGCCCGATGCATCTAGCAAATCCGCTTCATTTTCAGGTGATCGGAATGAGATCTGTTTCAGACGAACACAGAGATGCCCATGGGTATCGTAAATATCGATATTGAGTTTCTGAATCCTGTCTCCCGGTTTACTATCCGCATCCGGGCGAATCATTGCCCACACCTTTGGAGAGCAAGCCCTAAAAATCTCCAATTCGTTTAATGCAAAGGGCAGTGCTGCTTTCCGTTTATCCTTCGTGCCAGTTAATTCCGTTTCGTATGATGATACCAGAGGCAACGAAAGACCGATTGTTGCCTGCAATGCGGAGTCGAGCAGGCTCGGATGAAGGATATATTCCGAGAAGCTGTTCTCAAGGGAAGACGGCAAGGATAGGCCAGCCAGAACCTGATTCTCACCCTGATACACGTTGTCAATCCCCTGATGACTTGGTCCATAATCGATCCCCAATGTTCTGAAAAGGTTGTAGTACCCCTTCCCATCTAAGCTGCTTACTCTGCATTGCGACTTGAGAGACTCGATATCCATTGGCGAAATATCCGCAACTTGATCCAATTGGGCATTTCCCTGACAATGAACCAAAGGTTCCGCCTCTTCATCCGCTCCATCACGATAGATCGTAAAAGCGATCTCGCCCGATTCGTCGGGAAGGAGTGAAATATGAAGCGTTACCGGCTGATTCCCAACCTCGACTGGCATGATCCACACAACATTTGTTAGACGTATGGATATACCATCCTCCGCCTTAAGTCCCATTGCACATTGGACAGCCGCGCGAGCCATTTCAAGGTAGACCACACCTGGCAAAATCTTTTTCCCTTCTACCAGATGATCTTCCAGGAAAAACTCACTTCCGCTGAAGCTTGAGCTAAAGCGCAATTCATAAATGTTCGATGTATTCCGATGCAAAAGGGGATGAATCGATTCGACAGATAGGGTCTTTCCTTCGTCCCTATTTTCGATATCCAGCACCCAACAACGTTCCTTGGCAAAAGGATAAGTCGGCAAAGGTATACGGTAAGGGGTCTGCTCCGAATATAACAAACGCCAGTCCAGAGCCACGCCAGCAACCCATAACTCGGCGATTTTATTAAGCTCCCGTGCATGCATCAAGGATGAAATGAACGTATTTCCAGTATCACCTTCAACAATCGGCCCTGTTTTCAGTTTATCGTTGAGGATATTCCCCCTGTAAAGCTGCTCGATTCTCTCTTTTCCTTCCAGATATAGCGCCAGCTTTTCTGTCAACTCATCCATGCTCTTCGCAACAATTGCCAGCCGTTCCTCCATGGCCTCCCTTCCAACTTGCAACGTATAGGCAACCGAAGCGGTATCTAAGGAAGGCAATAAATCTACGGTTTGTGGCTCTGATGCTTCTGCTTCCGCAAGGCTGCCGACATATTCCACAAGGGAATCAATGGAACGCAAGGAATTGAACATCGCAGGCGGTATATCAAGCTCCAGATTTTGAATAACTTGGTTCAGGAAAAGCTGGAATTGAACCTGATCGAATCCGTATTCCTCCACATTCCTGTTCGGATCGATATCAGATTCATTCACGCCGATGATTTGAGAGGCGATGGAGATGATCTCATCGCGAATTTTCGTTAATGAAAGTGTGCCAGTTGTCGGCCGAGAGATGTCGGACGGCAGTATGAGTGCCGATTGACCTGCTGGCAGCGAGCCTGTCCGCTTTTTCAGATAATCAAGGAGCAAAGCAGTATACTCCTTCAGTCTCTCTTCGTTCCGGGCAGAGAGAACGTAAAGCTCCGGAACATTGTTCTCTCCTGAAGACTCCGGAACCATCGACTGATATTCCTCGACGATAATATGGGCATTGGCTCCCCCAGCACCGAATGAACTGATTCCTGCCCGCCGCGGGTAACGGCTTTCTTTCCCGTTTTTCCGGACTACCGGCTCCTCCCAGTGCTGCAGCGTCTGCTGGACATAAAAAGGTGTTGTCTTGAAACTGATATACGGATTGATTGGTTCGGAATGAATCGAGGGAACCAATTGACGATGCTGCATTTGGAGCAGCACCTTAGTCAGTCCAGCAATCCCGGCTGCGGACTCGAGATGGCCGATATTCGATTTAATCGAGCCGATGGCACAGTATTGATTGTCGATCGTCTGTTCCCGGAATGCTTTGGTCAATCCCGTAATCTCTATCGGATCTCCCAAAGAAGTTCCTGTCCCGTGAGTTTCAATATAACTGATCGTCCGCGGGTCGATGTCGGTCCGGTCAAGCGCCGCTTTGATCAGATCGCCCTGGGCGTTCGGATTGGGAACGGTAAACCCGCTGGTTTTCCCGCCGGAATTAATGGAACTGCCCTTGATCACCGCATAGATGTGATCCTTGTCTGCCATGGCTTTACGTAATGGCTTTAACAAGACGGCTCCCACGCCTTCCCCAGGAACATATCCGTCCCCGCCTTCCCCGAAACTCCTGCAGCGGCCATCGCTGGAAGTGAATTTGCCCATGCTCAACAGGATATATTTATTGGGATGGAGAGTAAGATTCACTCCTCCCGCAATGACAAGGTCGCTCTCGCCATTTCGGATGCTCTCACACCCCAGATGGAGGGCTGTCAACGATGACGAACACATTGTATCCAATGCAATGCTCGGTCCCTGGAAGTTGAAAAAATAGGAAACGCGGTTGGCGATCGAGCTGTAGGAGGATCCGACCGGAACTCTCGTTCCTTTAATCTCACCGTCGAACAACTCGTACATACCGTTCATGACACCAACAAAGACCCCTACTTTATCCTTCTCAAGAGCGGATCGGGTATAGCCGGCATCTTCTAGGGCTTGCCAGGAAACCTGCATGAAGAGCCGAGCTTGAGGATCTATGAATTCAGCATCGATGGGCGGAATATTGAAAAAAAGCGGATCGAACATCTCCACATCGTTAACGAATCCACCCCATTTGCTATATGTCTTCCCTATCTTTTCCTTGTCCGGATCGTAATAACGGCGATAATCCCATCTCTCCGGAGGGATTTCAGTGATGCAGTCCTTTCCGTTTTTCAGGTTTTCCCAGAATTGCTCCAGGTTATCAGCCATGGGATAGCGTCCGCTCACCCCGATGATGGCGATATCGTCCGCATATCGGCCGGTTTCCCCTTGAGTCTGTCCGTCCGATGAGGAAAAACGGAATCGGTCCCCAACAACGGTTGTTTTTTTATCCCATTTTTTTCTCGAGGGTCCCACTCTGGCCTCTTCCGCGTTATTAACAGGCACTTTTCCAAACAGTTTTACTAAAGTTTCTGTCTTATTCTCGATGAAGTAGCTTGCCAGTTCCCGAATATTCCGATATTCAAAGAATAGTGTCTTGGACAGTTCGCCCATCGATTCCTCCAGTGAGCGGGTAAGACTCATAATTAGGATCGAATCGATACCGTATTTTTCAAATGATTCCAGAACATCGATTTTATCGACATTGATTTGTGTTTTTTGGGATAAGACCTCTTTAAGGTAGCGCTCCGTCTCTTCCCTTAATCGCTCTCTTCCCGATTCCGCCGCTTCGATTCCTACTCCTGGATGAGTACTCTCGCGATTGCGCGCAGAAATTTGCCCATCCGTCCCTCCACTGTGAGGGCTGGCAATATGAAGCGCTTGACGGATCATGTTCCCCTTTCCTTTGATAACAATCAACTGGTGAACCGGACTGCGCAACGCGTCCTCCAATGCCTGAATGCCTTCTTCCCGGCTCAAAGAGATCATTCCTGCGTTCTCTTCCATCCACTTAATCGACTCACGCTCGATGGTCATCCCGCCATCCGCCCATAACGGCCAATTAATGGAAATGGTTTTACCAGACCGCTTCCCTTCTGCCCGGTGCTCTTCCCGACTTGCTGCAAAATGATCCATATAACTGTTGGCATACCCGTAATCGCATTGTCCGATATTCCCCAATGCAGAAGCCACGGAAGAAAACAGCACAAAAAAGTCGAGCGGTTCGTCCTTTAGCATCTCATCCAGATACATTGTCCCGTAGACCTTGGCAGCCAGGACTGCCGCCATATCCTCCTTGCTCTTGTTCAAGATGAAAGCATCCTTGATGACGCCTGCCGAATGGATAACGCCGTCGATTTTATTGAATCGTGCTCTCGCTTTGGACACAAGTTCTTCGACATCCTGCCGACTCGATACATCCGCCTGGACATAAAGCACCTCTGAACCGGAGGCTTCGATTTCTTTCAGAAGGTTCAAGACTCTTTCATCCTGTTCCCTGCGGCCTGCCAGCACAATTCTGGCTTTTACCTTCTCACATAAATACCGGGCGAATATTAATCCAAGCCCTCCGAGACCGCCGGTGATGAGATATACACCATTATCCCTTATCAAGCTGTTGGAAAGAGGCTCTTGCTCCCTTCCCGTCTCTCTGATTTTCTTGGCCCAGCGCCGCTGTCCATCATGGCGAATTTGGATCTCGCGGTCTTTCTCGAGGAATTCCCTCCATAATAACGCTGCAATTTCGGACAAACTCATCCTTGAAGTGATTAGTTCAAGCGTTTTATAAATAAATGCAGGATTTTCCATTTGTATGATTTTGGAAAACCCGCTCATTGCACCATATTCCGGAATTGTTACCTTTTCCTCACCTGGAAACGCATAAAGGAGTCGCACCTTATTCTGCGGCCTCAGTTCCATTAGCGTCTGACTCAAAGCAAGTACAGAATAAATACCCCGTTCCAGCCTTGTATCGATCCGGTTCGGTTCTCTGACCGATTCATCGGATGACCAATAGTGGATAATCCGGTTAGGGATAAGATCTTGATGTTTCAAATCCGCAAGCAACGTCCTGTAATCTTCCGGATGCGAGGGATTGATATCGTAAATATGATTGCCGAGCGGCTTGTATTCGGTTCCCGGTTTGACCAAGATGATCGTGTTTGCCTTTTCCGTCTGATTGCCCGCCAGCGTTTGTAACGTATTGCGAAGTTCAGCATTCGTATCAAAAAGCAATACTGGTCCGGTCGATTCCGTTTCAGGTCGACCTTCCTTTGTATTTCCCCCCACTTCCTCCCATACGTTTTCAAAATAGAGTGTGGATTCAGGCGCTATGACAATTGGGTCAATCCCATCCGTCTGGTTACTCTTGTTCTGGACCGCCTTCACATGAAAACCTTCGATCTCCACACATATTTTTCCCGTACCATCTACGACTGTGATATCAAAACACTTTATCAGATCATCGCTATCTCCGGTATTCAACTGTTTTTTTGATCTCGTTGCGTACACATAGCCAGCTTCCGGCAGTGGAGAGCCTATCCGGATCCTGTCCATGGAGAAAGGCAGGTAGAGCCGATCTTTCTGCCCTTCACTTTTTTGCAAAAGTGAGGATATGGACTGTAATGCCCCATCCAGGAGGGCGGGATGTAAAATAAAATTTTTCTCCCCTTCACGCTTCTCCCTAATATCCGACACCATGAGCTTAAAGTGAGCCAACACCTCATTTTCGTTATAATTCACTTCCGCAATCGTCTGAAAGCAGGGCCCATACATCAGACCGTCGGCCTTCATCGCTTCATAAATCCTTTGACCTTCAATCCCGGTGCGACAGTGGGCTTTAAGTGTTGCGATGTCTAATGAATCTTGGCTGTCCCGTGCATCGGTGCTGTCCTCATATTCGAGTTTCCCCTCCGCGCACAGGATCTCTTCACCGCTATTCCGGCCTGATTCATCTGGAATGCTCACCTCGAAAACTGCTCTATTCCCATCCGGATACAGACGGATATTTACGGTCTGCCTGTCATCCTTAACCTCGATCGGGTAGAGCCAGACGATATCCTTGATACTGTAGACCGTCTTCCCGCCGGCTAGTTCACCGGCGGCCCGGGCCATTTCCAGAACAGCCGCCCCTGGCAGAATTTTTCGATCATTCACTCGGTGGTCGTCAAGGAAAAACTCATGACCGGTGAAAACCGAGCGGAAGATTTGCTCTGAAAAATCAGAAACATTCTCATGCAGCAATGGATGGATTAAAGTTGAATTCGGCTTGTCCACTGCTTTCCGCGGAGTGCCTTTCTCCTTTTGGAGCAACCAATGGACTTCCTTCTCAAAGGGGTAAGTCGGAAGGGAGAGCCGTCTCGCCGCATACCCGTCATACAAGGCTTCCCAGTCCACGACCTCGCCATTGATCCACCGCTGGGCCAGTTCAACAAGTTTTTGCGAATCAAGAGCATTTCCGATTCTTCTGTCTCCGGCCGCACTGCCGATATCCGAGTCTCTTTTCAGCCGGTCTGCAGCATCTTTGAGCCGGATATCGTTCTTTTTCACTTTGCCTCGGAATATGTCAGGACCCCCGTTCGTCAGATAAAGCGAGAGTTTTTCGGATAAATCCTCCCTTCCGGAAACAAGGATTGCGAGCCGTTCTTCCATAGGTTCCCTGCCTACTTGCAGGGTATATAACAAATTAACAAGATTGATTGCAGGATTTGCCTCGAGGCAGTCTTTCAACTTTTTGGCGTAAATATTGAGCTGGGCTTCGCTTCGTGCCGAAAGGAGAAACAATCCCGGATGCTGGCTGTTAATGGGCATCGGTGCTTCCTTTATGCCTGATGCATGCGAATCATCATACTCTTCAATTACAGCATGGGCATTAGTGCCGCTGTAGCCAAAGGAACTAATGCTCGACCGCCGGGGATAACCTTTTATCCCTTCCCATGATTTGGTGTCTGTGTTGATATAAAAAGGAGAATCCTTGAAATTGAAGTGTTCATTGGGAGTTTGGATGTTCAACGTCGGCACCAGTTTCTGGTGCTTCATGCACAACAATATTTTATGAAGACCCGCCATGCCTGCTGCCGCCGAAGTGTGACCAATGTTGCTCTTGACCGAACCGATAGCGCAATAGTTCTGTTTATCGTTTTTTTCACCGAATGCTGTTGACAAGGCTTCAAGCTCAATCGGATCTCCCAGTTTTGTGCCGGTTCCATGCATCTCAGCATAGCTTATGCTTGCCGGATCGATATCGTAGCGTTCATAAATATCCCGTACCAACTCGACCTGACTACCCAAATTGGGTGCTGTGATCCCATTTGTCTTTCCGTCTTGATTGATGCCGGACCCGATAATAAGGCCATAGATATGATCATGATCAGCGACCGCATCTTTCAGCCTTTTTAATACTACTGCTCCGGCGCCTTCCCCCGGAACGAACCCGTTCGCGCTGTTATCAAACGTTTTGCATTGACCATCCGGTGATAACATTCCGGTCGAACACATACCAATATAAGATTCTGGGGAGAGGTATAAACTCACCCCGCCTACCAACGCCATATCGATTTCTCCGCCCAACAGCGCCTGCGCGGCCAGGTGAGTAGCGACCAATGAAGAGGAACATGCCGTATCGATAGATACGGCAGGACCTTTCAGGTTGAGATAGTAAGCAATGCGTGCAGCACCGATGGCACTACTGTTGCCCGTAGCACTTATTTTTTCATTACCGCTTTGCTGAAGGAGCGCGCCATATTCACCATTGACAATTCCGAGGTATACACCGCATTTCTTATTGCTCAGAGCCCGGCGGCTATAACCGGCATCCTCAAAAGCTTTATATCCCTCCTGCAAGAAAATCCGGTGCTGGGGATCCATCATCTTGGCTTCCGACGGCGGGATTTCAAAAAACAAGGAATCAAAACATTCGGCATCGTCGATCATTCCAAGATGTTTGCAGTATACGCTCCCTTCTTTTGCAATTTGGGGATCATAATACTGATTTATATCCCACCGTGAATCTGGGATTTCTCGTATGGTATTTTTACCATTAACGAGAATATCCCAATATTGATCTGATTCATCCGCATTCGGATATCGACCGGATATGCCGATAATCGCAATCGCTTCCGTTTGATCAGGCGAATTACGGTTTTCCCGTTCTTCAATAGGTGCGCCCACATGAACACGGGTTTCAACATTACGCTCGCGCTCAGCTGAATTTTCCGGTATCAAGTCTATGCTGTTGTCATGATGACCGGAATTTATTTTTTGCAATTCTCTACTAGCCTCTTCCGGCGTTATTTTCTTTTCCTTCAGTGCTTTCAGTACATTCCTTAAATCCATGGCTTCATTTCTCCTTCTGATTCCCGAATATCAACTTTTCCGCATGATCAATATCCACTTTCCCTTGATATACCTGCAATAGTAATTGATCGAATGCCATCCGTTCCTCATGATTCAAATCAATGTCCTCAGGTTTTACGTCCATTTGTTCCAGCAAACCCAGAAGGTATTCCGCAAATTCGGGAAGGGTCGGATATTGATAGATCTTGGTCGTGCCGATCGATGTCTTAAATCGCTTATTGACTACACGGATCCATTCCACGCCTATAATTGAATCGAGCCCTATCTCTGTAAAACTCTTTTCGAGGTCAATATCCTCCAGATCCATGAACAATTCTTTGGCTAAACTACCCGACAACTCCCTTAACAGCGTTTCAATGGAGAACCCGGCTTTTAATCGGGCATCCGCTGCTGCATCGCCTCCATACTCGGACCGAGACATCGATACATCAGGGATCGCCATTGAATCCTCTTGCTCCTTGAGAATTGGATAGATTTGCATATCCGATTGTTCCAGTAAACCCAGAAGGTATTCCGCAAATTCGGGAAGGGTCGGATACTGATAGATCTTGGTCGTGCCGATCGTTGTCTTAAATTGCTTATTGACTACACGAATCCATTCCACGCCTATAATTGAATCAAGCCCTATCTCTGTAAAACTCTTTTCGAGATCAATATCCTCCAGATCCATGAATAATTCTTTGGCTAAACTACCCGACAATTCCCTTAACAACGTTTCGATGGAGAACCCGGCTTTTAATCGGGCATCCGCTGCTGTATCGCCTCCATACTCGGACCGAGACATCGATACATCAGGGATCGATATTGAATCCTCTTGCTCCTTAATCATGGGATAGGGTTGCACATCTGATAAGGACATGAGAGATATGTTTTCGGGTTTATTGATTGCAGGCTTAGCTTGCTTTGACTCTTTCTCCCCTCCCCCTTTATCAAGCTCCCTAGAAATGTATTCAGAGAACTCAAATACGGTAGGGTATTGGTATATTTTAGTAGTTGCGATCGCAATCTTATATTTTTTATTTAGAGCGCTAACCCATTCTACCCCGATGATAGAATCCAGTCCCAATTCAATAAAGGGTTTGTTCACGTCTATTTCGGCTGGATCGGTATAAAGTTCTTTGGCCAGGCTGCTGATCAGCTCATTTATCAATGCATCGGTTACATGACCGATATTGCTTTCTGATTCGGGCAGCAAGTCCGTTTGGGTCTCTAGATCCGGCAAAGTTACTTTAGGTTTTGCTTTCGTCTCGACTGTTTCGATTGTTTCGAATGTCTCTAATGTTTTGAATGACTGTGTCATCAATTCAAGATTGGCTGAAACAACCGAATCGGATTTCTGTGTTGGAGAAACGGATGAATCCTTCTGGTGCAACTGCTTCTGGCTATCAATCGCGATCGGATGAATCCTTCGGTTTTGTACCCAGTATTCTTTCTTGACGAACGGATAAGTCGGCAGGCTGATGCGGGAAGGTACCGTATCGCCAAAAAGACCCTGCCAGCTGATGCCATCATAACCAAGGCAATAGAACTCAGCCAGTGCATAGAGGATCTCCTGATAGTGATTCGGATCGGCAACAGCCTCCCGGCTCTGTTTCAGCATATCTTCCACAGATTTGCGAATGGCTGCCTGGTTGGTAAAGCTCCTCGCCACCAAGCCCTGGAACACGTTTGGCAAGCGCTCCTTGCCCCCTGCTTGTTTCAGCACCCGCATGGCATCCTCTCGATCCCGAATGACAACCGCACATCGGTGGTTGAAATGCTGTCTGCCTTCCAACAGCGTGTAACTGATCGCGGATAGCTCCCCTGCTCCGATCTCCTGCTTCGCTTCCAGCATCTCCGCCAGATCCTGAATCCGCTTCTGCAGCGATTCGGGGGTTTTGGCAGAGAAGGCGAGCAGGTAATAAGGCATTGGCTCTTGCGCGGCGACACGTCTCTTATCGCTGCTTTCCGAACCATGGCTTTGAAGCACCACATGCGCATTCGTACCACTCATGCCAAAGGAGCTCACTCCGCCCAGTCTCCGCTTTCCTTCCTGATCGGTCCATACCTTCCGCTCCCGGTTGATATAGAACGGGCTATCCTCCCAGTGAATATAATCGTTGACCTGTTCACAGTTAATGCTGGCGGGAATGGTCTCCTTTCTCATGGCAAGCGCCAGACTGATTAGGCTCACGATGCCCGATGTCGCCAAGGAATGGCCCAGATTGGACTTGGTCGAGGTTAAGGCACAGTAGCCCTTGCAGGCGGTGTCATTCTTGAATGCATCCACTAACGCATTGATCTCGACCGGGTCTCCCAACTTGGTCCCGGTTCCATGAGTGACGATATAGCCGATCTCTTCCGGACGGATATGGAAACGCTCATACACTTCCTTGAAGAGCATGGTCTGGGATTGACCGCTCGGAGCTGTAATGCCGTTGGTCTTCCCATCATAGTTGATTCCGCTTCCCACAATCGTTGCATACACCGGATTCTGATCCGCTTCTGCTTGCGAGAGCCGTTTTAACACCACCACGGCTACGGCCTCCGCAGGTACCATCCCGTTGGCACGCTTGCCAAAGGCGTAGCATTTACCATCCGGAGACAGCATTCCTGCTTTCTCCATCGCCAAATAGCTACTAGTCGTAGACATGAGATTAGCCCCCGCCACAATGGCTGTATCACATTCTCCATTCCGCAAACTTAAGCAGGCTTGGTGCACAGCTACCAAGCCAGAAGAACAGGCTGTATTAATGGCCATATTCGGTCCGTTTAGATTCAAGAAATAGGAGAGTCTTGCAGCCAGGATTGCATTATGATTAGATGTAACGCCACCTTCATCACCTACCAGCAACTGATAATCTCCCTCTTCGACTCCCACAAACATTCCGATCTTTTCACCGGCAAGCTGTTTGGACCCATAGCCCGCATCCTCAAGCGCTTTCCATGATTCCTGCAACAGCAGCCTCTGTCTGGGATCCATGCTCTCCGCTTCCCGTGGCGATATCTCGAAAAAGAGCGGATCAAACTCGGCCACTCCCGGAACAAACCCCATTCTCTTACCGGTTTCTGTTCCATTCTCCGAATGCCCATACTCCTCCCACCATTCAGCACGCTCTTTAGGGGCCTTGTGGATGACTTCCCTGCCTTCCAGCAGGATCGACCACATCTCCTCCACATTCCACGCATCCGGGAACCTGCCGCTCATCCCGATGATCGCAATCGGCTCGGCCTCGCTGTCACTCCTGCCTTTTCCGCCGGAATGAGATCTCCTCACTTTTCGGACTGTACGCTCACTTCTTGTCTTGGATACCACTTGTTCCTTTGCTACCACAGGAACAAGTTCCTCCTCCTGATAGAACTGTGTCATCTGCTCAGGATATTGGGTAAGGAAATAGTCACTCAATCTCTCAAGCGTTGGGTAACCAAAAAAGAGATCGGGGGTGATTTCCAGCTCATAACGCTCGCTTAAAACACCCGCAAACTCCACCAAGCTTATGGAGTCAAAACCAAAGCTCTCTAGATTCTCATCTGCATCCAGCTTCTCCTGCGGAATTTTAAGGATCTGATTGATCGTATCTTTTAATTCCCACAGCACGCACTGCTCCAGCGTCCAACCTTTCATCTCCA
>NZ_ALKF01000137.1:0-29061 GCF_000283315.1 Paenibacillus sp. OSY-SE | reverse complement strand
GCGGTTGAGCATCGGGATACACTCATGTCTCCTTCATACCACGCGGTTAAGCATTGGGGTACACTCATGTCTCCTTCGTATCACGCGGTTAAGCATTGAGTACGCTCATGAATTTTTACCTGAGCAAAGGGGAGAGTGGCTATAAGCACCAGATGAGAGGAACATCTTCCTCAAAATAAAAAAAGGAGTCACAATTGTGCCCCCCAATTACAACCAATATTTTTCACAATATATGAGACAGACAAGCAATCGGGTTACAGCCTACGATGAGCTTCTCTCCATCACTGTAACCTTCTTCCCGCCCTTCCAGCTCGCGGATGAGCACTTGACGCCAATGCAGCACGCGTTCCTGCGCGTCTGCATCGTTAACGGCGTTATGCAATTCGTTCGGATCATGCTCCAAGTTGAAATACTGCTCTTCTCCCGTCTGCGAGAACCAAATGTACTTTTCCTTCCCATTCGTCACCCAGTGGTTCGACGCATTGCCCTGGGCTTGTTCCCCGTGAAGATAATCACGCCACCAATCCGTATTATCTCCACGTGCTACACCGATTACGCTCTTTCCATCTACGCTTGAAGGCACTGCTACACCGGCAGCATCCAGCAGCGTCGGCATAATATCGCGCATTTCCACGATCTCTTCTGCCACAGTACCTCGCTTCAAGCCGAGACGGTTGCCGGGATCGTTGACGATAAACGGAACCCTCGTACTGCCCTCATATGGCAGCGACTTGCGGAACAGATTATGATCTCCCAACAGTTCACCGTGATCCGACGTGAACACAATGATCGTTTCGTTTAGTTCCCCGTATTCGTTCAACACCTGGAGGAACCGACCGATTTGGTGATCTAAATGAGTAATTAACGCATAATAGGCAGCCATGGCATATTTCAAACGCCGCTTCGGCACATTGCCTCGGAATGTGACCGGATTGAGACCTTCCTGTGCCAGGTCTTCTTCATCCGCCCAATCCCCGACTGGGGGATCCGGAATTTCGATATCTTTATATAAATCCAAGTAAGCTTGCGGCGGATCGAACGGCGGATGAGGCCGCACAAACGACATCCAAAGGAAGAACGGCTTACTCGGGTCGCGTCGGCGCAAAAAATCGATCGACTGTGTCACCACCCAGTTCGTAGGGTGAAGCATCTCCGGCAAATGCCAAGGACGCGCAACCGTCGATGCATTGCAGTCCAGGCCAAGATCGGTCAAGTCGGCTCCCGGCACACGCTCTCTTAACCATACTAAATAATCGTCCACCTGGTCGAAATGCTCGTGTGCGGGCACGTTATGGCGAAAACGATTATGGTGCAAGTAGCCATCGTGCATGACGACATTATGGAACCCAAGCAGATTGCGCGCAGGATACACATGCATCTTGCCCACGCACTGCGTATGATAGCCTGCCTTCGCCAGTTCACCCGGCAACGTCGTGTCATAGTTCCACGGAACACAGTCCCGGTAACCGACACGCCCATGAGAACGCTGCGATTGTCCAGTAAAGATGGCTGCGCGCGCTGGAACGCATGTCGGTGTCGCCGAATAAGCGCGGTCAAAGCGGACGCCCGTGCGTGCAAGCTCGTCCAGGTTCGGTGTTTCTACAATCGGATGTCCTGCAATGCTTAAGCAATCGAATCGCATCTGATCAACCGTGATGAGCAGTACGTTCGGGCGTTTGGAAGTGGTTTTCGTGTGCGTCATCGTCAGTCTCCTTAATTTGTATTGACTTATTATCGCAACATTTCCCTTCTCTCCTACAACTTAATACTAATATGAATAAAAGTGTGCCGCAACTATCAATTTAACAGTTCGCCTCCCATCCAAACCATAAATGTTCATGATATATCGGCCAAGTTACAACAAACTTCCTACTCGGGTTATGGCAAGCTTCTAATATTGATTTCCCAATTCCTTCAATATGAGTGAAGGATAAAATAACAAACTGTGCACCTCCCACTTTCAACAAGTATTCAGCTTCCATTTTCATGAAGATAGGCACTTCTTTATTCCAAAATGAAATAAAGTAAGTTATACTTAGTGTTGAAAGGATTCCATTTTCCATGAAGGGATGATTACCGAATGAACCGACACGCACCAAACACGCTACACGTGCCGAAGCGTACCCTTCTGCTCCAATTGTTTGCCATCTTCTTAAAAATCGGACCAACCACCTTCGGGGGAGGTTATGCAATATTACCTGCGATCGACCGCGAGCTGACTGAAAAACGCAAATGGCTTGACGCTGATGAAATGAGTGAGATTACCGCATTATCTGGAGCTGCTCCCGGCGGAATCGGAGTCAACGTCGCTGCGCTCGTCGGCTTCCGTATAGCAGGCATTCCCGGATTAATCGCTGCAGTAACTGGCATTGCGCTGCCCACGATCGCAATCATGCTATTGTTATGTGCCGGTGCAACTGGCTTCCGGAATAATTCTTATGTTCAAGCCGCGCTCACCGGTATTAAACCAACTGTAATCGCCTTAATCGTCTATGCGGCGGTTCGACTCGGCCGACAATCGCTCCATAACGTCTTTGCGTGGGTCGTCACGTTAACTTCGACGGCGCTGCTCCTGTGGACACCCATTCATCCAATTCTCGTGCTCGCTATCGGCTCCGCGGCCGGACTCGCAATGGAATGGTTTCAACACGGCAATCATAAGCATGACCGCCGAGGCAAGATCTTCAAGCCTTCGGATTCAAATGTAAAGTTAGGAACTCATCAACACCAATCAAAGCAAGCGCAGGGATAAAATCAGCAAGATACTCCCGTATTCACGCAGAAAGAAGGATGCAGCATGTTATGGGACTTATTTTGGACATTTTTCAAACTGGGATTTGTCTCATTCGGCGGCGGCTATGCAATGCTGCCCGTCATCGAGCATGAGGCGCTGTCACATCAATGGTTAACTGGTCAACAGTATACGGAGGCTGTTGCGCTTGCGGGCATGGCTCCAGGTCCGATTGCGATGAACAGCGCCGTCTATGTCGGCTACATGGCCGCGGGCTGGGCCGGAAGCTTAATTACGGCTCTCGGGATTATATTGCCTTCCGCTATCATCATGTTCTTGGTTGCCACTATTTTCTACCGCGTGTATGATAATCATTGGGTGCAGTCTGCACTCGACGGCATGAAGCCGGCAGTCATCGCCTTAATCGCTTATGCGGCGGTCAACATGACGATGCACTCCGACTTTGCATCCGGATGGAACTGGGGATTGCTTCTTCCTGTCATTATCTTTGTCTGTGCCATGTTGGCGCTTATGAAGCTCCGTATGCATCCGATTGTCGTCATCCTATTATCAGGAATAGCGGGGATTATCGTATATGGATAAAACTTTGGAACAACGCATAACTTCCTTGAAGGGCAAGGAAGTGTTTCAACAAATACGCCGCACCAATGAAATTTCAAAGCATGATCTGCTTCAAGACAGCGGACTCACGGTCAGCACGCTTACTCGTGTGCTGGAAGAGCTGGTTGCGCTTGGCTTCATTACAGAGAGCGGATTAGGCGTCTCGACTGGCGGACGCCGTCCGATATTATATCGCGTGCGTCCGGAATACGGGTATGCCTTCGGCTTAGACATTTCGCGTACATCTTCCCGGCTTATTATGCTGGATATGGCAGGGATGAAGCTGGAGTCGATCGTATGGACGATGAATCAAAATATGACACCAGATACTTTGATGGCGCGCGTAACGGAACAAATACGAATTTGGTTAGACATGCATCAATTGAAAGCAAATGAAGTACTTGGTTTGGGAATAGGCGCTGTCGGACCTTTGAACCGGTTTGACGGCGTCGTTTTGCATCCGAGTTATTTCCAAGCGCCAGGCTGGGAGAACGTGCCCATTGTCTCCAAGCTGGAAGAAAGCCTGAAGTTTCCGGTCATGCTTGATAATGGTGCGAATACAGCCATACGGGCAGAGGCCTGGGCGAACCGTTCCTTGAATGTGCAGCATATGCTTTACGTCCATGTAGGCATCGGGCTTCGCTCCGCTATGATGTCTGAAGGCAAGCTAATATACGGTGCGGTTGATATGGAAGGCGCCTTAGGCGCGATGATTATTCAAGCAGATGGTGTTCCACATCGTTTGGCCGGTGGCAATTTTGGCTGTTTAGACTCTTATGCCACCGTCTATGCCCTGGAACGGGAAGCGAACGCGGGGCTCCGCATGGGACGTCGCAGCTTGCTGGAACAAATGGCGGAACGTTCCGAGACCGTTACGTTCTCGCACATTATGGAGGCTTTACAGCGGCGCGATCCGTTCGTGACGGAGCTGGTAACCCAAGCGGCCACCTATTTCGGCATCGGTCTCGCGAATTTGTTGAATGTCCTCCATCCCGAGAAGGTCGTACTGGGCGGTCCGCTCATGAGCTCCAACGATCTGTTTTTCTACACCGCTACCCAGACGGCCATTCGTAAGACATATCATTATCCGCAATATCAGGTCGTTTTCAGCAAGGGAAGCTACGGAGAGGAAGCGCTGGCCATCGGGGCCGGCCTAATGATATTGGATCGCATCACAGCAGTATAAGGAGGCCATGATGATGGATAACGAGATAGATAACGATATGAAACGTTCCGCCACAGCGGAGGAACCGAAGGCATGCTGCGCAGCACAACGCAATGCGGCTTTCTCTGCGGAACCGCAAGCGGCCGAAGCAAAGCAAACGGCAGTCGTCGATTGCTCTGGATTACATGCTTCCTATCAATCAAATTCCGATGCCGACAGTCCGCATTCGAGCGCAGTGGCCGAAGCTGCCCGAAACCTGCTCGCTGATGCGGGTCTGCTGCCATCCGAAGATTCGATCGTTCGGCCTCCTGCAACCGAGCATTTCGTCCGCCTGCAGGGCGGAGCGTTCTGGATGGGGACGGAGGATGCAGAGGCATTCCCGGCAGACGGAGAAGGGCCTATGCGGCAAGTGACCGTTGATGCATTCGCAATCTCACCATACGCCGTCACCAATGAAGAATTCGCCCGCTTCGTCGCGGCGACGGGCTACGTCACTGAGGCGGAACGGTTCGACTGGTCATATGTGTTCCACCTGCTCGCCTCGGAGAACGTGACAGCGGCCGCCATCGGAAGTCCTGTATCCACCCCATGGTGGCTGGCCGTCCACGGCGCATTCTGGCTTCAGCCAGAAGGGCCGGACAGTTCGATTGCTGTACGTATGAATCACCCAGTCGTGCACATATCTTGGAACGATGCCCTCGCTTATTGCGACTGGGCCGGGCTCCGGCTCCCGACCGAAAGCGAGTGGGAATTCGCAGCCAGGGGCGGACTAGAGCGCAAGCGTTATCCTTGGGGCGACTTGTTAAAACCGGATGAAGAGCACCGCTGCAACATTTGGCAGGGCAAATTCCCGGTTAAAAACAACGCCAGCGATGGCTATATCGGTACGGCTCCGGTCAATACGTATCAATCGAACGGTTACGGCCTGTATAACGTGTCAGGAAATGTATGGGAGTGGTGCGCCGATTGGTTTACTGCCAATCCTGCGGAACGCGGTCCGGCTGTCAACCCACGCGGTCCCCAAGCCGGTGCTGAACGCACCATGAAGGGCGGCTCCTATCTGTGCCACAAATCATATTGCAACCGTTACCGCGTGGGTGCACGGAGCAAAAACACCCCTGATAGCTCTACCGGAAATATAGGCTTTCGGTGTGTAAAAGACGTGTAAGTGTGTATGAGTTTTGGAGTATGGGAGTTATAGAAAAATGCAAAAAAGTCCTGCTCTCCCCAAGGGAAAGCAGGACTTCTGCAATTATGCGCTATTATTGCGGTATTATTACATACGTTGCACATTTCGATTTGTAATTCGTAATGCGTCGAGCAAGGATACACGCTGATGCGTCGCCTCGTGAATGATGAAATCATCCACTACTCGATCTACAAATAAGACGCCATCCAAATGATCCATTTCGTGTTGGATGCAGCGGGCAAGATACCCTTCCGCTTCCAGCGTGAATGTCTCGCCGCTGCGGTCGAGACTTCGAACTTGAATGTAATCGTATCGCTTTACCCTCCCGTAATATCCCGGGAATGATAAACACGCCTCCATTCCGTCCTGTTCTCCTTCTGCCTGCAGCAGCTCCGGATTCATGAACTCGCGGTATCCGTCGCCGCAGTCCATGACGACCGCCTGACGCAGGATGCCGATTTGCGGCGCTGCTAGTCCGGCCCGGCCTTCTTCCGCATATAACGTCTCCTTCAAATCGTCAAGCAAGGACAGTATTCGTCCGTTCACTTCCGTAACTGGCTTGCACTTTTTTCGTAATATTGGCTCTCCGAAAGGGAGAATGGTACGCACTGCCATCTTCTTCCACTCCTTATGTTGCATTGAAACGATCACGCCGTTCAGATTTGCTCTGATTATAACACAAGATGGAAATTAATATGTGCTTTCTCTGACTCCGCACGTTTCTGCAAAATGAGGAAAGGAGCGGAAAAAGGCAGACCGGAATCTGCTTCCGGCCTGCCTCTTATGTGTACGATCTACATTACAGTCTTACTTCGCTTCTGGCTTGTTCTTCAAGCCGAGCACCTCAAAGCCATAAATGCGGGCCGCCGTATCTCCACCCTGCGTCGGCTTCTCGATGACGAGGCGGGCATAGCGCGCCTCCGTCTTCGCAATCGCGTGCTTGCTTATCCCTTTTTCGTTGTCGGTCACGGTTACGGTATCAGTCCAGTTCTTGCCGTCATCGCTAAGTTGAATCTTGAATTCGCGTGTATTGAAGGCCGGCGACTCGCCGCCCGCTTCCGCATGATCAACGACGAACTGGGTAATGTCGTGTGCTTTGCCGAGGTCAACTGTCAGCCAATGCTCATCGCTTCCGACAGCGCACCATTTCGTGCTCATTTCACCATCAACAGCATATTGCGGCGCTTCGCTATCGTTCACGAAGCTGGACGCTTCCGTCTTCGAGCCGATCGCTAAATCCTCCGAGCGGAATGCCGCTTCTTTGGATACTGTAATCAGCTTGGACTTCAACATCACATCTTCGCCGACCGCATTTTTCGCTTTCAGTGTAATCTCATACGTGCCTTCCTCCGCATAGCTCACCTTCGGATGGCGTTCCGTGCTGGAAGCAGGCGTACCGCCAGGGAAGCTCCATTCCCATTCCGTTGTGACTTCAGTCGATTTGTCCGTCAATTGCACCGCTTCGCCTGGCGCTACGAACGTCATGTCGGCTTCAAAGTCCGCCGTCGGCGTCGGATATGCCGGCCATTCGAACGATTGCATAGCCGCACGGCCTTCGTCATAGTGACGGTTGACCGGCACGACTGCGAGCTGTGTCGCTTGCTCCATGCCGCTGCGCTTCATTTCGGACACATAGTAATGGTGGTTGCCTGTCGCACCGACGAACTCGCGGGAACCGTCCGGCATAACACGGTACACTTGATAGTACACCACATCGTCGCCTAACGGGCTCCACGACAGACGCGCATCAGCATAAATGCCGTCACGGAAATCATTCTCTATCATCTTCAGATCAGACACCTGACCTACTGGCGCCACTTTCTCGTTCAGATCTCGTATGGCAAGCTCACCTAAGTTGACGGAGTACAGGTTATCCCCTGTTTTGCCTTCCACTTGAACGGATACCCCAACAATCTTTTTGCCTGCATACGGGCTTAAGTCGTAGACTGCACGCGTCCAGTCACCTTTTGCGCCGACTGCTTTCGCAGACGCCGGCTTCACGATCTTGTACTCATCAGGTGCCCCCTCTAGAGCTACACCGATATTCATGTCGGCAGACTCGCTTTCATTTGCTTGATAAATAAGCGACAATTGCAACGCAGATGTTGCTGCAATATCGGTCTTGAACAGCTTCACGTTCGACGTCGCTTCTGGCGCGATCGTTCCTTTAAGCTTCAGCGAGCTGCCGCCATAGAACGATTTGTCGAAGTCAAAGCTTGGCGTGAGCTTTTGTCCTTGCTCATCCACCATCCAACGCCAAGTTGGCAGTATATCTTGCAGACTGCGATTGAACCATTCACGGTCGCGTACCGTTTTGCCAAATACGCTGAAATGGTTGCCGTTTCCTGTATTAAAATGGGTAATGAAATCCGCTTTTGTAATAACCGTCTTGTCTACGATATCGTTTGCAATACCGCGCCATGCTTTACCATTTTCCACGGTATCCGCTGGATTCTTGTTCTCCCCTACCCAGAGAATCTGATCCTTCTCCATGAACTCCTCGTTCGTCTTGGACGTATTGAACGCCCAATCTGGACGATAGAGTCCGAGCGATGTTACTGCTTTGCCGCCTTCTGGGAACAGGACAGGGAAATTATATTCGCCTTGATAACCGCCGCCGCCTTCCAAATCCATACCGGCATACAGTTCATACGGATCGCGCTTCAAGCCATCTGCTGCCTGCGGTGAGTTCTGGAATGGTGTGACGTAATCATATTTGCCTTCTTTTTTAAATTGCCAACGGAAGTCGATGAACATGTGATCAGCCACACGCTCTTCCCCATCTTGGAGGAACATGCTGTTCTTGTCCGTAAGCGCGCCTTGCCATTTCACCGGCCCCTCTTTGATCATAGAGTCGTACCAGACGACGTCCATGTTGGACGGCTTGATTTTTTGCATATATTTCAAAAATTTCTGCATGTTCTGTGCGTCTTCCGGCGTTCCGCCCTGTGTCTCTTGGTTGATGAACCAGCCGTCGAAGCCGTAATATTTGGCGACTTCCATCAGCTTATCAGCGACAGGGAATGTGCCGTCTTCCTTCTGCTGCAGCAGATCGCGCATCCATTCGATTTTGCCGCCATGCTCCGTTTGCGGGAGGAATACGGTACCGTATACCGGAACGCCGTTCTTATGGGCTGCATCAATGACATCTGCGCTTGGAGGGACAATCAATCCTTCACCTGCTGAACCGCCCCACATAATGAGTTTATCTACATATTGCCAGTAGCTGAACGCATAGCCGTGGAACTGATCGTTGCCTTGCGACGGCGCGCCGCTCGTATTTTTGTACATGGACGCCAGCGCCATGACCTTCGGCTCCGTCTTTGCATTCGGATTCACCTTATGGCCCTGCACTCGTTCGGTATTCAGCTTCACCGAGCTGCGGTTGAATGCCGCATCCTTGTCGGTCTGTGGCGACCACTCCAGCAAGGTGTCCGGATACCAATGGGACGAATGAGGCTGCGCGGCATGCGCCTGACCGGCAAATCCGGTGAGCGCCCCGGCAAGCATCGCCGTACTGAGCAATACTGCAAATTTGCGTTTCATGTTGCTGCGGGAAAGAACTGTTGGTTTCAAACGTTTCATTATAATCCCCCTCCAAGTTGTCCATTGTGCATGTTTTTCTCATGGAAATGGTCTTTGTCTATTTATCGTCGAGATTGGAAAAAAGCCCAACCAAAAAGATAACGCTTTCACCAATCATCATGTTCATTGTAAACGTTTGCGCAATAAAAAAAAGGGCAATCATCCCTAACAGGACAATCGCCTTTAATTAATCAACCAAATCTTTAATTATTCCCCTGAAAGAAATTCCGTGAAAGAGGTTGTTCATAAAGTCGCTTAATAGGTTACTGAAAGTAATCTTTTAACATACGCAAAAATAAATTTGGAAACGCCAGATGCTCCATCTCTTCCAGCCCCGTCCATTTATAGACAGTCCGTTCCTTGTCCTTCAGTTCCATTAGTTCCCGCAATTCGCAGCGGAAAACACGCATCTGCCAATGAATGTGGCTGAACGTATGCTCCGCGTCCACCCATCTAGCGGTCGGCACCGCGTCAATTCCTTCCGCAAGTAAACCGCCCCGCAGCACATCCATCGCCTCGGCCTCGTTCATCCCGAAGAGTCCGGCCTGCTTCGGAACGAGCAGATGCGGCAGTTCCCACATCTTTGCAAGCAATCCGGTTGCCGGTCGCTGTCGGACCAACACTTTGCCTGCATGTTCGCCCGTGCCTTCGATTAATGCCGCATAACGAAGCTCCGGCTTAGGAGGCTTCGCCTTCGTCTTTACTGGAAGCACGAGCTCTTCACCCGCCAGGCGGCCCGCGCAATGCTCCATGACCGGGCACAGCAGGCAAGCAGGTGATTTCGGCGTGCACACAAGCGCCCCAAGCTCCATCAGCGCTTGGTTGAAATCCGAAGCGCACCCTTCCGGAATCAGCTCTTGGGCCAGATGCTCCATATGCGCGCGCGTAGCCGGCTTCGCAATATCGTCATGCAGGCGGAAATAGCGCGACAGCACCCGCATCACGTTGCCATCTACCGCCGGCTCCGGGCGGTTGAACGCGATGCTCATAATGGCCCCAGACGTATACGGCCCGATCCCCTTCAACGCGGATACCTTCGCCTTGTCGTCAGGAACTTGTCCGCCGTACTGCGTCTTTACTTCCTTGGCCGCCGTCTGCAGATTGCGCGCACGCGAATAGTAGCCGAGCCCTTCCCACGCCTTCAGCACCTCTTCCTCCGGCGCATCAGCAAGCGCCTCAACGGTCGGAAACTTCGAAATGAACCGTTCGAAGTACGGCTTTACCGTCTCGACTCGCGTCTGCTGCAGCATAATTTCGGACACCCACGTATAATACGGATTGCTATGACGCCGCCAAGGCAAGTCTCTACGATTGGCACGATACCATATCAACAGCTCGCGGCTAAAATAACGCTTCTGTACGTCCATGACGGCCTCCCCTACTCCAAATGATGAATAATGATGAATAATGCACATGCTAAACCATTCATGCTATTAACGATATACAACCTTTATGATTAGTTCAATCCTTTCCATTAATGAACAAGCACAAAAAAGTCATTATTTTTTTACAAAAAGAAAGATAAAATCAAATTTGTTATATATAATGAAATAAAGATGTGCCATTTTTTATGAATAACGTAACTAATTAATCTATTTTTATTTCATTTCGTCATGGACACATCAGAGAATAAACATGGAAGGGAGAAACTATGTTGACGCTTTTTGCACTAAAGATCTTACTCATCTCCGTCTTTGCCGGTATCGTCGGCTCCGTGCTCGGTCTGGGTGGCGGCATTATCGTGACGCCGGCGCTTACCTTGTTGTTCGGGGTGGACATCAATCATGCCATTGGAGCCAGCATCATTTCGGTCATCGCTACTTCGAGCGGATCGGCCATCGCCTATATCAAAGACCGCATTACGAATTTGCGTGTCGGCATGTTCTTGGAAATCGCCACTACGGTCGGCGCCATAACGGGAGCCTTTCTCGGCGCCATCATCGCACCCGATTGGTTGTACGTCATTTTCGGATTGCTGCTCCTCTATTCCGCCTTGGCTATGATAAAGAAAGCGAAGAGTGAGCTGCCTGAAAATGTAGAGCCTCATCCGCTGGCGACTAAGCTCAAGCTGCACAGCCATTACTACGACAAGGCGCTGCAGCAAGAGGTTCATTACAATGTCGCGAACCCGTACGGGGGATTCGGCGTCATGTATGGAGCTGGCGTCATCTCAGGCTTGCTTGGCATCGGCAGCGGCAGCTTCAAAGTGATGGCGATGGACATGTTCATGAAGCTCCCGCTTAAAGTATCGAGCGCCACGAGCAACCTGATGATGGGCGTAACGGCAGCGGCGAGCGCTGGCGTATATTTATTCAGGGGAGACATCGATCCCAGAATTGCGGCCCCTGTCGCGCTTGGCGTCCTGACCGGAGCCACGATTGGCGCGCGCATCATGCAGCGGTTAAAGAACAAGACCATTCGCAAATTGTTCATCCCTATACTTGCCTATGTCGCAGTTCAAATGATTGTACAAGGATTGGGTGGTATGTAATGAATGAAGCAATGAATAAAAAGCAGGCGAAAGACGAGAAAATCTATGATGTAGAAGCCGCTGTCAGCACCTTTTTGCGCATCGGCGTCCTCACCAGCGCGGCCGTTATTGTAACGGGCTTGCTGCTGTTTTTGATTACCGGGCAGAGCGGTTATCCGGAACAGACCTATCCTACGACGGTGACAGGAATTGTGACCGGGCTTGTCGAAGGTAAAGCCTATGCCATCATGATGGCCGGATTGTCACTATTGATATTGACCCCGGTCTTCCGCGTCGCGGTCTCGATTTTTGTCTTTCTGAAGGAAAAAGATTATTTGTATGTCATAATTACGTCACTGGTATTCCTCATTCTCATGATAAGCTTTGCGCTTGGCAAAATTGGTTGAATGTCTGGCCATTTTCAAATCATTAGTGATTGTCCAACCAAGCAGTAAACAAACCCTTTTCCCAACCGGAGGTGCTGCGCATGCACACGCTGTATGACATTCCCGCTTCGTCGCTTGACGAGATTGACAAAACCATTTTATCGCTGCTCCACGAGAACAGCCGCATTTCCTATACCGATTTGGCTAAAGAAGTAAACCTGTCACGGGTCGCCGTTCAAGCCCGGGTGAATGCGCTAATGGAAGAAGGGGTGCTAGAGAAATTCACAATCGTCATCAATCCGGAAAAAATCGGCATCGGCGTATCCGCCTTTTTTAACGTGGAGGTAGAGCCAAAATATTTGATGCAGGCGGCTGATGAGCTGGCTTGCGAGCCTTGCGTGACCAGCCTTTATCATATGACTGGTCCGAGCAAGCTGCATATGCACGGTTTATTTGCCACGAACCGCGAGATGGAGCAATTTCTGAAAGAGAAAATGTACGTCTTGCCGGGCATTATGAGCGTAGAAACTCAAATTCTAATCAAACGCTATAAGAGCCGCATGGGCATGAAGCTGTAACCCTTATGAGATGTGAACGTTCTAGCAACAATGCGCATTACGCCTTGCTTTGGATTGGAAGAACTTCCTATACTATATTGTATACAAGATCATAGACAATGCCCGTTGGGGCACTGGATACAAAGGGGCGGATATGTGATGCTTCGACGAAGCACATCTTCACGTTATACGCTGAGCATAATCGTATTGCTTGCTGCAGGCCTTATGCTTGCCGGGTGTGGGGGCGGAGGAAGTTCAAGCTCCAAGGCGCTCGAAGGGCCGGAAGACGCCGTCGCCATCTACAAGCAGCGCTGCATGCAATGCCACGGCAATGAGATGCAAGGGCTGATGGGCGCGCCTTCTAATCTGCAGAAGGTAGGCGAACGGTTGAGCAAGGAAGATATCGTGAATACGATCAAAAATGGCGGCGAACGCATGCCGGCGCTCGGCAAGAGCCTTGACGAAGCCGACATCGAAAAAGTTGCCGAATGGCTGGCAAGCAAGAAATAAATGCATCCGTCCGTTATATGGCGATAGGCCGACACCTCGTTCTTAGGTGCGGCCTATTATTGTATTTATAGAGGTTGTTCAAAAGTCCCCTTTGCGAACACGCACTTATAGCTATTTCTTATTCTCTTGAATGAACCGAATTACTTCCCGGTGATCGGAACTGTAAAAGAACGGATGCTTAACTAGAACTTCAAGTTCATCCGAGCTATTTCCATTCAACACCATGAAGCAAGGGAGCTGCAGCACGTCAAGTGATGGATTCCACTCCTTGAGCTCATTAGCTGTGCATTGATAAGAGATGTCCACGTTCCCCGCGGCAAACATCTCATCGAGCAGTTCCTCATGCTGAATCTCGTCCTCATCATCGGCCTGTTCGCAAATAACGAGAATGCCATAGCTATGCTGCTGTGGGTCAGACGATTGCTCGGCCTGCTTGGCACCAAAATATTTAACAACGGCAAACACAATACCGGCGACAATGACACCGGAGACCGCCTTCTTCCCATTTCCTTGAATGAGCAGCAGCAGCGAAAGCGCCAGCACCGCCCATACGACGATGTACATTTTGCTCCGCATCCATCGCGAACCGTTCATTTTGCAACACTCCCCCGCTTGTCCGGTTTTCTCCTGCTTCCCATTGTACCAAAAACCAGCCTCATCGAGAAAACCAGAATCTCGACACGGCTCGTATCGGCTGCCTCACACTTTTATTCCTCGCTCACCGCATCCGATACCGGCAGCGTGAACGTAACGAGCACTCCGCCATCCACATTGCGGATAGCATATACGCTGCCGTGCTTCTCCAGCAAATGCTTCACGATCGAAAGCCCGATGCCGTTGCCGCCTGAGGCTCGATTGCCCGAGGACTCGGCTCGGTAGAACGCATCCCATATGTGCGGCAGATGCTCCTCTGACACCGGTTCGCCCTCGTTATACACTTCAACCTGCACGCAATCACCAGCGTTGTCTTGCGGCCATCGCACGCGCACTTCCACGCGGCCGCCCGATGGCGTGTGGCGGAGCGCATTCGTCAGCACATTCGTCAAAATTTGCTGCAAGCGCTGCTCATCCGAATGCACGAATACCTCTTCCTCCGGCACATTCCAATACATCGTCACGCGGCAATCCCCGGTTAATGCCTCCAGCGTCTGCAGAACGATCCGCAATGTCATCCGGAGCGACACTTCGCTCCACTGCAAGTGGAACTTCCCGCTCTCGAGCTGCGACAGGTCGAGCAAATCATGGACGAGCCGCGACATGCGCTCTGACTCGCTCACGATGACCGAAGCATATTTGTCCCGCTTCGCCCCATGCCCCACGTTATCGCGCAAAGCTTCCGCATAACCCTGAATCAGGCTGACCGGCGTCTTCAATTCGTGCGATACGCTGGCGACAAAGCGCTTGCGCAGCCGCTCCAGCTGCTTCTCCTTCTCAATATCCCGCTGCAGCTGCTCGTTCGCCGAGCGCAGCTCCTGCATCGTGCCGTTCAATTCGGTCGCGAGGAAGTCGAACGTATGCGCCAGCTCCCCGATTTCATCGTCGCGCTTGATGTCCGTCCGCGCGGAGAAGTCCAGGCGCGCCAAGCGCTTTGCCATCTCGTTCAGCTTCACGAGCGGCTGCGAAATCATGCGCGTGAACAAAAACGCGAATCCGAGCAGCAGCGCAATCGCTGCAATGTAGAAGTAGCGATAGAAGCCACCCAATAGCGAGGAGGCATCCGAGACCGGCTGCAGCGTGGATACCGTAATCATGTAGCGTTCGGCATCATTCTCTTCTGGAAGGGGAGCTATGGCCGCCCATATCCGCTCGTTCTTCTCGTCCAGCGCCCCTTGCTTGAACAGTTCGACGGCAAGACCGTCTTCAAGCGAAAGCTTCAGCATGTCGGTCAGCTTCTCTTCCAGCACGAAGTTCAGCCGCATCGCATCTGGACTGAACCAGGATGCCGGCGTTGTTGGAATGAGCTCCACTTCTTTGTATGGTGTGACAGGAGCGATAGGAGTAATCTTCGTTGGAATACCTGGGATGACAGGAGCCTCCGGCGAAGTATGAAAAATATAAATGTTCGGATCGTCCTGCTTGCGCAGACGGACCGCCTGCTGTGGACGTTCACCCAAAAATACTCGAACGTCCTTTCCCCGCTTCTCCACCACCCCCGTCAAGGAGTAGTGATCCACGTCAAAGGAAGCGGCGCGTGCCATCCATTTGTTATCGATATGCTGTCCATGGAGCTCGTCGTATAAGTCTCGAAATTCACTCTTCAGTTGGTTGGATCGCATCGTCAACGAGTACGGCTGGAAGAAAATAAGCTGCAGCACCATGAACAGTGCGGTGAACAATAAAAATCCGATCGCTGTCGTCCAGTACATTTTGACGGCAAGCCGCGGTTTGCCCGCAAATAATGACTTTTTCATCGGTATTTGTACCCGTTCCCCCTTACGGTTACGATGTGCTCCGCGTGCTCGCCCAGCTTGCGGCGCAGCCGCTTAATGTGCGTGTCCACGGTGCGGACATCCCCGAAATGATCCATCCCCCATACCTTGTCCAAAATGCTATCGCGTGTAAGCGCTTGATTCGGATGCTGCGACAAGCAGCGCAGCAGCTCGAATTCTTTCGTCGTCAACGGCAGCACGGATCCGTTCACCCGCACTTCATAAGCCGCCTCGTCGATAACAAATCCCGTCTCCTCCGCACCGCTAGCCGGTTCCGCATGACTCCAGCGCTGCAGCAGCACTCGTATCTTCGCCGCCAGCACCTTCGGGCTGAACGGCTTCGTAACATAATCGTCGGCCCCGCTCCCATAACCGGTCAGCTTGTCTTCCTCTTCCGCTTTGGCGGTCAGCATGACGATGACCGCATTCGAAAAGGAACGGATGTCTTCACACACCTCGAATCCGTTCTTCCCCGGCATCATCACATCCAAGACGACCAGGTCCACTGCCCGCTGTCGCAGGAGACAGACGGCTTCCGCTCCATCTGCCGCTTGCATCACTTCATATCCTTCATCTTCCAAATAGTCCGCTATCAATTCACGTATTAGCTGCTCGTCATCCACGACGAGAATCGTATGCTCCATATGTTCGCCAGCAAACTCCTTTCCGTCCGTCATCAGGATTTTTTATATCCTGCACGCCTTCTAAGCTAGGCCATATTTTTCGGCCGCTGCATGCCGATGTGACACGCAGTTGTCACTTAAGGAAGTTATGCTGTTGTCTGCAAGCGAATGAATTACCACCCATTATGGAGGATGCATTATGAGATTGCAACACAAGCTGCGCCGCGATTCCGTCATCGCGCTCGCCTTTCTCGCCCCCAGTTTATTCGGCTTTATGCTGTTTTATATTATCCCCCTTTGCAATGAGAATGGTGTACTCCGTGCAGGATGGTTCGCAGGAAAGGTATTTCGTCAGATGGGACAATTACGCGGAGCTGCTGCGTAGAAGGAAGCTTGGGATTTCCTGAAGCTCCTGTTACCCGACGAGAGGCAGCAGTCGCCTGAACTTAGTGATATGCCGATGAACAAGAAAGCGTATAACGAACAATTCGGCAAAACGGTAGAGCAAATCAAGACTAGTACGGTCACGGCCAAATGGGGCGAAGCTCTGGTCGAAATGAGCGCGGAGGTGTATGAGACGTACCGTCATCTCATTGAACAGGCGAATACGCTTGTGCGCAGCGATGACAAAGTGATGCGCATCGTAGCGGATAAAGCGAAGATGTACTATGCGGGGCAAAAATCGCTGGATGAGGTGGTCCAATTCATCCAAAGCCGCGTGATAACTTATTTGAACGAATAGGATTCCGATTTCCAGACATACCGGTCCCGCTCCTCATGCGGGGAACGGGACTTCTTCTATCCGATTGTCGTGCGAATCTCGACTGCCTCTTACCCGGCTCTGACCCGCTTCCATTCAGAGTGCGGCGGGTGCGCTGCTGTCATCTCCGCTGCGTGCAGCACGTTGCCGATGCTCAACGATGGCCTGTGCCGAAGCAAGGCTTGGCTGGTGCGAGATGCTGACGTGAATGTGATAGGAGTCGCTGGGCAGGCCGAGGCGGTTCCAGGCCGCTTCGCTTACACACGCGTGCGGTTTGCCATGCGCATCGGGCAGCACCTCGATATCAAGGAAGCCGATCGTGCGGCCTATTCCTGTACCGAACGCTTTGACGACCGCTTCCTTCACCGCGAATCGGCCCGCCACCCATTCTGCCATACGCGTTCCCCGTTGCTTGAGCACCGCAAGCTCCGCCGGTGTCAGCACCCGCTGCAGGAAGCGGTCTTTACTCTTGCCGTTCAGAAGGCGGGTTACCCGATCCAACTCCAATATGTCATGCCCGATTCCATAAATCATAACGCTGCTTCTTCCCTTCCTATCATCCGGATGTCGTAAATCCATTAGCAAAAGCGAGGATTTCGATAGTCCCTTTTGTACACGCACTAATACAGAGCATACAACTGCCGCAGCATGAGAATCAAGTACGGAGGGAAGCGGCGGTTCGGCTCGGCCCGCTCCCCATTCATGCGCTATTCGCCGATCCGCCATTTGACCAGATTGTTGATGACGAAGATCGTCACGACGCTATAGGCGAGCAAGACGACGCAGTCCAACATAACGCCGGTGGACCATCCGGCCAAGAGCACGTTCCGCATCGCGTCAGCTGCATACGTGGTGGGAAACAGATAAGACAGCCACTGCAGAGGCACGGGAAGCTGCTGAATGTCTACCATGACGGGAGACAGAAAAGTGACGAACATCATCAGGGCCTGCACCAGCATGTTCGTAAGCTGGTGATTCGGCGACCAGAAGCCGATGCATACACCGATGCCGACGACACTCGCCAGCGAGAGGATGACGACAACCGGAAGCCCCCATGAGTAATGAAATTCGATGCCATAGCCCCATTGCCCAATCATAGCCAGAATAATGAAGGACGGGAGCGTATTCATAAGCCCGCGAAGCAAATTAGCGAGCACAAAGTTCAGCTTGGAGATCGGCAGCGAAGCATAATACGTGAAGTGGCCCTGATGCTTCTGCCATGAAATTTCTTGTCCCATGCCGTTCATCCCCATCACGATGACACCGAAGATGAGATTGCCCGCTATGATGCGAATCATCATCTCTTCGCTCGGATTGTCGGCGAAAAACGACATAAACAGTGTCGTCGTCAACGGAAACATGGTCGCCATCAGAACGACCCAGACCCAGCTATCCCGCACGATGGCGAATTGGATGCGAAACAGGATGGACAGCTCCGTCCAGATGCGCCCGGGACCACTTATCGCAGCGGCTGCCGAGGCTTGCTTCGGATTCATTGCTGGATTCATGCGCCACTCGCCTCCCGTTCTGCCTGACCGTCGATATGGAAATAAACATCTTCGAGGCTCGGCGGCTTCACAGCGTATTCCTCAATGGGCAGTTCTGGAAAATGAACGATATAATCGAGCACCTGACTCGCCGATTCTTTATCCACCAAGAGGATAAGCCGATTCTCTCCATTAATATGAAGATGTCCCCACTGCCTCATCGCTGCTGCCGCCTCTTCTCTTCGACCGAATTCCGTAATCAGCTCGAACTTCAGGCGTTGGTCCACCTTCTGCTTCAGCTTCGCAACGGCATCGATCGCAAGCAGCCGGCCGTGATTGATGACGGCCACCCGATCGACGACTTGTTCGGCTTCCAGCACGTTGTGCGTGACTAGAATGACTGTAGCGCCCTGCAAGTTGCGCTCCTTGATGAGATTCCAGACAAGACGCCGGTTCGCCGGATCCAATTCATTCGTCGGTTCATCCAGGATCATGACTGGCAGGCTGCCGATCATAACCGTCCCTATGCCGATCATCCGCCGCTGACCGCCGGATAGATGCTTGAGCTGCTTCCGGCGCAATTCAGTCATTCCCATCATTTCTAATAGTTCCTCGGCCTGACGTTCAGCCTCCAGCTTGGTCATTCCCCGCAGTCTTCCGGTGAACACCAGCGCCTCTTGCACTTTGAGTGATGCCAATACGTGCGGTTCTTGTGAATAGTAAGCGACCTGCTGCGCCACACGCCTCGTCTGTTGAACCACATCTGTTCCGTAGAACGACACTTTCCCCTCCGTCGGCTGCAAGTGCCCGATCATCTGCTTGATTAATGTTGATTTGCCTGCGCCGTTCGGGCCGAGTACGCCCAGAATTTCTCCCTCCTGCACCTGTAACGTAATATCGACGTTCGCCTTTACTTTGCCCCGCTTATACAGTTGACTGACATGATCGATTTCGTAAATGATCCGTGCCACTGGATCACGCCTCCTTCTCATCTCTCTATAAGAGGTTTACCCCCTTATTGAACCGTACTATGAGCATACATCGGCTCCTTGTCAGCCTGAAGCGCCTGTCGAACGAAATCGCGATCCTCCCCGAGACCAATCTTCTATTCATGCTGCGGACCGAGGATTTCATCCTGCTGCAGCACCGAGCGGGGGATTGCTAGTGCGAAAAACTTTTGTTAATCTATTTTGTATACTAATAGGTTAACATTGTGGACTCGTTAATCGAGATATTTGCAAGGGAGCTGGCACAAAATGAAGGAAACGATAAAGCAGGAGCTGCTATGCAAGGACCGGTCTTACGTCTGGCATCCGTTCACCCAAATGAAGGATTACGCTGATCGTGATCATGTGCTCATTGAAAAAGCGGAGGGCATCTATATATATGATGCCGATGGACGGCGATTCTACGATACAGTGTCGTCATGGTGGTGCAATCTGCACGGACACGGCCATCCGCGGATTAAGGAAGCGATTCGACAGCAGCTGGATCAGTTCGACCACATCATGTTCAGCGGGCTGACACACGCCCCGGGCATCGAGCTGGCGGAACAACTCGTAAACATCACGCCTGCGGGGCTGAACAAAGTGTTCTACTCGGACAACGGCTCCACCGCGGTGGAAGTGGCGATCAAGATGTCATTCCAATATTGGCAGCAGATCGGCCGCACGTCGAAGACGAAGTTCGTCTTCTTGGACGGCAGCTATCACGGTGATACGCTTGGCGCGGTAAGCGTCGGCGGTGTTCAGCTCTATCATTCGCTGTTCAAGCCGCTCCTGTTCCACGCGCACCGCATGCCGGCGCCGGACCTGCGGCAGGCGCGCGCGGCCGGTCCGGAAGGCGAACGCGAGGTGGCGGAAGCGGCACTGGCGAAGGTGCGCGAGCTGTTCGAGCGCGAAGCGGACACGCTGGCCGGCTTCATCGTGGAGCCGATGCTGCAGGGCGCGGGCGGCATGATCATGACGCCCGCTGCCTACTTGCAAGGCTTGCGCGAGCTGTGCACGGCGCACGGCGTCCATCTCATCGCTGACGAAGTGGCGACTGGCTTCGGGCGGACGGGCAAGATGTTCGCCTGCGAGCATGCAGAGGTCAGCCCCGACATCATGTGCTTGAGCAAAGGGCTGACCGCTGGCATTATGCCGCTCTCCGCCACGCTGTGCACCGATGACATTTACGACGCGTTCTATGACGATTACGCGACGCAGAAGACATTTTTCCACGGGCACAGCTTCACCGGGAACCCGGTGGCCTGCGCCGTGGCCTTGGCTTCCTTGCGCCTGTTCGAGGAGGAACGCACCCTCGAACAGGCACAAGACACCATTGCCGCGCTCGCCGAAGCGCTCGGCGGCATCGCCCAGCTGCCACACGTTGCCGATGTGCGGCAGCTCGGGCTCGTGGCGGCGTTCGACCTGTACGAGGATGCCGAACGCCGCCACCCCTTCCCGCCCGAGCGGCGCATCGGGGCGGCCATGTACGAGGCGGGCTTCGAGGAGGGACTCATCCTCCGCCCGCTCGGTGACACCCTGTACTACTGGCTGCCGCTATGCGCCACGCCAGACGACGTCCGCGACATCGCTGCACGCACCGAGCGTGTGCTCCGCCGCGTATTAGGCTAAACGCCAGAGCGGGCGGGAGCTGGTATCCTTCAGCTCCCGCCCGCTCTTGTCTGTTCTATCCCATCGAGGCCTGCCCCAGCAGACTATCCAGTAGATAGAACGCCTTGATTAGGTCCACGCTGCCCTGAATCTTCATCATCACGTATTCCAACGGAGCCTGCATGGCAATTAGCGCCACCAACAAACATAGCAGCGCAATCGTTAGTGCAAGCCGCCCCTTCGTGCACTTCCGGTGCAGCCAGTTCACCGAAATCCAGCACACGATAAGTGTAATTATAATATAGAGGAATGCCATGTCTGCTTCCACCAATGACCACTCCCGCCGACCTATCTCAACTTGCTTCTCTATTTATAAAATCTTAAGCTATATTTTACAGCGCTCCAATCACTTACCCTGCAACATCCCTTTTCGTAAATACGACCCAAGAAATAAGATGAAATACGACAAAGTAGACCAGCAAAACGCAGACTGAGAAGAGCATCGTCATGTCCGGGCGAACCGGTGTGCCGTTCGCATATTGGCTTAGATTGACGTTAGCGAACAACAAATATTTTACCCACTCGAATTTGCTTAAAATATTGACGAGCGTATTGCCGATGAGCATAAACAGCAACGAGAAGGCTATCGCCATGGAAGAGCTGCGGAAAGTGGCGGAAATCATAAACGACATCGTCACATACATAATCAGCTCTATCGTTTTGAATCCATAATTTTGCAGAATAGCAATTAGCATCGAGCCTTCCTCCACCGCTCCGCCAGCGCCAATCGTAAGGGCGGGTCGAGAGATCTCTCCAAATCCTTCAAGAATCCCCCCCAGCGCAAAAGATACTACGAAGTTCAGCACGAGCAAAAATAGCGTGAATAGGAGTGTAGATATGTATTTGCTGAGCAGTATTTTAGTGCGGGAAGCCGGGCCGACAAGCAACAGCTTGATCGTCCCCCATGAATACTCGGCTGCGAGCATATCTGCCGCTACAATAACGGTTAAGAGCGTGATCAGAACCATCAAACTGGATGAACCATTCACTACACTCCATATCGTCACTTCGTATGGGTTCACATTGTGTTCCATATAGTATAGATTTTTGTTAATCTCGCCTTCCAGTTTGAGCTTCATGTCCGGGCTTGCATCAGCGCTATTCTCATCTATCTGCTGCTGCAGCCGTTGATTCGTCTCTGTAAGATGCTGCTTCCAATTGTTGTTTTGAATATTGGGATTTTGATCAATTTTCAAAATCGCTGTCAGTAACAGGAGAGCAAAAATTAGAACACCCACCATGGCCCATGTACGGGGACGACGAACTATTTTCATATTCTCGTTCTGAATGAGTCTGTAGAAATTAGACAATTTGCTCCCCCCTTGTCAGCTCCAAGAATCGATCCTCCAGCGATTGATTCGCCGTCCGAATGCCGTATACGTCAATTTCCGCTTGCACTAACGCTCTCGTTAATTCCGGAATCCGATCGCGGCCTGCCGTAATCTCCAATTGTCCGGCTTGTACAGCCATGGCGATATCAGGCAGCATTGCAGTCAGAACCTCTTTCGTCGGCTCAGGCTCTTCGACTTCAACGATGATGCGATGGGCAACCCTATTCTTCAGATCATTCATAGAGCGAACATCTATCAGTTTTCCAGCTTGGATAATGGCGATCCGGTCGCACATCAGCTCCATTTCAGATAGCAAATGAGACGAGACGATGACGGCTATCCCCTCCTGCCGCGCAAGGGTGCGCAAATAGTCGCGGAGCTCGCGTATTCCCGCCGGATCAAGCCCGTTCGTCGGCTCGTCCAGGATAAGGACAGAGGGTCTATGCAGCAGCGCCTGCGCAACGCCGAGCCGCTGCCGCATGCCAAGCGAATAACGCTTCACTTTCTCGTGAATCCGATTCTGCAGACCGACAAGCTTCACGACTTCATTAATTCGTTCGGTCGTCACGCCGGTATGCCGTCGCGCAAAATAAACTAAGTTTTGATAACCGGTAAGAAACTTATACATCTCTGGGTTTTCCACAATCGCACCGATATGGGTCATCGCGCGCTCGAACTGCTTATTCACGGAAATGCCTTTCACATAAATTTCCCCTGCGGTCATTGCAATCAAGCCCACTATCATGCGGATCGTCGTCGTCTTGCCTGCCCCGTTCGGCCCGAGAAAGCCAAACACTTCTCCTGCCGGAACGTCAAAGGACACCTGATCCACAATCGTGCGCTTCCCAATTTTCTTGGTTACATTTCTGAGTTGAAGTACGGCATCTGCGTTCTTCATGGCATTACCTCCTGCACCATTGTCTCAATTACCACCCTGCACTCGTTGTTCACGCTATATCACGCTAAGTTCGTACACGCATGCGCGTCAATGTGCGGATGATGATATAGCCGATGATGGTGCCAAGCCCTGCGCCTGCCGCATATCCGAGGCGTCCGGGATAAAGCGTGTCATAACTCAAATTGCCGCTAAACAATGCCGCACATAATACAAATCCGACGATGAACAGCTTCTCAATGATTGGAAAAAGCACCAGCTTGCCATTGTTTTCAAGCGAATTACGCGAATAGAGCACCATGCCCGCGATGAACAGCAGCAAGGAGACGACTCCGACGAACGCGTATGGATAATTGCCGCCCTCATGGAATACCCAATTCGTTAAATTGAACTTTTCCCAGAACGTTCCGCGCAATCGAAGTTCCATGTATATTGGCGTAATCATGAAGATATACAGAAGTTGCTGCAGCATGAGAGTAAAAAATTCATACAAGAACAAGCTGATAATGGAAAGCGCCGCTTGCAACGTCCAAGTCCCCGTAAAGGAGCCGATGAACAACGTAAATGTGTAGGCCGCCACCGTGACGAAGATAATGTGAAAGCCGCGACCGATAAAATCTATGACATGCACGTATGCTCCCACCTGCGACAGCTTGAGTACGAGTATATCCAATGCTACGCTGGCCGTAACGACAAACACGATATAAGCGACACTAACCAACCATTTTGTCACGTAGATAACCCACCGTGGATAAGGAAGCGCAAACGTCTGCTCGCTCATCTGATTGCGGCGCTCATGGCCGAGCTGCCACAATGACAGCAAAAAACCTCCGAGCACAAGCAGCAGCATAAAACCGCCATAGTTTCTGTGCAGCAGCCAATTCGTCTCCTGAGTTTTTGCCAAATACTCCACTAGTCCCACAATGACCTGCGGGGAAGCAAACCACACCTCCCGCATGTGCAGGTAAGCCGTTGAGAAAAAGCCGGCAATCATCATCAACCACAGCAGCACCCGCGTCTGTCGATATTCCTTCCACCACAACGCCCGCACAAAAATACTACGCTGCATCGCCGTCACCTCCCGATTTCCACATGAACCAATCTTCCAGCGAGAGCGGCAGCTCGTCGATGAGCATTGGCTCCTCACGTTTCAGCGCAGTAAACGCCTCGTCCGACTCCAGCATGACGGTATACACGCGGCCTACCTGCTGCAGCACGAATACATCCTCCCTTGCCAGCCAAGCAGGCGGTTCTGTCGCCGTAAAGACGACCTGCAGCTTTTTCATGTGTTGACGCAATTGCTCCAAGTCCCATGTCTCATCCGTCCGGCCATCCCGCAGCAGCACGACGGTATCCGCGATCCGATCCAGCTCGTTCAGCATGTGCGACGAAATGAGAATAGAGGAATCCTTGCGCAGCGATTCGACGATGAGGCTCAATAGCTGCTTCTTGGCTACGGCATCGACTCCGTTCGTCGGCTCGTCGAACAGAATGAGGCGGGCCTTCGTCGACAAGCCAAGCGCCGTGCTGAACAGCATCTTCATCCCCTTGGACAACGTGCGGACCCGTTTATTCATCGGCAGCTTGAACCGTTCCATCGCCTCGGTAAAGTAAAACAGATCGAAGCTCGGATAAATCTGCCCATACCAAGCGGCGCATTCCCGAATCGTATACGCCTCAAGCGCCACGGGCGCATCCGGGACAAATACAACATCCCGCTTCAGCTCCGGATACTTATGTATGTCCATTCCCTCAAAGGCAACGCTCCCCTGATCCGGATCGTATATGCCGACCAGCGTCCGCATCAGTGTCGTTTTACCCGTCCCGTTGCGTCCGACGAGGCCCATTATGCGGCCGGGCTCAATCGTAAAGCTGATGCCCCGCAATATCGGCCTGCCATCAATCGCCTTATGTATCGCTTCCACTTGCATCATGATTCGTCATCCCTCCACCATACCTCGCATGCTTGTTCGACCATATCAATGAACTCCTCCCGTTCAAGGCCTAAATGCTTCGCTTCTACAGCAATGCGGTTCACTTCATCCTTCAACTTCGTCATCCTCTCTTCTGCCATGGGCGGAGCAGCGGGTTCCGCTATAAATGTGCCTTTGCCCCGCAGCGTTTCAATGACGCCCTGACGCTCCAACTCCTGATACGCTTTGCTAACCGTGTTCGGATTTACGACCAACATGGAGGACAATTCCCGCACCGAAGGCACTTTTTCCCCGGGCTGCATCACGTTTTTAGCGACTAGAGCTTTCATCTGCTCCACAATCTGTTCATATATTGGTGTGGTACTTCGCTCTTGCAAACGAAACATGACATCCTCCTTTCTCCGTTCATTTCGCGGCACGAATAGTGTACTACTTCAACTAGTACACATAGTACACTCCGTATATGCACGTGTCAAGCTTGGATTCGCTCATTGCGCAAGTAGAGATAACCGCACATTAAATAATCTTTACATTAGGAGTTGCATGCTTCATTGCGGCTGTTCTATGTTACAATGAGGCGTGAATATTGTACTAGCAAGGAGGTAGGATTAATGAGACATTCTTTTGAAAAAAGTTGGAAGGAACAACGCACGTTGCGTGGAGACGTATTTATTCCGGAGCAGCAGAAGAAGCAGGGCGTGCTTATTATCACTCACGGCTACAAAGGCTTTAAAGACTGGGGCATGTTCCCCTATGCGGCGGAACAATTGGCGGAGCGAAGCGGCCTGCTCACGATCACCTTCAATTTTACATATAACGGTGTCGGTCCATCGCTCGACCGCTTCGATGAGCTGGAACGATTCGCCGTCAACACGTATGAGCGGGAGCAGGAGGATCTGACTGCTTTGCTTCAGTGGATCACTGGCGGGGATTTCAATGAATGGTTGCAGCAGGCCGCTCCCGGCCGTCGCATAGGCCTGGAAGCGCCTGTCTACCTGCTGGGACATAGCCGCGGCGGAGCAAGCTGCTTGCTCTATGCGCTCGATCATCCAGAGGAGATCGCAGGCGTCATTACATGGAACGGTGTAACCAATATGGATTTGTTCACCGCAGAGCAGAAGCACGAGATGCGAACATCCGGGCGTTCGAAGGTCGTCAATGCCCGCACCGGCGAAGCGCTGCCGCTTGACCGTGTCATGCTCGATGACTTGGAAGCCAACCGCGAGCGGTATGACCTAATTGGCCGCACTGCCTCCGCCTCTTTTCCTATGGCGCTCATTCAAGGCTCGGATGACCTGCCCGGCTTCCGTGACGGATCGGCCCGTCTCGTTGCGAGTTACCCAGCAGCAGAATGGATTACAATTGAAGGCGGCGGACACACCTTCAACGCCGTCCACCCGTTCCAAGGCACAACTCCGGAATTGGAAGCGGCGCTGGATGCTACGGCCAGTTGGTTACAAGCCCAGTCCCGCTAGCTGCATGACATCATCGCATGATTCGCGTTTCTTCATACGCACCTTCTAATTGCATCAACTTCATCAGAGACATGAAGACAGGAGATGCCTTACCGTAATGTTAACGAAACACCAACTACTCACCGTCATTGTTATAACGATTGCGGGACTTTCCACAGCTTATTTATTGCATTTCCCACTTATTATTGGCTTTGCCGCCGGCTTTTTCAGCCTGACTGCCCTTTCTCGGCGGCAAGGCACTGCTTGGCCCGTTCTCTTCAGGTACATGCGCGATGGCGCCAAGCATACGATAGAGGTCATCTGGATTCTCATAATGGTCGGACTGATGATTCCGGTATGGACCTTAAGCGGCACGATTCCGTACCTGATTGAACAAGGATTGCAGTGGATGGCTCCCGCCTTCATGACGACCCTGACGTTCTGGTTCTCTGCCCTCTTCTCCATGCTGCTCGGCACTTCGACCGGAACGCTCAGCGCCGTCGGCATTCCAATGATGGGCGTAGCGGCAATCGCCGGAGTGCCGTTGCCGCTGATGGCCGGGGCGTTAGTCTCGGGAGCATTCGTCGGAGACCGCACCTCTCCGTTTTCGAGCACGCATCGCCTCGTCGCCGATTCGACCGGAACGACCGTCGGACGCCAGTATCCGGCGCTTGTTCCCACGACGCTGCTCGGCTTGGCAACCGCCACGGTCATCTTTGTCCTATTTGACATCGCAGGAGGCTGGTCGGTGCCAGCCGAGGCCTTGCGAATGGAGGAATTCCGCAGCAGCTTCACATTCAGTCCGTGGCTCATCTTACCCGCAGCGGCTTTAATCGTTGCGATTTTGCTGCGTTGGAAGACGCGCTATGCCTTCATGCTGGCCATCGTGACGGCGATCATTATCGGCTCTTGGCTGCAAGGAACCGAACCATCCGCCTGGCTGAACGGGATGCTCTTCGGGTACGGAAATGCCGCACTTCCTTCTCTGCATACAAAGGGGGTGCTGCCCATCATTGAGCTTGTCTTGCTAATCGCGCTGGCCGGGGCGTTTAATGGGATTTTGGAATCGACGCGAAGCCTGGAGCCGTATATGGCCGCATTTATCGGAGAGAACACTTCGATGTCCGGAGCGACAACCCGCGTCGGTCTGTACGGACTCGCGCTGGCCCTCGTCTCCTGTACTCAGACGTTGCCTATCATGATGGCGGGACGAAGCGTGCTCCCACTCTGGTCCGATCGGTTCCCGAAGGAGCAATTATCCCGGGTCGTGGCTGATACCGCGCTTGTTTTTGCGGCAATAATCCCTTGGAACATGCTTGCTGTGCTATGCGGCACCATATTGGACGTTCCCGTTCACTCATATGCGCCATATGCTGTCTTCTTATGGAGCTTACCGCTATGGACGTTAGCCATGTCTTGGCTGAATCAACGCCGATCGCAGATTGTACGTCGCGCCTCGTCGCTTTCGAGCTAGTCGCGTGGACACAGGACACGTTCTAACCTCTAGAACGGGATAAAGCCATTTCAGGCGATCAAATGTCGCAAATGTGCCACATCCCGTTCGCTTGTTTTTTCGTTTCAGTCTGATAAAATACGGGTAATCTTTCAGATAGGCAGTTGTCTGAGATGACAGCAGCAAGGAGGATACCATATGACAACCATTTATTCGGCTCCAAGCACAAGCATTGTAAGACAGCAATCCATCTTCGCGTTGCAGCAAGTGTTGGTATCGCTTACACAACGTTCAGTGGAACAGTGCCATGTCCGGTTTGTTGAACCTGCCCTGTTTCCCGAGCACAGTATACTGATTTACAGTCAAGATGAATTGAATCATCCCGAATCTCCCCTGCGGTTGAAAAGCACCCTCCATGCGGATGAGATGCTGATTGCCTATATCGATTCCCGTGGTCTGCTCATTACCGCCGGCTCGGAAGCGACTATGGAACAAGCATGCCATCTCGCATGCAAGCTGATCTCTGAGCAATGCGCTTCACCAGCGCAGCGTCCGCGATTAAAAGAATTATTCTGGCGCGGCTCAGCCAGCAGCATATCTCAGGCAGTATAACCATATCAGACTTAATCTCAATAAATGAAATGACATGAACTGCCAATGTGCAGTTCTTTTTCTTTATATCCGCATATCCGCAATGATTGGAAAAACCGTTGCAAGTTCCTGCTCAACCTGCTGTTATGAAAAGTGGCGGCGAATTAAAGTTAGTACGGAGCTGCTGGCGATGATCATCCGTATCCAGTCGCGCTTATATCCATTCTCCCCTA